>JAZUAQ010000135.1:0-19689 GCA_045638085.1 Oscillospiraceae bacterium
CCCCCGTCCACCTGTGTGGCAGCGGAGGCAACTCCCAAAAGCATATTATTTTTAAGAGCAAATTCGTTCAAGGTTCTCCCCTCGCGTTTCCTCATCCAAGTTTACATAATTCTGAAGCAGCTTCCCAGTCCGAAGCTGGCGTCCATAGCCTTTGCATAAGCCGCAAAATGCTCCTCGGGCACAAGCGCCTGCACGCAGCCTGCAAAGCCGCCACCATGGACTCGCCACGCTCCCTTGCCTTCAAGAAGCTTCGCACTAAGCTCAATGCCCTTTTCCAGTCTGTCATCCCCCGCTGCACAGCGGATATTCCGAAGCTTTTCCTCGGATGAGCGTCCGGAAAGATTCATCAGGCGGAGGCACTCTTCGCCGTTAAGCTCTTCCATAGCCTTTCTCATAAGAGGAACTCTCTCGTTTTCCTCAAAGAAATGCTCCGCCCGCAAAGCAGCGGAAACATCCTCATATCCTCCGGAGTAAAATTCATTTCGGTTTACATAAGCTAGCGAATCTTTGCCATAGGACTGAGCAACGGCGCTCATATCCCGGCGGATTGCGGCATAGTCCGCAGTGAGATTCGAGTGGCTTCCACCCGTATCTGTCAGGCAGAGGACAAGACCCATACGGGAAAAATCGCAGTCTATGGGAACAATTTCTTCGGTGAGAAAGTCTATATAAACCGCCTTGCCTATTGCGCAGGCGAGCTGGTCCATAAGTCCCGAGGGCTTGCCGAAATGGATATTCTCCGCCTCCTGAGCGCAGCGTGCGAGAGTGACGGGGTCTATTTTACCGCCGTTATAAAGGACACTTATTATTTTCCCCATCAAAACGCAGAAAGCTGCCGAGGAGCTGAGTCCGCCTCCCGAGCGGATGGCGCTGTTCACCTCTGCGGTGAAGCCGCCCACTTTGTAGCCACGTTTTTCAAGGGCACAGCAGACACCTCTTATAAGAGCTTGGGTGCTGCCCAGCTCTTCATTACGGGGGGAAAGATCGCCAAGATCCATTATCATGGGTCTTCTTTTCCCACTTTTGACCCTTGCGGTTTTTCCCTCAAGGCGCTGGCAGTAGGCCGTCATGCCCGGCTTGACAGCGGAAGCTATAACTCTGCCCAGCTGATGGTCGGTGTGATTTCCTATTATTTCTGTTCTGCCGGGAACAAATATCTTCATAAAAAGCTCTCCGATAAAGAAATAAGGCAGACCTATTCGGTCTGCCTATATTCTAACATTATTGGCTTTGCCTTTGCAACATCAAAGTATTATGAGTTCCTTGGGTGCCTTGGTGAGATTGAGATTACCATTACCCGTGAGGTAAAGAAGATCTTCAATGCGCACACCGAACTTACCGGGGATGTAAATTCCGGGTTCTGCGGAAATGACGGCACCTTCGGGCATGGGATTGGGATTTGCGGGGGCTGCACGGGGTGCCTCATGCACCTGCAGACCGATACCGTGACCAAAGCCATGGCCGAAATACTGACCATAACCTGCATCGGCAATCACGTTTGCGGCCGCCATATGAATATCCAGTCCTGTCACGCCGGGGCGGGCGATGGCTATGCCTGCATTCTGGGCTTCCAGAACGGTGTAATAGACCTTTTTCATCTCATCGGTGGCATGACCGATTGCAACAGTTCTGGTCATATCGGAGCAGTAGCCGTTTTTAATGCAGCCGAAGTCCATGGTAAGGAAGTCTCCCGTCTTGATTATCTCATCGCCGGGAACACCATGAGGCATGCTTGTTTTTGCGCCGGTGACGGTTATCGGGACGAAGCTGTTGCCCTCGCCGCCAAGAAGCATCATGCGGTAGGTAAGCTCTGCGGCTATTTCGCGCTCTTTCATACCGGGGCGGATTATTCCAAGCACATAGTCCAAAGCGCTTTCTGCAATTTCCTGTGCCTTAATAATGCACTCAACTTCCCACATTTCCTTCTGGGTGCGGAGAGCGTCCATAATGTTTTGGGCGGGAAGCAGCTTCTTGCCTGTCACCTGCTCCCAATACTGCCACTGACCGTAGGCAAGGCAATCTTCCTCGGCGCCTACCTTGTCGCAGCCTTCAAGAGCGGTTTTCACCCATTCGGAGAAGGACTTCTCTCTGCCGAAGCAGATTATCTCGTCGCAGCAAGCCTCATTGCCGGCAGCCTCAATATAACGACTGTCGGTAAGAAGCCAGCTTTTTTCGCGGGTGACCACAACGGCACCGTCGCTGAAATGGAAGGCTGAAGCGTAACGGGTGTTTTCGGCAGAGAAAAGAATTATTGCATCGAGCCCTGCTTCTATGAGCTTTGCGCGTATTTTTTCGGTATTTTTCATTTCATAAATCTCCATTTGTATTTCAGCTTGAAGGGAAATTCAAGCCAATATCTCAGTTTAAGAAAAAAGTTTGAAAACTCTATGGGATGAACAAGCACGGTGAAAGCTCCAAGCCACTTCCCGCAGCAGGTATCCGTATAAATCTGGTCACCTATAACAGCGGTTTCCTCCGGGGAAAATCCCTTTTGTTCCAGCACCTGACGAGCCACCTTTGTAAAGGGCTTCCACGCCTTCTTCACGTATTCAAGCCCCAGGTCTTCGGCGAACACCGCCGGACGTTCGCCTTTATTATTGCTGAGGATGAAAAGTTCCAGACCTGCATGCTTCATTTCTTCCACCCAGGCCTTAAGACGGGGAGTGGCATTTGGCACGGTGTAGGGGGCTATGGTGTTGTCCACATCAAGCATAATAAACCTTATGCCTCTGTTCAGAAACATTCTTGGCGTTATCTGATAGATGTTATCCTTCATAACGTCCGGCACAGGCCAAAAACTCATACTTCTTCTCCTATTGTTATTCAAATCTGACCATACTCATATTTTCGGAGAGAGGCCACATGGGAATAAAGCCACCGTAGCTGCTGACTTCATTTCCTTCAATTTTAATCTCCACCGCATTTACAGCATTCAATCTGCAAAGGCTGTTTACCATCGAATAAATGATAACCATGCCGCCTATGCTGCCTGCAGGCTCCGCTCCGTAAAACTCCTCGCTGAGATCAACCTTGCACACAGCGTTTTCTATGGAGACAGAGAGAATTTTTGTGTTTTCCATTCCGTTGCCAATATTCTTAAACAGCTGCTGCAGTATAAGCTCCGCTACTTCCACTTCGCCCTTATCCGTGAGGCTTATGCTCCGCGGTAGAATAGCTTCGCACTCACTATCGGGCAGATAGAGCTTTACGGTGCGCTCATAGCCGCCGCACATGGCATCGGCTTCCTCGAAATCCTCCACGCCGAATCTTCCGATAAATTCATCGGCACAGACTATATCCACGTAGCAAACACTGTCCAATGTGGACAAACTCAGCACCGCAGCGCCTTCCGCCAGAAACCTTTCCCGTGCCGTCAGAGACATATATTCGGGACTCATTTCAATTTTCACGACGCCCTCATTGAACTCCAGAAACTTCAACCTGACGCCCTCCGGCAGAGATGCCGCGGCTTCCGGGTCTTCGGGGCGGGCATTGAGCTGCTCAAGCATTTCTTCGGCAGAGCTCACTTGCTCGTTGATACGCTCTCTTATGAGACCGCTTCCAACGGAATTATTATCAATGCGGTAAACCGTTGCCCATTCCGCATCTCCGCCTCCCGCTCCGAAGGCACAGCCTGCCAGCAGAAGGCAAAGCACAAGGAGCAAGGCCATAACTTTCTTACTCATCGGAAGCCACCTCCTCCCAAAGCGGGAAGAGCACAGTGAAGCAGCTTCCTCCCATGTCGGAGGATTCAACATAGATTTCTCCTCCAAAGGATATTACGGCATCATGGACTATGCTCAGGCCAAGGCCGCTGCCGCCCGCCTCTCTCGAGCGAGCCTTGTCAACACGATAGAAGCGGGAGAAAATGTTTTCTCTGTCCTCCTCGGGAATTCCAATGCCGCTGTCTTCAACACGCAGCTCAACAATATCATCGGACTTACTGAGACCGATAAATACCTCTCCGCTATCCACATTATATTTAATCGCATTCTCTGCAAGATTAAATATGATTTGATAAAGGCTGTCCTCGTTGGCGCTGACAACGCAGCCCTCGGCAAGCTCTGTTTTGATGCTTACCTGTCTTGCCTCCGCAAGAGGTGCGAGAAGATGAATTGTTCTCTCCGCGGTCTTTTTCATATCCACGGCGGAAATTGCAATTTCAATATCGGAATCCATTTTGGTGAGCATCATTAGCTTTTCGGTTAGGCGCTGGAGTCTCTCCGCCTCAGAACCTATATCCGTTACGAACTCACGCATGGTCTCCTCGTCCATATTCTCGCTTTGAACAACAGAGTCCGAGAGCAGTCTTATGGATGCAAGAGGCGTTCTGAGTTCATGGCTCGCGTCGGAAACGAAACGTCTTCTAAGCTCCTCCGTGTCCTGGAGATGCTGGCTCATATCGTTGAATTCTTCCGTCAGCTCCGTAACCTCGTCTCTGCCTTCAGGTCTTATACGGTAGCCGTAGCGACCCTCTCGGACGCTGCGGACCGCTCCTGCAAGATTTATTATTCGTTTTGTCAGTGCGTTGGTAAAAAGGAAAATAACCACAATGGCCAGCACACCGCCAATAATTGATATATTGCGGAGCCTTGCCTGAATTTCTCCTATGAGCTGGGCCTGCTGAATATCACTCTGGCTCAGATAGACGCAACCTATAATATTTCCGTAGCTGACAACGGGGCAGGCTGCGCGGCTGATGAAGGCATCGCCGTCATAATTGCTGGCAAAAACAACTTCGCCCTCCAACGCGTCCAACACCTCGGTGAAAAGCACGCGGGAAAGGGTTTTGCCGTGGTCGGCACTGTCATACAAAATCCGCGAAAGCTCATCCGTTACAATAACGCGGTCGAATTCGTATACGTCCACAAGCTCCATGACCTGGTCAACCCCTTCAACGCTGAGGTTTTCAAGTCCCGACAGGGATGAGGACATGACGGAAATCTGGCTGAGCATTGTCTCCTGCTTGTTTGCAAAAACGATGTCTCTTGAGCTTATTGTCGGATAGGTGTTCAGAAGACCGATGGACAGAGCGATGAAGAGGAAAAAGACGGTAACAAAGGTCGCCCGAACACTGTATTTTCTTTTTCTCTTTTCCTTATCCATAGTTCCTCCTATGGTTTAACTCAGGTCTTGAAATAGTAACCTACGCCCCATTTGGTGAAGAAATGGGCGGGATTTGCGGGATCTGTCTCCAACTTTTCGCGGAGGCGGCGAATATGCACGTCCACCGTGCGGGCATCACCCTGAAAATCATATCCCCAGACAATATCCAGAAGACTCTCTCTTGAATATACTTTTCCGGGATTTTTCATAAAAAGCTCCGCAAGGTCATATTCCTTCAAGGTAAGGTCAATCTCCTCATCGTTCTTGAAGGCTGCGCGGCGGAGGCTGTCCAGCTTAAGGTCGCCAAATTCGATTATCTGAGATTTTTCCGAGATTCCGCTTTGGACGCTGCTTCGCCTCAGCAGTGCCCGAACTCTTGCCTTCAGCTCCAGAATGTTGAAAGGCTTTGTGATATAGTCATCGGCACCATATTCAAAGCCTATGAGCTTATCCGTATCGTCGCCCTTGGCGGGTAACATAATAATTGGAACCATGGAGTTTTGTCTGATATGCATGCATGCTTCAAGACCATTCATCTTCGGCATCATTATATCCATAACGATAAGATCATAGCTGCCCGCAGCTGCCATTTCCACAGCTTCTTCTCCGTCATAGCAGGCATCAACCTGATAGCCTTCATTTTCAAGATTGAACTTTATGCCCTTTACAAGCAGCTTTTCATCGTCAACAACAAGGATTTTCATTTTCCCGACCTCCTCTTATTGCGTGCATATCAAGCGGTAAATATCTTCATATATGGCAGCGCCTATACCGCGCACTTTTGTTATATCCTCAACTGTCTTAAACCCACCGTTTTGGCGTCTGTATTCAATAATCCGCTCCGCCAAAGCAGGACCTATCCCCGGCAGGGATTCAAGTTCTTCCTTTGTGCAGGTGTTTATGTTTATCCGCTTCACCGCTTTTCCCGTCTCTGCGGATACCACTGCTTGCTCATACAGCTCCGAATTGCTTCTTACGGCAAATTCCGTAAGCACGGTGTTGGAAGCTTTATCCCGGCTACCGAAACCAAAGCCCAGAGCAAGCACAAGAAACAGCGCCGTTATTATCAAAGCATATTTCTCACTTTTCAAAAGTTTCATATAATACTTCTCTTTCCGAATTATTTCAGTTGCTTTTTTTGATAAAAATTCGTATAATATTGGCGTTGATTTCTTTGGAGAAGAACAGTCTCTCCTTTTACATACAAATATACCACAAATCTATGGAGAATGATATGAAAAAAATCAAGTTTTTGCCTATATTTTTGATTCTGGTCATAATGACCTCCATCTTCCTTGCTCCCACAGCGCTGGCACTCGAAGAGCCTGCTCTCAGCTGCCCCTCCGTCCTTGTAATGGACAGAGAGACCGGAGAGGTGCTCCTTGAACGCAATGCAGACAGCAAGGTTTATCCCGCCTCCATCACAAAGATAATGACCGTTTTGCTGGCTGTAGAGGCTATAGAAAACGGCGATGCCTTTATGATGGACGAGGTTACCGCTTCCGCAAATGTCACCTTCGACCTTGTTGCCGACGGAAGCTCTGCCGGAATCAAAGTTGGAGAGACTATGTCCCTTGAATCTCTGCTCTACGCCGCAATGCTCTCCTCCGCAAACGAGGCCTGCAATATCATTGCTGAGCACATCGGCGGCAGCATCCCCGATTTCGTGGATATGATGAATGCAAGAGCCAAGGAGCTGGGCTGCGACGCAACCCATTTTGTGAATACTCACGGTCTCCCCGATGACAACCACTACACCACCGCCAGAGATTTCAGCAAAATAGCTCTTGAAGCATCCCGCCATGACCTTTTCATGACTCTGTGCTCCACCCCCACCATTTCCATCCCCGCAACCAACCTCAGCGGCGAGCGCACTCTGAAAAACTCCAATGCGCTCATCAATCCCGACGGCATCTACGGTAGTCAGTATCTCTATGATTTCGCAACCGGTATGAAGACCGGCCACACCAACGCAGCAGGCTACTGCCTCATCTCCACCGCAAACAAGGAGAAGATACATATCCTCGCCAGCGTCTTCGGCGGTACCGAAACCTGGCCCGGCCCCATCCCCGAATACAGCAACTTCTCTGACTCCATCAAAATTTATGAGTGGGTCTTCAATAACTTCAGCTACCGCGAGGTTCTCCGCTCCACCGATGCAGTTACCAGCCTTCCCGTTGAAATGGGCGCCAATGCAGACAGCGTTGTGCTTCGCCCCGAGAAGGGCATTTCCGCACTTCTCCCCAATGACTCCGATCTCTCCAACTTCAGCCTCAGCGTGAGCTACGATAATGGCGACGGCACCGAGCCCATTCTCGCCCCCATCTCCGCAGGAGATAAGCTGGGTCAGGTCACCCTCACCAAAAACGGCATCAACTACGGAACAGTCAACCTCGTAGCCGCCACCGGCATCGACCTCTCCAGAGGCGAATATATCAAGGCTCAGATCAAGGCTACCACCGACAGCACCGCCTTTAAGCTCATACTCTGGGCAGTTATCATTATCGTCATCGCATATGTTGCTCTTGTTATCAACTATCGCATGCGTCGCATCCGCCATCTTCGTGCAGTCCGTCAGGCCCGTCTGCAGCAAATCCGTCAGGAGCGCTACGACAGAGAAGAGCAGCTCCGCGAAGAAATGGCGACTCCCAAAACTGTCCCCGTGAAGCCCGCCGTCAGCTATTTCAAGGAAGTTGACGTCACCGAAGTTCCCGAAAAAACCGCTGCTCAGCTCCGTGAGGAACAGGCTGAGAGAGATTATTTCGAAGATTTCTTCAAAAACAGTTGAAATATGTAAAAAAAACAGCCGCCATCAGGCGGCTGTTTTTTACTGCTTGAATAATCAGAAAGTAACGGTTTTGGGAGCGCTGGTGAAGCTGGAGAAGGTTGCGGTTGCATCCTTGAGATAGAGAACTGCGGTGTTGTCGTCAGCGGCATCATACATGCGCTTGAGATGGGGATAATTATCCAGCATATGTGCCTTTGCCTCATAGCGGTCATCATTCACCAGAGTTGCGGCAACGCGAAGCCACTGTGCGCCATTAAAAGCGCAAATTTCAACCTTTGCGCCGTCCATCTGCTTGAAGCAGGGCTTTACCTTACCGGTCTGAATATAAAGCTTATCCTCAAAAAGATCGATTGTGCCGAAGGGGCGAACGCGGGGCTGGTCACCTTCTACGGTTGCCAGATAATAAGTGCCGCACTCTTTCAAAAACTTATATACTTCCTGCATAGTTAAATCATCCTTTCGGTTTTTTGTGATTATATTTTATCATCACAAATGAAAATTGCAAGAATTTTGCACTGCCCGCAAAATAGTTTTTACTTTTTGGCAGATAGATAGTATAATCATGCTAATAATATAATCATGCCACGAAAGCAGGTACTGATATGAATATTGACAAAACTATAAAGAATCTTGAAAAACGCGGCTACAAGGTGAGCTACTTTGACTCCTCCGATGCCGCTGTCAGCTATCTCCGCGAGAATATAAAAAACACAAACGTGGGCATTGGCGGCAGCGTTACTGCCAACACCCTTAAGCTTCATCAGCTTCTGGCCGAAGAAAACGCTGTCTACAGCCATCATCTTATCCCTGGCAACGAGACCATAGCCAAGGCAAATTCTGCAGAGGTTTACATAACCAGCGCGAATGCTATCTCCGAAGATGGTGAAATTCTGAATATCGACGGCCGCGGAAACCGCCTTGCAGCTCAGGTTTTCGGTGATAAAAGGCTTTACATAGTTGCGGGTACCAATAAGATTTGCCCCGACTTTATGTCCGCACTGGAAAGAGCCAGAAATGTGGCAAGCCCTCTCAACTGCGAAAGACTCAATCTCAACACCCCCTGCCGAGCCGACGGCAAATGCCACGACTGCCACAGTGCAGACAGAATATGCAACGCACTTCTGGTCCACTGGGCACCTATGAGAGGCATGGATACCGAAGTTGTCCTCATTGGCGAAGAGCTTGGATATTAAGGATAATTACGAAAGGTGTTTCACTATGCTCCCTGTTTTATACATTGTAATCCCCTGCTATAACGAGGAGGAGGTTCTTCCCCTTACCGCCCCCCAATTTCTGGCTAAGCTTCAGCAGCTTTCCTCCGAGGGGAAAATCTCTGCCGACAGCCGCATCATGTTTGTGGACGACGGCTCCAAGGACAGCACATGGGATATAATCTGCCGTCTCTCCAAGGAAGACCCACACTTCACGGGAATCAGACAAAGCCGCAACCGCGGACACCAGAATGCGCTCCTTGCGGGTCTTATGGAGGCAAAGGACCTTTGCGACATCACCATCTCCATAGATGCTGACGGTCAGGACGACATCAATGCCATGGACAAGATGGTGGCTGCCTACCACGAGGGCTGCCATATAGTTTACGGAGTCCGCGAAAAGCGCAACACAGACAGCTTCTTCAAAAGAACAACCGCTCAGGGCTTTTATAGGCTTCTCTCCTGGTTTGGCGTTGAAAGCATATATAACCATGCCGACTATCGTCTGGTCTCCTCCACAGCGCTTAAAGCCTTCTCCCACTTTGAGGAGGTCAACCTTTTCCTCCGCGGCATGTTCCCCCTTGTGGGTTTCAAGAGCACCTGCGTTTATTATGACCGCCGGGAAAGACTTGCGGGAAAGAGCCATTATCCCCTCTCCAAGATGCTCAATCTTGCCATCAACGGAATCACAAGCCTCAGCGTTAAGCCTCTGCGAGTGATTACTGCCGCAGGCATAATCGTTGCCTTCATCAGCTTCTTGTTTGTGATATGGTCTTTTGTTGAGGGCATTCTGGGTCTCAGCGTTCCTGGTTGGGCAAGTATGACCTCCATTATCTGCTTCATCTCAGGTGTTCAGCTGATAAGCGTCGGCATTCTCGGCGAATATATCGGCAAGATTTATCTTGAAGTCAAGCACCGTCCCAGATTTATAATCAGCGAACGTACAAGCGATATAAACGAATAATAAAAAAACCTGCAGCAGACGCTGCAGGTTTTTTTATTAGCCGAACACTCCGTCGGGGAGTGCGTTCCAGTCGGGAAGATTTGCGGGAGAGGGGGCGCGTCCATAAGTGAGGCTGTCGTTGGGGTCATCGAAAATTACATTCTGTTTGAGACCGTTTGCCTCTTCATAGGTTATCTTAATGCCGCCATTATTATGAACACCGTCAACAGCAACTACATTTTCCGCGTCATACATGAACATGAGTCCGGGAGGATCATTAAACTTTTCCTGAACATAGTCCACATAGCTCTGGACGGACTTGGTTTTGTGTATGTTGCCAAGTATGAAGTCGGAGGAATAGTAGCTATTTATATCTCCGTCTTCCATTGCGGACATATTGCCGCTTGCGTGGTAATGGGTCAGGTCAATGAAATAGTACCAGCCATCATGGAGGATATAGTTATAAACATGTCCGCCGCCATTACGCTGGGAGGTTGCGATAAATCCTACCTCATCATAATCGCCGTCGAGGATATAGTTGAGCCAGTTGGTGTCGGTGGCACAGCAGCCGGTGTTGGTGCGCACTGCGTGGTAACCGGGCTTATGATGCTCCCAGTTTATACCGTTTTCCTGTATGCGTATATTATCGTCGGAGGGAGTGAAATTGCCCACCTGATAAAGCTGAAGGGCTTCATAAAGGGTAGTCATCTTTTCCTGCTTCACTTCTGGGGAAGCGCTAAGCAGATCATATACCTCACGGTTTTCAAAGCGGCTGCCGCCAAGAGCGGATGCCGGCACCCAATAAACACCGGAGAATACCTCAACTTCAAAGTTTGCATCGTGTCGAAGGGTCTGTAAGTCCCGTCCGGAATCGGTGGAATAGTCAACGGGAGCATATTTTTCATGCAAGTTATCAAAGACGAAGCTTAGAACATGGGTCTCTCCCCTGCCATCCCTGAAATGAAAACGGTATTCGCGTCCGTTCCAATCAGGCACAAAAGGATGACCGTCGCTCCAGTGCATCTGCTGACCGGGCTGAAGAACCATGGTTTCAAAGGGAAGTCTTGCCAGATCCTCTCCCTCGAAGATGTAAGCATCAAGCCTTTCACCATCCATCATATTGGTGATGTCCATAGCTACCAATTCCCATGGAGTATCTCCGGTGTTTTCAAGCAGCATACCGAAGCTCATCTGTATCTCGTCCTGAGGACCCTGAGGCTGATTTCCGCCGCCGGGCACTGCGTTGCTTATATCGAAGATATATCTGAAACGCCGCATTTCACCGCCGTCATCTCTGAAAACGAAAAGATATTCACGCTCATTGAACTGGGCATCGGGCGCGGGGAAACCATCATCATAACCTCTGCCCTGACCGGGCTCAAGAACCATTCCTCCGAGACCAACACGTTCCAGATCCGGACCTTCAAAGCCGGAGGTACCCAAATCCTGACCATTGGCTCGGTCTACGATAAGCATAGTCTCAAGAGTCAGAGTGAAAGACGTATCATTGATAACATCCACATGGAAGATCAGGTCATTTCCGTTCAGGATCGGCTCTACGTTAAAAACACGGTCGCCGTCTTCCCCGGGGGCTCCGTCGCCCTGATCCCCGTGCTGCTGATCAGGTTGCTGATCAGGCTGCTGAGGAGAGGCTACGCCGTCTCTAATGCCTTCAATGGTATGGATGGCCATATCATACTGACCGTTCTCAAGAAGATAGATTATGTAGTCATAGTGCTCATTGCCGGTGCCGCCGCAGGCACAGAGGCTAAGGCACAACACCATAATCAAAAGAGCAGAAATTATCTTTTTCATACTTCACTTCCTAAAACTTAATTGAACTTAGTTTATATTTTGCTGCCCGTCTGTCAATCCGCAAGTTTCTAGAAATATACATAGGGTTTTTCAAACTGCAGAGTATATTTATCCTGCAAAAAACCGTCCAGGTCTGTTCACGTTTCCGCAACCGCGGTGAGCACCCACGGCGGCTCCTCGTTCTCCACAAAGCTTATGAAGTCGGGAAGGATTTGGGTAGTTGTAACTGCCCATGTTGACTGTAGGGTATAGTACTTATAGAAAAGCACAATGTCGCCCGCCAGATAATCCATTGCCATTATTTCATAGCCAATTACGCTGTCGCGCGCATTTTCAAGAATTTTTGCCATATCCTCAGCAACGCAGGTATATTTGGAGTTACCCTGCACATACACCTCTTCGTAAAGAGTTTTTTCTCCTTAGTCTACCTCGTCTTCTTAGTTATTATTGAAAATTTTAGCATATTTTGCCTTATTATGCAAGATAATACCCCTTTTCCGAAACAGGTATAAAACAAAAAACAAACCCCGCTTCATAATGAAAGCGGGGCTTAATATCATCTTGCCTTCCTTCTCATATCAAGGCAGAGGCGGTCGGCTATCATTGCGATAAATTCGCTGTTTGTAGGTTTTCCTTTTATATTACTGACAGTGTATCCAAAAAAGCGCTGGAGGGTTTCAAGGTCTCCTCTGTCCCATGCAACCTCTATTGCGTGGCGGATTGCACGCTCAACGCGGGAAGGGGTTGTTGCGTATTTCTTTGCAACAGTGGGATAAAGCACCTTTGTAACCGCGTTTATCACGTCCATATCGTTAATGGTTATGATAATCGCCTCGCGGAGATACTGATAGCCCTTTATGTGGGCTGGCACACCTATCTCGTGGATAATCTCCGTAACTGTGGCTTCCAGACTGCTTTCAGTGGACTTGTTTTCTGCAGCGGGCATGGCTATGGGCACAATTTTCGCTCTGGGTGCCACTGCCTCGCGGATATGTCGGGTAAGCTCAGCTATGTCGCAGGGCTTAGGCACGAAGTAGTATGCACCTTCCTCCGCAGCTCTTGCTACCATAGCCTCATTATAAAAAGCGGAGACTACCATCACAACGGCATCTGAACCGCATTCCGCAAGACGCTGCATAACGCCGAAGCCGTCCACCTTGGGCAGCACAAGATCAAGCAGCAAAACATCGGGCTTTATGCTTGCCGCAAGGCTCAGCGCCTCCATTCCGTCTCCCGCCGCAGCCACTACCTCTATATCGCTCTCCCGACCAAGGGTATCTGCCAATAAACGTCTGAAATCCTCTCCGCCATCGGCTATCATAACCCGTATCTTAGTTTCCATAATGTTTCCTCCAGATAGTAATTAAACTCACGGCTTCACCTTTTATTTTTTCGTGGAAACACCGTTGATTTAAGAATAATTTACCACATATACCTCATTTTTGCAATAAATCCACCCTCCTGGATAACCCACTTTTTGTTTACATAATTCGACACAAAATATTATTTTCTCCCCTGTTTTTCTACATATTTCCTCCTCTTTCTCTTTAATGCGTCCTATTTTGCACTAAACTTGTCGATAGCGGTCGAAATGTTTTTCAACAAAAAAGCCCTGCCGCTTCCTTTGAAACGGCAGGGCTTATATTTTTATGGAAGTTTATGCGGCGACCTTTTTCTTCGCAACGAAGTTTTGGAAAAGGAATACAAGGACAATGATAACAAGTCCGATTATGTCGGTGACGCCGCCGGGGATAATAAGCAGCAGACCGCCTGCAATCACCACAATGCGAAGCGCCCAGTGCAGAGGCTTTGCAAGATAACCGCTGAGTCCGGCTGCAACGCCGAATATACCGACGATTGCGGTGATGGTTATCTGGATAACCTCCCAAACACCGGTATCGATAAACAGCATTGCGGGGTTCATTGCGAATACATAAGGCACGATGAAGGCCGCTATTGCAAGGCGGGTTGCATTCACGCCCGTCTTCATGGGATTGGCCTTTGCGATAGCGCTGCCCGCATAAGCCGCAAGGGCAACGGGGGGAGTTATATCTGCAACGATGCCGAAGTAGAATACAAAGAAGTGGGCTGCAATGGGATCAATGCCTACGGTAGTGAGGATGGGGGCGCAGGTGGAAGCCATGATGCAGTAGTTGGCGGTGGTGGGAACACCCATACCGGGAACTATGCAGCAGAGCATGGTAAAGAACAGTGCAATGAAGGGTTTGCCTGCTGCCATCTGCACGATAGCATTGATGATGACGGAGGCAAGGCCGGTAACGGTGATACAACCGGTGATAATACCTGCAACGCCGCAGGCAACGCCGACGGCAATGGAGCTTTTTGCGCCTGCCTCAAGAGCCTCAACAAAACGTCCCAGAGTCTCAACAATGCCTCTGCCGCCTCTTCTGTTTTCCTTTGCGATGAAGCAGACTGCAATTGCAGCAAGGATGGAAACAGCTGCAGAGAAGGCCATGGTGCGTGCGCCGCTGCTGACCAGCCAGACAAGGATAATCAGGGGGATAAGGAGATAGCTGCGCTTAATAAGAGCTGCCATCTTGGGGAGGTAGTCCTTGGAAACGCCCTTGAGACCAAGTTTCTTGGCTTCTAGGTGAACTGCGATGAATATACCAAGGAAGTAGAGTATTGCGGGGAGGATTGCCTTAACAATGATATTGGAATAAGGAATTCCCACATAGTCCGACATAAGGAAGGCCGCAGCGCCCATAATAGGAGGCATTATCTGTCCACCTGTGGAGGCTGCCGCTTCAACGGCGCCTGCGAATTCAGGCTTATAGCCGTTATCCTTCATCATTGGGATGGTGATGGAGCCGGTGGTGACGGTGTTGCCGACGGAAGAACCGCTGACCATTCCGCAAAGAGCGGAGGAAACAACGGCAACCTTGGCAGGACCGCCTGCGGCGCTTCCGAAGAGCTTGTTTGCAAGATTTATGAAGTATTCGGCAATGCCCGTTCTCTCAAGGAAAGCACCGAAAATTATAAACACGACTATGTATTTACTGCATACATTGATGGGGGTGGTGAGAATACCGTTGGCGCTGTAGAAAAGCTCATAGCTTACGCGCTTGAGGCTGAGGCCCTTTCCGATGAAAGCGTAAAGCACGAAGAAGGCTGCAACGCAGAGGATGGGGATACCGACGCAGCGGCGGCAAAGCTCCACGAGAGCGATAATGCCAATAATTGCAAGGATAATGAGCAGAGGGCTCTTTGCAATTCCGCCGTAGCTGAGCTTGACTATAGTCATTGCATTGAAGGAATAATAGAAAAATGCGCCTGCGCCAAGAATCATTACTATCCAGTCATACCAGGGCATGCTGTTCACGCGGACATGCTTCTTACTGGCGGGATAATTCAGATAGCCCATCACGATGATGAGACCTACGAAGCTGCTGAGACGAGCCTGCTCAAGCATATTGCCGAAGAGGGTTACATAGATGCAAAATACGGAGAACAGGGCGAGAATGCAGCGAATGGCGATTTTGGGTGCGCCCTCCCATATTCGGGTGTTGCTTTCGCGGTCATATTTACGCATAACCTCGCTCACGTCAACATCGGTGCCGGCGGAAGCGGTGTATTCTTTACGGTCCTCATTCTGCTTCCTTTTAGAAAAAGCCATATTCGGGCCTCCTTTGCTGAGATTAACGCTTTCTTAACGAAATACGGAAAAATGATATGGGCTGCGGCGCTGAAAATGCGCCGCAGCCGAAATATGTTCTTTAGCGGTGGAATTTATCAGTCAACGGTCTCGACGGTGATGCCCTTCTCTGCGAAGTACTTGGCAGCGCCGCTGTGGTAGGGAACGCCGCAGACGGAAGCGAAGTCAAGGTCAAGAGCTGCGCCCTTTGCATAGGCGGCGGTGATGGCATCCTTGTTTTCGAAAATGGTGGATACGATTTCGTAAACAACATCATCGGAAACATCGGCATTGGCAACGATGGTGGCCTTTACACCAACAGTGAGGGTGTCCTTGTCAATTCCCTTATAGGTGCCTGCGGGAATGGTGTACTTAGCATAGAGAGCGCTGGTTTCCATCAGCTTTGCAATGTGAGCATCGTCAAGCTCAACGAGGTAAGCATCGGTGGTAGCACAGAGCTCGGTGACAGCAGTGGTGGGCTCGCCTGCAACGATGAAGGCAGCGTCGATCTTCTTGTCCTTCAGAGCATCTGCAGAGTCAGCAAAGCTCAGGTACTGGGGATCAATGTCAGCCTCGGTGAGGTCATAAGCACCGAGAACGTCGATGGCGTTGAAGTAAACGCCGGAGCCAACGTCACCGATGGAGACCTTTTTGCCGGCCAGGTCAGCAACGGTCTTGATTTCGGGGTCGCAGGTTACGATCTGAACAGTCTCGGTGTAGAGAGCTGCAACTGCGCGGAAGCAGGTGATGGGGCTGGATTCAGCAAAAATATTGGTGCCGTAGTATGCATAGGATGCAACGTCATTCTGAACGAAGCCAAGCTGGGCATCGCCCACATCCATGAGTTCAAGGTTTGCCTTGGAACCGTTGCCTGCAACAGCGGTGACTGCAACATCGGTGTTGTTGGTTATATACTGAGCAATGGCGCTGCCATATCCGTAATAGGTGCCGGAAGTGCCGCCGGTGGTGAAGGTCAGTTCAGTGCTGCCGCTGCCGCATGCGCAGAGGCCAAGAGCAAAGCAAAGTACCAGTGCAAGAGCAATAATCTTTTTCATTTTTGTTTCCTCCTCAGATGTAATTTGCAGAAAATGAAAGTTTGCTTTTTGAAAAATTCATTATAGCCGCATTATATACCCGACTTTGCGGAAATGCAAGGGCAAAAATGAAAGTTTTATAAAAAATATTGCAAGTTTATTGATTTATTGCGTTAAACCATTAACTTTCAGTTGCTTTCACAAATTAAATCGCTGATTTTTGCGCATAATGCACAACGGAGGCGCTGACTCCCGCTGGGTGCAAGGCTTAAATTTTCATAAAATACGAGCGGAGAGGCTCATCCCGAGGACGAGAATTCCCAGATTATCCTTATATATTCTGTCAAAATCCGAAATAGGCAGGGGATTTGTGCCAATCCCCACCTCTATTGTGTAACCCGGTCTGTTGAAATTTTGAATAAACCAATCCTTATAGCCTGCAAAGCCCGAGGCATAGGGAGTCTCCTCTACAAAGTAGCCGCTTGCGTCTCCAAGTTCCTCTGCAATGGTTCTGCTCCCTGCGGGCTCATAGTCCAGATACTTCCAGTAGATAACCTCTCCCTGACTATGGTAAGAAAGCGTCAGCGTGGGATCGTAGGCAAGGGTGAAGTCATATATTGCTCTGGATTCAGGCGCTGCAAGAGGGGCGCGGCCAACGAAGTCCCTCGGCGCAGGAGAGGTGAACCCCTGAGCGTATTTTATTTCTTTCGCCCGCTCCCACCCTGCCGGATACTGGAGATTAAGGTCTACGCCCTCTATGTTTGCCTTCCAGCCGCCCGGAAAGCTTATATCGGGATAATCCGCGGCTATATCTGCCGCGCGCTCATAGAATGCACCGCTTTTCAACTCGCCGCTGACAAGGTCGATGGCATCTATATCCAGAGCGGGAATTATGCAAAGTGTGCTTTCGCTTAAAAGCTCTCTTGCACTCTCGCCGTATATTTCTCCATTTCGGGCAAAGGCAAGTGCCAACTCCTCGCAAAAATGCAGAAGAATCGGCACGGTTATCCATTCGTTTGCGTGGTGAGCCGCGTTATAGAGCACTCTGTTTCCTCCGCTCCCCAAACTCAGTCTCCAAAGGCTTTTGCCCATAACGCTGCTGCCGATCTCGCCCAATGTTATAAAGGGATAGCGCGCCGCAAGTCCGCGGCAGGCAAAATTCACCGTTTCACTGCAGTAATCTATGCTTGTTGGCACAACGGGAAAATTCAGAGGCACCGTAATCACCTGCCCCGGACGAAGTCCCATATCAGAAATCCCGGGATTTGCCGTTGTTATGGCCTGAACGCTGCTGCCGTAGCGCATAGCAATGCGGTAAAAGCTGTCTCCCGGCTGCACAGTATGTCTCGCATTGCCTGTATAGTATCTTTCAAGGGCTCTGTGAGTCCTCTCCCCCGCCACCCCGTCGGCTTCGAGGCCGTTGCGGCGCTGAAAAGCTATAAGTGCATTTCTCGTCTGCTGTCCGAATGTTCCCGTCGTGCTGCCCGAAAATGTTCCTGCTCTTCTCAAAGCTAATTGCATCAGCTGCACCTGCGGCCCTATATCTCCCAGTCTAAGAACTTTCATCATCGCCTGCGCTCCCCTCAAATATTCAATATTAAAATTATATTTTGAATTTGAAAAAATTATCTCAGGAAAGCAAAGATTTGCTGAGTGTTTTTTCGTTCCTGCAAGCCATAATGAATTTAGCCCGAATTTTTTCAGGCTCTATCAGGGGAGGATAAAGATTATGAAAAAGCTTAGAAAAATACTTCCCGCATTTTTGCTTGCGGCATCGCTTTTTCCCAGAGCAGAGGCCTTTGCTCTGGAGGCTTCGGAGCTTGTGCCTGTGGGCGAAACTGTGGGAATTGAAATTCAGATGAACGGTGTTTTGGTGGCGGACACAAACGAAGTTGAGTGCTCGGAAGGCAAAAAGTCTCCCGCACGCAGCGCAGGGCTTTGCGCGGGAGACCTTATTACATCCGTAAACGGCAGAAAAGTAACAACGGCGGCGGAATTCCTCTCCGCAGCAGCAAACTTTGACGGGAAGCCGGTCAGCATAACAGCAAGCCGCAACGGAAAGGAAATCCGCTTTTCCATAACACCCGCACAGACCTCAGAAGGAAGCTGGCAGCTGGGTCTATGGCTCCGTGACGGAGTTAACGGAATAGGCACGGTGACTTTTTATGACCCTGCAAGCGGAAGTTATGGTGCACTGGGTCATGGGGTAAATGACCTTAAATCCGGTGAGCTTGTGCCCATTGGCAACGGCTGTATACTGGAGGCGCAGGTTACGGATGTTGTCCGCGGCGCCGAAGGCAGCCCCGGAGAGCTTCGCGGAAAAATCGACAAAACACGGGTTTTAGGTGAGCTTGAAAGCAACAGCCTTTGCGGAATTTTCGGTCACTGCTCCCCTTCCGCTTTCCACGGAGGCGGCACTGCAATTGAGGTGGCATCCCCTGCTGAGGTGGTGCTTGGCGAGGCCACGATTCTTTCCAATGTGCAGGGCGACGAGGTGAAGGAATATGATGTGGAGATTTGCAGAGTATACCGAGGCAACGACGATGTGAGGGGTATGATGCTTTGCGTCACCGACCCGGAGCTTCTCTCCCTCACCGGCGGCATAGTTCAGGGCATGAGCGGCAGTCCGATTCTGCAAAGGGGCAAAATCATAGGCGCTGTTACCCACGTGCTTGTAAATGACCCCACAAGAGGCTACGGAATTTTCATCGAAAAAATGCTGAATGCAGCTGCATAGAGGGTAAAGCGATAACTCGGGGCGGGACTTGTTCTCGCCCCAAGTTTTGTTGCAATACCGCCGTTTTGTGATATGATAGCAGAAAGGTGGTGAGGCATTATATGGTCTATTTGATGCTGGCAATTGCAAGCAGCGCAATGATTGCCCTTATCATGCGCATAAGTTCTCGTGCGGTGAAGGGTAATATCAGTATGCTTGCGATGAATTACCTTACATGTCTGCTGTTGGGGGCTTTCTACGCGGGATTTCACTTATTTCCCCTCCGGTCTGCAGCTTTTCCTGTGACGGCAGCTATGGGTACGTTCAACGGCATTTTGTATCTCGCGGGATTCGTGCTGCTGCAGTATAACACCCGCAAAAATGGCCTTGTACTGTCTTCTGTGTTTATGAAGTTGGGACT
>JAZUAQ010000136.1:0-2302 GCA_045638085.1 Oscillospiraceae bacterium
TACTCCACCATCCAGTTCAACCCCATTGAAGTAGCAAATAACCTCAAGAAGAACGGCGGTTACATTCCCGGCTTCCGTCCCGGCAAGCCCACCAGTGAGTTCATCCAGAAGGTTCTCAACAAGATCACCCTGTTCGGTGCAATCTATCTGGGTATCATCGCTGTCACCCCCATTCTCATTGCTCACTTCAGCAATGCAGCAGCACTCACCGGCATCTCCCTGGGCGGTACTTCCATTATCATCGTTGTAGGTGTTGCACTTGAAACTGTCCGTGCTCTCGAGGCACAGCTGCTCATGCGCAACTATAAAGGCTTTCTTGACTGATTATTAAAGGAGAATTCTGATGAGACTTATACTTTTGGGTGCCCCCGGCGCCGGCAAAGGTACTCAGGCAGAGATACTCGGTCGCTTGCTGAGCATTCCTACTATCTCTACCGGTAACATCCTTCGCGCCGCTATGAAAGAAGGCACTGAGGTTGGCCTCAAGGCCAAGAGCTACGTTGAATCCGGCAAGCTTGTTCCCGATGGTGTCATCATTGACATCATCAAAGAAAGACTCTCCCAGCCCGACTGCGAAAATGGCTATATCCTGGACGGCGTGCCCCGCACCATCGCTCAGGCAGAGACCATGGAAAAGATGGGTGTCGCTATCGACTGGGCACTCTCCATCGAGGTTTCTGACCAGGTCATCATCGACCGTATGTCCGGCCGTCGTACCTGCAAGAACTGCAGCGCTACCTTCCATGTTGTCACCAACATTCCCAAGGTTGAAGGCGTTTGCGACTTCTGCGGCGGCGAGCTGACCATCCGCGCCGACGATGCTCCCGAGACCGTCAAGGCCAGACTGGACACCTTCCATCAGGAAACTGAGCCCCTCAAGGACTTCTACGCCGCAAGAGGCAAGCTCAAGATGGTTGACAACCAGCCCACCATTGAAGCAACTACGGAAGTAATCAAAGCAGCTCTGGGGATTTAATTACTAAATGTCCGACAGCATCTACATTAAATCCAAATCAGAGATTGAACTGATGCGTCAGGCCGGTCGCATAACAGCCGGGGCGAGAGAAATCGCCCGTCAGGCTGTAGCCGCCGGAGTGACTACAAAGCAGATAGACAAATTGGTTCATGAGTTTATCGTGAAATCCGGTGCAAAGCCCACATTCAAGGGCTACGGCGGCTTCCCCGGAAGCGCCTGCATCTCGGTAAACGATGAGGTAATCCACGGCATCCCCGGTAAACGCATTATCCGCAGCGGCGACATCGTGTCCATTGATGTGGGCGCAACCTACAAGGGTTTTGTCGGCGACTGCGCAGGCACCTTCGCCTGCGGCGAGATAAGCGAAGAAGCAAAGAAACTGATTGAGGTCACTCGTCAGAGCTTCTTTGAAGGTATCAAGTTCGCAAGAGTTGGCTACCGGGTCTCCGATATAAGCGCGGCGGTCCAGGAATATGTGGAAAGCCACGGCTTTTCGGTCGTGAGAGAATTTGTGGGTCACGGCGTCGGACGGCAGCTTCACGAAGCTCCCGAGGTGCCTAACTATCGCGTTGAGCGTAGAACACGGCCCGACCCGAGACTGGTCAAGGGCATGACCCTTGCCATTGAGCCCATGGTCAACATGGGTGGCTGTGCAATCCGCATACTGGATGATGACTGGACTGTTGTCACCCTGGATGGCAGCCTCTCTGCCCACTATGAAAACACCATCGCAATCACCGACGGCGAACCGGAAATACTCACAATGGCAGAGGATATTTGACATTAAAGTCAAGCGACTTTGGAGGAATTTACTTTGGCAAAAGACGATGTAATCGAACTCGAGGGCACTGTAGTAGAATCCCTGCCCAACACCATGTTCCAGGTGGATATCGGCAAAGGCCACATCATTCTGGCGCATATTTCCGGCAAGCTCCGGATGAACTTTATCAGGATCCTTCCCGGCGATAAGGTCACCGTACAGATGTCTCCCTATGACGTCACCCGCGGCCGTATCGTGTGGAGAAGCAAGTAGGAGGAAAATAAATGAAAGTCAGACCTTCTGTTAAGCCCATGTGCGAGAAGTGCAAGATCATC
Source organism: Oscillospiraceae bacterium (assembly GCA_045638085.1). GTDB lineage: Bacteria > Bacillota > Clostridia > Oscillospirales > Oscillospiraceae > SIG459. The sequence goes on from JAZUAQ010000136.1 coordinate 2,072, forward strand.
AAGCGCAAGGGCCGCGTTATGGTTATCTGCGAGAACCCCAAGCACAAGCAGCGTCAGGGTTAATCCGATAACCGGGGGATAAATCCCCACCATAAATTCAGCGACAAGGCGGGGCTGAGCTTATGACTTCAGGCCAAAGCTGTCCTTATAAATTAAACACCGCATGGATCCGGGGACTCCCTCCGGCGGGAACAAGTCCCTGCATCCTTAATGCGGAAAATTTACCGAAAG
>JAZUAQ010000137.1:0-2525 GCA_045638085.1 Oscillospiraceae bacterium
GGATGCAAAAATTCCCGCGAAATAGTTCGCGGGAATTTGGAAAAATAAATATGGAATCAGAAATAGAAAAGCTCTCTTGCCGCTTTGGTAAGCTCGGCGCGGTCATCGGGGTGGGCGATGGAAATAAGAGCCTGAGCTCTCTCCTTCACATTTGCGCCCTTCAGGCGCACAGCGCCGAACTCCGTTACAACATAGTCGATATAGTTTCTGGGGTGGGTGACGATTGCGCCGGGAGTCAGCTGAGCCTTTATCTTGGGGAGACCCTTTTTGGTGCGGCTGGTGAGGGTCATAATGCCCTTGCCGTGCTCGGCATAATAAGCGCCGAGGGTGAAGCAGAAGCCGCCGCCGGAGCCGGAAAACTGGGTGGGGCCTATGCTTTCTGCGCATACCTGACCGGTAAGGTCGATTTCAATGCAGGTATTGATGCTGACCATATGGTCCTGACGGGCAATATTGAAGGGATTTACCACCTCGGGGCCGGGCTTGAGAACGCAGTCGGAGTTTTTGGGGAGATACTCGTAGAGCTCATGGGTGCCGTCGGCAAAAACGCCCACGTGGAGACCCTTGTCAAAAACCTTTCTCTCGCGGGTGATGACCCCTGCCTTGATAAGGTCGGCCATAGAGGAGGTGAACTGCTCGGTGTGGAGACCAAGCTCACGCTTGTCCATAAGGAAGTTGCCGATGGCGTTGGGGATGCCGCCTATGCCCATCTGTATGGTGTCGCCGTTTTCGATAATCTCAGCGCAGGTGCGGCCTATGCTTATCTCGTCCTCGGTGCAGACTATGGGGGGAGTTACATCCTCGGGGGTATTTACCTCGAAAAGTTTGGTGACGGCTTCCACGGGGATGGCGATGCTGCCGCGCATCCATGTGAGATTGGGGTTAACCTCCAGAATGATGGTCTTTCTTCTTTCAACGGCATCTCGGACAAGCTCATATTCAAAGGTCTGGTTCATGCCTATATAGAACTTGCCGTCTTCGGTCATGGGACTTACCTGAGCGGTGAAGATGTCCCAGGGCTGACGGGCGCTGACCTGATGATAGTAGTTGGGCAGGTCGACGGGGACGAAGGTGCAGTTGCCAAGGCGATGAGCCTCCTTGTAGGCAGGACCGTAGAAATAATTGGCGAAATTAATATGGCCGTCCATGCCGGGGGTCACCATAAAGGGGTAGCGGCGGATACGGCTTTTGTAGACCAGGACATTTTCCACACGGGGAGCAATCTCGTGGAGATGCTCGAAAAGGGTGGAGGGCTCGTTATAATTATTGGAACACCAGATAATGTCGCCGGAGCGGATGAGATCCAGACACTCCTGCAGGCTTGCCTTGCGCTCGTTATACATTTTTTGGTAGTCTTCGCGGGTGTATGCCATTTTTTGCTTACCTCCCAGAAGGAAAGAGATTTTGAGTAACATCCCTATTATAAACCCTTTTCACGGGCAATGCAACGAGGCTGCGGGTATTTTTTGTTGCGAAGAGAGAATAATGGATATATAATGGCGGAAAGAAAAAGACCCGAATTTGGAGGAAAATATGGAAAACTGCGCTCTTTGCGAAAAACTCAATAAACTTCTTGCTGAGGCGGAGGAGAGAAACAAGGGTATGGTCGCGGGCATGATAAAGCCCTATCTTATAGACTGCGACTATAATGCAAGACGGACTCTCATCGGCTTCCCAGCTCAGGATTGGGAGCGCAATCCCAATGGCGTTATCCATGGGGGCATTATCGCAACCATGCTGGATACCGCCATGGGTATCACCACAATCTGCATTGTGGACAGCCTGACCCCCACCATAAATCTCCATATAAGCTATCTTCGCCCCTGTCCTGCGGACGGAATTCTGGCGGTAAGAAGCCAGATAACAATGGAGGGCGGCAGCGTTGTTCAGCTGAGGTCGGAGATGTATGACACCCGCGAGCCTGATGTCCTCATAGCCACCGCGGAAGGCGCTTTCCGCAGATTCAAAAACGCAAAACCCTTTGAATGGTAATAAAAAGGACGAACGGGAAGATCGTTCGTCCTTTTTGATATCCTTATTTATGCTTCCTCTGCAATGAGCTTTTCCAAAGCGGCGATGCGCTGGCAGATGCAGAAAACATTCATACTTGCGTAAAGCTCGGGGGTGGTGGGATAGGAGGGAGCAATTCTCACGTCGCGGTCATGGGGCTCAATGCCGTAGGGGAAGGCGGCGCCTGCCTCGGTGAACTTAACGCCTGCCTGGGCGCAAAGCTCAACGCAGCGTGCGGCGGTGCCGCCAAGACCCTCGTAGCTGATGAAGTAGCCGCCGTTGGGGTTGGTCCACTTGCCTATGCCGGTTCCGGCAAGACCGCTTTTCAGAGCGGCAAGGGCGCAGTCAAACTTGGGACGGAGATAGTCTGCCTGCTTCTTCATATGGGCGCGGAGTCCGTCCACATTCTTGAAATACTTGATGTGGCGAAGCTGATTGATCTTGTCGTAACCTATGGTCTGAACTCCCATCTGCTTGAGCAGGAAGTCCACATTGCGCTTGCTGGCAACGAAAAC
>JAZUAQ010000138.1:0-24877 GCA_045638085.1 Oscillospiraceae bacterium
CTGCCGCCATCATCATTGTCGTTGTGGCCCTGATGAACATGATCTTTATCTGCGTTTCCGGAAAAGAGCACTCCCTGAAAGCTGCCGAGACCGAGGAGAGCTTCAGCCTGGGCAGAATGTTCTCCTACCTGGTACATAACAAATATCTGCTTGTCTATTACCTTGGCATGTTCCTTTACAGCGGACTTAATACCGCCTCAGCGGTGCTGCAGTTTGCCTGCTTCTACCTGTTCAACAATGCCATGATCGCAACATTAGTGGGTGCCCTCTCCTTTGCCCCTGCAGTGCTGATCTCCTTTATGATGCCCAAACTCCTGGGACGCTTTGACAAATACAAGATGTTCATGGTCGGTGCGGTATCCTATGCGGTGCTGTCGGTGATTGCATACTTTGTTGGACCTATCCTGATTCCGCAGATCGTGATCATCGTTCTGCGTGGTGTTTCTCTCGGCATCATGTCCGTTCTGCAGTTTATGTTCACACCCGACTGCGCTGAATACGGTCAGTATAAGACCGGAATCGAGGCAAAGGGCATCACTTTTGCCGTACAGACCTTTACCCAGAAGCTCAACAGCGCTGTTTCTTCCTCCCTCGGTGTGGCGATCCTGGGCATCTTCGGCTGGGTCAGCGTGGAGGCGGAGAATTTTGCGCAGCTGGAGGCCCTGAATGTTACCCAGACACCTCAGGCGCTGAGCGCCCTTTGGGCCGTCTTTGCCCTGATTCCGGCAATCGGCGGTGTTGCAGCGGTCATCATTTGGAGTTTTTACCGGCTGACCAGTGCCGACGCGGCGCTGATGGCAAAGTATAATAACGGCGAGATCAGCAAGGAAGAGTGCGACCGAGCCCTTTCGCGCAAATACTAAAGGGGAAAGGATAAATTATGAAAAAGCAAAATGATTGGTACAAAGATATCGTTTTTTATCAGATCTGGCCCCGAAGCTTCAAGGACGGCAACGGCGATGGCATGGGCGATCTCGAAGGCGTTTATGAAAAGCTGGACTATATCAAGTCTCTGGGCTGCGGCGGCATCTGGTTTTCCCCTCTGTATCCCTCTCCCGGCGTAGACTGCGGCTATGATATTTCGGATTATTATGACATAGCGGCGGAATTTGGCGGTCTGGAGGCCTTCAGGAAGGTGCTGGACGGAGCCCACGAGCGGGGCATGAAGGTAATCATGGATCTGGTGGTAAACCACACCAGCACGGAACACAGTTGGTTCAAAAAGAGCCGGGAGCGCATCGAGCCTTACACCGATTATTATATTTGGCGTCCTGCCAAGGCGAACGGAAAATTGCCCAATAACTGGGATTCCGTGTTTGAGGGAAAGGCCTGGGCATGGGACGAGGTAAGAAAAGAATACTACATGCATATTTTTGCAGTGGAGCAGGCAGACCTGAACATGGATAACCCCCTGGTTAGGGAAGAGGTCAAGAATATTCTGCGTTTCTGGCTGGATATGGGTGTGGACGGCTTCCGCGGGGATGTAATCACCTTTATTTCCAAGAAGGAAGGTTTGCCGAATGATTACATCATGCCTGCCTCCAAGGGAATTGGCTATTATAATCACGGTCCCCATCTCCACGAATATCTGGAAGAATTCCATCGGGACGTGTTCAGCAAGTATGACTGCATGGTGCTGGCTGAAGCTCCCATGATCACCCCCAAAAAGGCGCTGGAATACATTGACGAGGGCAATAAGCCTGTGCTTGACATGATGATTCAGTTTGCCACTCAGGAAGCGGACTGCCTTTTCATGGACTTCAATCATATTCCCTTCAACCTGCGCAAGCTGAAAAGGGCATACTCCAATTGGCAGAATGGTCTGGAAGGCCTCGGCTGGAACATGCTTTATATCGAAAACCATGACCACCCCAGAATGGTGTCCCGCTACGGAAGCGAAAAGTTCCGCACGGAAAGCGCCAAGATGCTGGCGGTTTCCTATATGTTCCTGAAGGGAACTCCCTTTGTCTATCAGGGACAGGAGATAGGTATGAGCAACTGGTATCCCAGCGATCCGGAGATGTATGAAGACGTGCAGACCCGTTGGCAGTATTTCAATGTGGCAACAAAGCGATCCCCCGAAAAGCGGCTGCAGCGGCTTTGGCATGGTTCCCGCGATTCAGCCAGAACCCCCGTGCAATGGAGCAATGAAGCCAACGCCGGCTTTACAACGGGCGAACCCTGGTTCTATGTTAATGAAAACTATGTGGACGTAAATGTGGCCGCTCAGGAAAAGGAAGAAGATTCCGTTCTGAATTTTTACCGCAAAGCAATAGCTCTGCGAAAAGAGCTTTCCTGCGTTCGCAATGGTGATTACAAGGAATACAACAAGCTCTCCTCCTCCCTTTATACATACTCCCGTGAGGACGAAAAGCAGAAAATTCTGGTGATTTGCTCTTATACGGAAAAGGAAGTTCCCTTCAAGGCACCCAAGGGCTTTGATATGGCCTCGGGAAAGCTTATTCTGCAAAACTATGCAAGTGCGGATTCTGCCCTGCTCAAACCCTATGAAGTAAGAGTATATCTGTGGGAAAAATAAAGCATAAATAGCAAGGATTATCCAAAATCCAGTAGTCATAGCCCTTTGGCTATGACTACTTTTTTGTTCTTTTTGAAGTGGCAAGATGTAAAGATACCGCAAAAGAAACGGCTCCATTTCTTCAAAAGCTTGCCGTTTCGACAAAATAATGATATTCTGTCAGCAAGTAATGATTCCATTGAAAGGAGAAAAACGTGACAAAAACTACTTTATCTTCAGTTGACACGCCGACTCCCGTGGGCTATTCCCGCAAAAAGTGGTTTACGGCAGTGAAAGCCATCGTAAAGCTTTTCGTGAGAAAACCGGAATTTGTCTTTCTCGGAGAAGCCCCCCGACCCGGCTGCATCATCCTGAGTAACCACGAGGGCGCATCGGGTCCCCTGACTTTGGAGCTTTATGCCAAGCTGCCCATCCGTTTTTGGGGCACTTATGAAATGAACACCGACTTCAAAACAGCCTATCGCTACCAGACCCGTATCTATTACCATCAGAAAAAACAGTGGAACATTCATCTGGCGCGCCTTTTCTGCCTGCTTGCCACACCGCTGACCAGAATGTTCTATATCGGTCTGGAACTGATTTCTTCTTACGGCGATGTGCGCCTGAGAAGCACCTTCCGCCAAAGCATTGACATACTTAAAAAGAATCAGACGCTGGTTATCTTCCCCGAGGTTTCGGATAAGGGTTACTTTAAGGTGCTGACGGGCTTTTATCCTGGCGTATCCATGATGCTTGAGCAGTGCCGCCGCAACGGCCTGAATGTGCCCGTATATGTGGCATATCTGAATAAAGAAACCCGGAAATACATATTCGATGCGCCTAAAAGCGTGGATGAACTGCTGGAGGAAGGGCTTTCCAGAGCGGCTCTTGCGGAAAAACTCTGCAATCGCTGCAACGAACTGGGAAAAATGCAGCTGCCGGATAAGCAGTCTTAACACTTCAAAATAAAAGTAGGGCAATCCCATTGGGATTGCAGGACTTTTATTTTGTTTTGAAAGAGCATAAATCGCGCCGGAAGGCAAAGGAGATGCAAGCTCCGGTATGTGGAAGAATGAAAACAATTTCTTTACTACTAAATTGTAGTATGATATTATAATTTAATACGAACTAATAGTTAGAATATAAAATATTAGTGGTGATACTATGCGAAATGTACTGGAACTTCTTCAGAAAGCGGTGGAAAATCATCCGCAGAAGGTCGCGATTGTTGACAGAGACCGAAAGGTAACATTTGCGGAACTGGACCTTCAGGCCAGAAAAATCGGAGCGGCCATTTGCAAATATGGTCTTGTGAATGCTCCCATTGGCGTTATTGCCTCTCGTGATGCGGACACCTTGATTTTCTTTCTCGGCGTTCTTTTCAGCGGCAATTTCTATGTGCCTGTTGACCCCGATATGCCCCCTGAGAAAAAACGTCATATCATTGAGGATGCTGACTTTAAGCTGATCGTTGGAAAACAGGAAAATAGACATCTGCTGGACTGCGTGCCTTTCGGCGGCGTATATCTCAGCCCTGACGATACGCTTGAAAAATTGCAGTCCTGCCCCAATGTGGGCGGCGATGATCCCGCGTATATGGTATATACTTCCGGCTCCACCGGAATTCCCAAAGGTGTACTGAAAAGCCACAAGGCTTTGCTGAGTTTTGTGCAGGCATATGCCGAAACATTTGATTTTTCAGCGGACGAAATCATAGGCAACCAGACTCCCTTTTATTTCGATGCTTCCGCCAAAGATATTTATATGATGCTGCAGCTGGGCTGCACTCTGGATATTTTGCCGACAACGCTGTTCACCTTGCCGCCGGACCTGATCGACTACCTGAATGAGCACCGTATTAGTTTCGCTTCCTGGGTTCCCACGGTTCTTTCTCTGGTTTCTCAGCTGAATCCCTTCTCCTATGTTAAGCCCACTACATTGAAGAAGGTGTTCTTTGTTGGCGAGGTCATGCCTATGAAGCACCTGAACAAGTGGAGACAGGCCTTGCCGGATATTAAGTATGTAAATCTCTACGGTCAGTCTGAACTTGCCGGTATTTGCTGTTATTACGAAGTGACGGGAACCTTTTCTGACTCGGACACGCTGCCGATGGGAAAAGCGCTGTGCAACTGCGATATATATCTTCTGAATGGAGAACAGATTGTAACAGAGCCCGGTCAGATAGGCGAACTTTATATTTGCAGCGATGCCATTGCGCTTGAATATTTTCATGATCCCGAAAAGACGAAGGCCAACTTTGTTTACCGTGATTTTGGCAATGGTCCGGTCAGATGTTTCAAAACCGGTGATTTGGCACAGTACGACGAGCAGGGAAATTTGATTTTTGCATCCCGTACGGATCTCCAGATTAAACATATGGGACACCGTATTGAATTGGGCGAGATTGAGACAATTGCAGGAGCGCTGGAAGAAGTGCATCGGTGCTGCTGCGTTTATGATGGGGACAAGCGTAAAATCATTCTTTTCTGCCAGCTGGCGCAGGGAGTTGAGATGAAGGGCATAGATATCAGAAGAATGCTTAAGGAAAAGCTGTCTGATTATATGCTGCCGGCCAAAGTCATTGTCATGGAGCAGCTGCCCATGAATGCCAACGGAAAAATTGACAGACAGAAATTGAAAAATGCTGTTTAAGAAGATGAAAAGGAGATATAAGTTATGGAAAAACTTATGGAAATAATGATGGAAATTGATCCCGATGTGGATTATGAAACAGAAACCAATCTGATTGACGGTAAGGTGTATGATTCTCTGAGCATTCTTACACTGATTACCACAATATGCGAAGAATTCGACATCGAAATCGGTCCCAAGTGGATGCGCAATGAAAATTTCAACAGCATCCATGCCATTTGGGAAATGATTCAGGCAATTCAGGAGGATGAATAACATCCCCAATATTATGTGAGGTTTTTATATGTCAATCACATCACTTGAATTTATATTGTTCATGGTGGTTGTGCTGTGCGCATACTATATTGTTCCGGGAAAACTCCAGTGGGTGGTACTGCTGTGCGCCAGCATCTTCTTTTACTTAAGTTGCGGCATAAAAACCAGCATCTATGTTTTGATCACTTCAATAACAGTGTTTGGCGCTACTTACTGGATGCAGAGTATCAGCGACAAACAAAAGATATTTTTGCGTCAGAATAAGGAAACCCTCTCAAAAGAGGAAAAAAGCAGAATCAAAAAGGCAAACAAGCTTAAGAAAAGATGGATTATGCTGGCTGCGCTGCTTGTGAATCTGGGTTTCCTCTGCACTTTTAAGTATCTTCATTTTGTTATAGATCAAATCAATTCTGTTGCATCTGTTATAGGCGCAGGCTCCATAAACAACTCCTTTTCGCTGATCGTTCCTCTGGGAATCTCCTTTTATACATTCCAGGCCGTTGGCTATCTTGTGGATGTATACTGGGAGAATATTGAAGCAGAAAAGAACTATTTCAAGGTGTTGCTTTTTGTGTCATTCTTCCCGCAGATGACCCAAGGTCCCATCAGTCAATATGAGGACCTTTCCAAGGAGCTGTTTACACCTCATAAACCCTCTTATATAAATTATTCCAGAGGATTTCAGCGCCTTATATGGGGCTTCTTCAAGAAGATGGTGGTTGCGGATTTCCTTTCCGTTTATGTGGCCGACGTGTTCGCCAATTACGGGTATTACTCCGGTGCAACCACATTGATCGGTGCATTCATGTACAGCATTCAGATCTATGCCGACTTCTCCGGTTATATGGACATTATGTGCGGTATGTGTCAGATTATGGGCATCAAGCTGCCTGAGAACTTTGACCGCCCCTATTTCTCTCAGTCCATTGCGGAATACTGGCGCAGATGGCACATAAGCCTGGGTGCGTGGTTCAAGAGGTACATATATTTTGCAATCGGCATGTCCACATGGAACCGCAATCTGGCAAAAAAGTGCCGTGAAAAATTTGGAAAGCATTTCAGCGATACGCTTCCCGCTTCTGTGGCGCTGGTAGTGGTTTGGCTGGCAACGGGCATATGGCATGGCGCAAGCTGGGCGTATATTGCCTGGGGTTTGGTAAACGGTCTGTTTATTATATTCTCCATGTGGATGGAGCCGGTTTACCGGAGTATCAATAGCAAACTGAGAATCAGGCAGGAATCACAAACTTGGAAAATGTTCCGTATTGCCAGAACCTTTGTGCTTGTAACCTTTATCAAGGTGTTGCCTGAGGTTGGCACCCTGTCCGACGGAATTGGTTTTTTGAAGAACATATTTGTTTCAAAGGTTTCCTTCCATTCTCTTGCCCAGCTGCTGCCGTTTATTAACTTGGGAGATTTTGAAACACTTATGCAGCTTGCTATGGCAGCCGTGGGTGTTGTGCTGATGTTCGTTTTCTCTGTAATTCAGGGAAAATGCCCTGTTCGGGACTGGTTCAACAAAATTCCTATGCCCGTGAGAGTGGTTATCCTGGCATGTGCGGTTCTGGTTATCAGCATTTTTGGTGTCAGAGCAAACTGGGGAACGGGAGGATTTATGTATGCGAATTTCTAAAAAATTCATTCTGTCTGTTCTCTGCTTTCTCCTGGCGCTGGTTTTGCTCTCCGGAATTTTACTGTATCCCGTATACAGTCATGAACTGCGAAATTACCGGGACGCAAACTTGAGAGCTTCCCTGGCCGGTCAGATTGATTACTTGTTTTTGGGCGCTTCTCACGGCGTTGCCGCCTATCAGCCTGCCACGGTGGATGCGCAGTTGGGTACTTCAAGTTATAACCTCTCCTGCCAGATGATGGACTGGAATTCCAGAATATATATGCTGGAAAAGGAGCTGGCACGCAATCCTGTAAAGCATGTAGTGCTTGAGATTTCCTATAATGCTCTTTATCGTGATGAAACGGTGGAGCATGCTGAAGGCCAGGCGCTTACGGTTCAGCGTATGGATTCCCTCGGCGAAGCTCTGCGCTTTATGTGCCATAACGTCAGCGTTAATGATTGGCTGAATATTTATTCGCGGCTTTTGATATCGGGTGCTGCCCAGTGGATGGATTTGCTTAAGGGTGACACAACTAAGCAAATCCGATATGAAAACCGGGGATTTTATTCCATGGCTTCCAATGCCATCAATTTTAAGGAAACTTTTGGCATAAATGTGCATACCGAGTATTTGCAGGAAAATATGCAGAAGCTTGAGCAGGTGCTTCAAATGTGCAGAGATGCCCAGGTCGAATGCAGCATTGTTGTGGTTCCTGTATCGGATGCGCTGCTATTTAAATCCAAAGGCTTTGACAGATTTTATGAGTATATGAAAGGCTACTGTCTGGAGCAGGGCTGCGAATTTTATGATTTCAATTTGCTGCGTTCCAGATACTCCCTTTTCTCTGATTCATACAGCTTTTATGATATTGTCCATATGAGCGATCAAGGGGCAACGGCATTCTCAAATGCATACGCGGATGTTATGAAGCGCGTGAAGAACGGTGAGCCCATAGATATGCTGTTTTACGACAGTTATCAGGAAATGCTGCAGGACTCCCCCTATGTAAACTAATGGCAAAATACTGCCGGAGCGTCAATTTCCCGGCGGTGTTTGCGAATTTTAAGAAAAAAGACAGTCTGCCAGTGGCGGGCTGTCTTTTTTTCTTAAGTGATTTGAATATCCCTGCCGCAAAAAGCTGAAAAATAATGAAAATAATTTACATAACACTTGTTATTTCGACTTTTTTGTTATATGATATATGATAACATATAATACGCAACGAGTGCATATTTTTGCATAGCGATATATTTGTTGATTTGAGAACGCTGTAAAGGAGTGCTTCGATCTATTATGCTGAAAAACAAAGCATTTGGCAGACGGTTTTTTTCGGGTTTATTGGCAATAATCCTGGCTGCCGCTCAGCTGCCCACAATCGTACTCGCCGATAAACAGGCCAAAGCGGATGATTTCCCAGTAACCAAGGATGTCACCTCCCTGATGACAATGGTCGAAATGGAGGGCGTGAGCCAAGGCGCAGACGGGAAATATTACGTAGAGGCGAACAAGCCCTATAAGTTCAAACTGACTGTAAGCGAAAAAGACAGTCTTGAAATGGATATGAGCGATGCGATTTATTTCGTGCTGCCCGAAGGCGTCGTGGGAGACAACGAAAACGGCACGATCAATATCGGTGTTGCTGTTGACGGATACAGCAAGGCTATCTATCATAGCTACACTGTCCGCGGCAACATTGTGACGATCACCTGGAACAAGGAGAATCCCAATTTCGAAGACCTTGCCCGCGCTCATCACGTATCCTTTGCGTTTAACCTTCAGGCTAGGTTCGATGGCACCAAGGACGAAGTTAAATTCGGAACCGGCATCGATGTTACCATCGAAGTTGATAATACCGGCGCCGTCACCGTCAACAAAAATGTCAGCGGTCTGAAGAATGATGTTGTCATGACGGATGAGCAGAAGCGTGCAATGACCTTTGAGCTTCGCAACGCTGCAGGCGAGGCTGTCCGCGCATTCACCTATGCGGATATGAGTGATGGCTCCGTCACTTTCGCAGGGCTGAAGCCCGGAACTTATACGGTGGTGGAAACCTCCCATCCCGATTTCCCCAACTATAGCTTCGACACCGGTGATTCCGTTACAGTAAAAGAGGGAACTCTGGGAGTCGGCGGTGTGCTGACCCTCGGTCTCAGCAACGACTATGAATACCACAAGGGCAGCCTCGAACTGAATAAGACCATTGATTGCCTCAACTGGGATAATACCACCGATGTTCCCGACAGCGTTAAAAATAATATAAGCTTCACTATCACCGGACCTTACGGATACAGAAGAACCGTTTCCTACGGGGACTTCACCGACGGAAAGTTTACTCTTACCGGTCTTGATGTTGGTGAGTATACCGTTACCGAAACAAATAAGGTCAGCGGCTATACCTGGACTTACACGGTGAATAATGCCGCCAAGGATACTCCTTCTGCCTCCGTGGAGATCGAAAAAGACGAGACTGCGTCTGTTTCTTTTGAAAATACATATGTCCAGCAGACTGCAAATCTTACCATTAAGAAGACCGCTTCCGGTGCGGCTGTTCCCGCAAATACTCAATTTAAGGTAAGTTTTCCTGACGGAAGTTATAAAACCTTCAAGTATTCTGACATGAACGACGGTGAGTATACCTTCAGTGACGTTCCCCTCGGAACATATAAAGTGGAGGAAATACGCGATACCGCTCTTGTTGCAAACTACTCCCTTACCGTAAGCGGCGAGGGTAATGTCACCCTGACCACTGCTGATGAAACCAAAACCGGCACCATAAATAACAGCTATACTCCTCTTGGCGCAATAAAGCTTGAGAAGGAAATCGCAGGCGACCTGAGCGGCGATGACCTGAGCGATGCCCAGAAGAGCGCAATGGTGTTCTCTATATATAACTCCCAAAATAATTGTGTAGGCACACTGAGCTACGCAGATATTCTTGCAGGAAACAACACAATTTCCGATCTGCCTGTGGGCAGCTATACCGTCAAGGAGACCGGTCATGCCATCTCCGGCTACAGCGTGGAGACGGTTCCTGCCAACCGTGAAATGAGCGTGGATGTGGCTCTGGGCCAGACTTCCACCGCATCTTTCAGCAACACCTATACCAAGGACGAATATAAGCTCTCTGTAGATAAGGTCTTCGGAGCCGGCAGTGCTTATAATGCCGACAACCTGCCTGAGAAATTTATAAGCGGAACAAGATTCACTGTCACCAAGGGCGGAAAAACCGTTGCCAGCTGCACCTATGAAGAACTGGCCGAGACGCTTAACGGTCTTATTCTGGATGGTGCCGGCCCCTATGTAATTACCGAGACCAATCCGGATGTAGACGGTGTTGACATCGTCACAATGGTATCCCGTGACGGAGGCGAAAGCTACAGCGTTGGCAAAAGAGTGGAAGTCACTCTGACAAACCATGTCCCCGCGAATATTGTATTTAAGAATGTCTATACGATTCAGGGTGCAATTGCGGTTGACAAGACCGTGGAGGGCTTGCCTGAATATGACGAGGAAGAACTCAGAAGCAAAATCACCTATTCCGTTTATCGCGAGGTGAACGGAACCTATACCCTGTACCTTGAAAATGTAAGCCTTGATGTACTGGAGGCGGGAATTTTGGTTCCCGTGGGAAATTACTATGTTCAGGAAACCGGAACCTTGGGTGTCCACGGCTACAATGGACCTGATGTCACGGTACAGGTTGGCGCAGGAGATGAAAAAGCGGATAGCCGTTCGGAGAATTTTGCGGTAGCTGAAAGCAGCACCGTAATCGTGTATTTCACCAACACCTATACCACGGGCGATAACAGAGCTTATATTCAGCTTGAAAAGTACGTGGGAGGCCTTGCAATGTTCCCCAACAGCGAAGAAACTATCCTGAGCGACAGCCTGAATGTGAATAACACAAACGGCGATCGGCTCTATGATGGCATTCGCCTTAAGCTGGAAGAGAACCTGGACGGTGTCTGGCATGAGGTGGGCACATATCCTCTGAGCGAGTTCCTTAATGGCGGTGTTTCCGTTCGTTGCGGCCACTACCGTCTGACCGAGCTTTATGCGGATGTTGCCGGACATTCTCTCAGCGTTGAGTATCTGATCAAGAACGAAGGCGATGAGATAATTGCTCAGAACAGCGCCACACAGATAGAGTTCGATATTGAGGAAAATGAGATCCTTAAGGCCGAGGTTCACAATGTCTATACTCCTCTCGGCAATCTGGAGATTACCAAGACAATAGCCGGCGGCATTGTCATGGAAGGAGACGACAAGAAAACTGTTGTTTTCAATGTCAGCGGTCCCTTCAATTTCAGCAATACTTTCACTCTGGCCGATATTTACAACGCTCAGACCGGAGAATACAAAAAAACCTTTACCAACATTCCCGTGGGTGAATACACCGTTTCTGAGACTGCGGGAGACACCGCCGAATACACCCTTGTAGTCAGCGGAATGCCTGCAGGTGGAAAGGTGACTGTCCCCTTCGGCGAAACGGCAGAAGTTGATATCACCAACACCTATACCCGCAGACTGGGCAACATCATTGTTGAAAAGACTCTGGCGGGCGATGTTCCCTCCGAATTGACTGCAGAAGAGATGAAGGCAATGCTCTTCACTGTGCGGGATAGCTCCGGTCAGACCATTGCTTCTGCAAGCTATGACATGTTTACGGAGGGCAAGTACACCTTCGAAGACCTCCCCACCGGCACTTACACCGTGACCGAGACCATCAGCGATGTGCTTGCCGACAAATACAGCGTTGAAATTACTAACAACAACCAAACTGTCTCTGTCAGCGACAGCAGCGATGCGAAGGTCAGCCTTGGCAATACCTTCCACCAGACAGGAAACCTGAAGCTGGTCAAGAATTTCGCAGGTTGTGAAATCCCCGATAACCTGAAGGCTACTGTGCAGTTCAAGTACTGGATGGTAGATGAGGACGGCAACAAAGTGGGAGAAGAGAGAAGCGTAGCTTACAGTGAGTTCACCAACGGCAGCTACACTGTGAAAAATCTCACCCCCGGACGCTATGTTGTAAGCGAGATGGATGACACCACGGGCTATGTACGCAGCACAAGCGTAACGGTCAATGGAGAAACCGCAGAAGGCGTCACCGACGGCGAAACCGATGTTGTGTTCGGCGAGACCTCCACTGTTGCATTCACCAATACCTACAGCGAGATTTCCTCCTTGAAAATCACCAAAACAATCGACGGAGATCTGAAGTCTTCCATGAGCGATGAGCAGAAGAAGGCGATCAGCTTCACCGTGACGGATAGTCAGGGAAATCCCGTTTGCGAGAGCTTTAGCTACTATGACATGGCTGACGGAGTCATGACTATCAAGAATCTGCAGCCCGGTACTTACACCATCACCGAAAAGATAAGCGACCCCAGTGAACAGCTGTTCGGTGACTATTCCCGTGTTACCACCTATCAGGTGGGCAGCGCAGCGGCTGTGAAAGGCACCACTGCCGAAGTCGCTGTTGTTCACGGTGATAATGCTGTTACCTTTACCAATACCTACAGCGCCATTGCCCCTCTTAGTGTAATCAAGAGCAGCAGCAACACTTATGTAGGCTTGGTCAGCAAGGACGGCGTGAAGTACCCGGTGTGGAAATTCACCTTGAATATCAGCAATCTGAATCCCCTTACCACCAGAAACGGCACCACAAGCTTCACCGAAATTTTTGACGACACCCATGCTGACTGGTTCCGTCTTGCAACTGAGGAAGAGGTTCAGGCTTTGGGCGTTGGTGAAAATGCCGGAATCCGTTCTCTGGTAGAAGGCAAGGCTGCACCTTCCGCAAGCTTCGGCGGTGATGATAATGTTATTGTTATCAGTGGCATCACAGAGGAAACCGCGGATAAGTGCGAGTTCAGCTATTATCTGATTGTCAAGGACAGAGATGTGCTCAGAGCGCTCAATTCCTCCGGTGACGGAACTACCAACGGAGTTTCCTATGACTTCAACAATACGGTAAGCTATCATCCCCTGCCTCATAAGGCTGAGGTAGCTACCACGGACGCAAGCTATAGATATAGCTTCACTGCGGTGGAAAAGGGAATTATCAATCTGGATGATGAAGGCAACCTGTATGAAATCATTGACGGCCAGATAGTGCGCGTCAACTATGCAAAATACTCTGTAGTGCTGAACCCGGACGGCGCATATATAGGCGACCAGCCTACCATTATTGCCACTGACGTATTTTCTGAGAATCAGACTGTTCTGCTCAGTAGTGTAGTAACCGAACCCACTGAAGGCGTAAGCTTCCAGGTGGATAATGATGCTCATAAAATAATCTTCACCATTCCCAACGGCACCCCTGTTAAAGTCAGTTACCGCGTTGCCATCAGTGAATCTCAGGAAGAAACCGTCGTACTGACCAATGAAATTACCCTTCTCGGCTTTACTGTGGGTATCAACAGACCGGTTTCCAGCTTTGCGGCCGGCGCCGGTCAGGGTGAGATCTATTCAATGAACCTCATCAAAGTGGATGCGCTGGATAACAGCCGAAAGCTGGAGGGCGTCAGATTCTCTCTGTATGACGGCGCAGATAACGAGCTTCTCACCACTGAAACAACTAACAAGGATGGTGCCATCCTCTTCAAATATTGGGGCGAAAACGGCGCCTTCAGGCTGGACTATGACTACTATCTGCTTGAGGAAAGTACGATTGACGGCTACAACATGAACAGCGACAAAATCTGGATTCGCATCAGCAAGACCGAAACTCCCGGCCTTGATGAAAACGGAGTGCATGTTCTCAGAAGCGGCGGCGAACTTGTGGTGTCCAATGATCCCGTTGTTGCCACCTTGGGTCTTAGCAAGAACTTTAATGACTGGTCAAAGCAGAGCACGTTCAGCTTCAAGCTGGAAGCTCTTGACGGTGCGCCTATGCCCACAATAGGTGAAGATGTGTTTGTTGCCACCGAGAGCCAGCCTTCCGGCAACTTCGGAACCATACGCTTTGATGTGAGCGACAGCGATCTTGAGGGCGATAAGGTTGTCACCTATCAGTACACCATTCAGGAAATCGTAAATCCCGAAGATATGGTGGACGGAATTTACTATGACACAGCAAAGCATACCGCAACTGTTGTTATTTCCGACAGCGACCATGACGGTGTCAAGGAAGTCGCCGTAAGCTATGACAATAATCAGCGCAGCCTGACAATTACAAATATCTATGAGACCGTGGATATTTCAGGCGAAAAGACCTGGGATGACGCAGAAAATCAGGACGGCATCCGTCCCGATGAGATCACCATTCATCTGCTGAAAAATGACGAAGTCATTGCTACGGAGACCATAACCGCCGATGACGGCTGGAGCTGGGAATTCACCGATCTCCCCAAATATGAGAGCGGCACAGAGGTCGTCTACAGCATCGAGGAAGATGAGGTGGAAGGCTACACCACCGCATACGATGGCTATAATGTCATAAACAGCTATGAGCCTTCAAAGGTTTCTCTTGAGGTTAAGAAGGTCTGGCGGGACAGCGATAATTTCGACAGAATCCGCCCCAAGGAAATCAAGGTCATGCTTCTGGCAGACGGAGAAGAAACGGGTGAGATCCTTGTGCTGAACTCCGACGGAGAATGGAGCGGAGCATTTGCTGAGCTTGACGAGTATAAGGCAGGTACTAAGATTGTCTATACTGTCAAGGAGATCAATGTTCCCGCGGGCTACACCGCTGTTGTCAGCGGCACTGCAGAGGAAGGATTTGTAATTACCAACTCCCATGTTCCCAGCTTCCCCGATATCCCCGGAACGGGCGACAGCAATAATACATTCGGCTGGCTTGGCGTGATGCTGTTTGGCATAGCCGGATTTATGGCAACTTATTCCTACAAAAAAAGAAATGAGGCTGAATAATCAGCTGAAAACAAAAAAAGACAGCGCGGTTTGTTGAACCGTGCTGTCTTTTTTTCTAATTGATTTTGGCAGTATTGCTGAGGGTATGGAAGCTTTTGAGGAGATTGATGAATTTCATAACGAGCTGTCCATCCTCCAGAACGCAGCGATAAATTTTGCTGCCGTGCTGCACTTCCAGATATTTGCCGGGGCTGAAAGGCAGGGAGGGGATATTTTTAATGGGCACAAGAATATCTGCCCTCTCACCATTCAGCTCTCCTGTAATACGAAAACCCTCGGCGCTGAGACTGAGAGTGCCGCTGCCGGCTTCGCGGAAGCGGTGGGTACCTTCTTCCAACACGCGGAAGGTGGAGGCACTGCTTATGGAAACAAGTTCTCCCTTCTCTACGGAGGAGAGGACTTTTTCAAAGATGAATCGGCTCCAATCGGAGACATAGCGGATCTCCTTTCCGTGAACCGAGCATTTGTGGAGCATAGCGTAATCGTCGCTTTGCTGAGCATAGCCGCATTTTTCGCACTGGAGAATATTTTTGCATTTCAGGCGTATGGAAAATTCCTCGCCGCAGTGGGGGCAGATATACAAAACGTTTTCAAGCCCCTCAATATTCTTGCAGCCGCTGAAGCGAACCCGATAGCCCTCCTGCTCGCGGTAAGCATCGAAAAGAAGTGCCTCCTCGGTGCGGCGGCGGATGCTTTCTTCGTCCAGCTCGGCAAGCTCCTGCGCGGAAAAAAGCTTATATATGTCTATGTAGGTGCGTCCGGGTCGGAGGGCGGAGGACCATTTGGGAAGCACAAAATATGAACCATAGGAGCGGGCTGCATAGACATCGGTGCCAAGCCACTTGAGGAATTTATAGGTGGCAGAGGGAATGGGGGTGGAAAGACCGTCCTCGCACATAAGTCCTGCAGGATAAATTGCCAGCCTTCCGCCGGAGGAAACAACGCTTTTCATCTTTTTAAGATCGCTGACCTCGGTTTGAAACTGCTGCTTTGGTATCAGCCCCAGCTTACTCAGAAAGCCCTGCAGGGGAAGGGTGCCAAAAATGGAGCGGCTCACAACAAAATTCATCGGCTTTTTGCAGGCACCGATAAGGTTGACAAAGTCGAGGGCTGTCTGGTGGTTGGCTATAACCACAAAGGGACCCGAAGCGTTTTTGATCTCATTTCTGAGAAACCTTCTGCGAAAAAGCAGGCGGGCTGCCAGATTGCAAACGGCGCGGGCAATTCCATAGTAAAAGCGATTAGGTGCTTCGTGGCGCATAGGCGTTCCTCTTCTTTCTGTCTTAATGAGGTGTTTACCGGAAAATAATATCATAAATTACATTTTTGGGCAAGAAGCTCACGAGAGAGGAGGACTCAATTGCTGCGCGCCTCTTTATCAATGACCCCGCTGTTGCTATGACGGCACCAAAAACCGCAAAAAAAGATCCCGCTTCACCGAAGCGGGATCTTTTTTTATCAGCCGAAATATATTTTGCTCTGCTTGCGGATTTCATCCATAATGCAGTCGTTTACACCGGGGAAAATGCTGCCTTCGCCGCCGTAAGTAAGGCAGGGAATGAAGCAGCCGCCCTCGGAATATTCACGGCAGGCACGCTGAACCTCGGCACGGACTTTTTCCTCCGTCCAGTCGGGAACATCCACAACGCTGGCTTCAATGCCGCCCATAAGCAGAAGCTTATAGTCGGTGTCCTTTTTAATCTGCTGAATATCATTGCTGGGGAGAACACCTTCCCAGATGTCGATGCCTATCTCAACCATGTCTCTGGCAATGGGCTGGCAGTAGCTGTCGGCATGGTGCATGGCTATCATGCCTTCGCTCTTGATAAAGCCGTAAATCTCTCTGTAAGGCTCTTTGAAAAACTCGCGCCACATATCGGGAGCCATAAAAAGGTTGGTCTTGCTGCCCCAGTCATCGTGGAACATAAGCACATCGGGGTTTATATTGTCCTTGATAAGCTTGATCTGTGCCAACTTCATTTCTTTGATGGCGGCAATCAGTTCGTGCATAGCTTCGGGTTCTTCATAGAATGCGCAAAGAGCGCCCTCGAAGCCGAGAAGGAAGTGGGCTGTTTCGAAAAGACCTGTGGGCATCCAGCACATTACGAACTTATCCTGAGCGCGGAAAGCCTCGGCCTGAGCCTTTGCGGCTGTCCAGTCCAGCTCAACTTTGCTCATGTCGGGGAGCTTAACATATTTTTTCCACTCCGCAGCGTCGGGGCATACCAGTTTGTCGGGGGTGGTGATGGGCATTACGCCGGGTTCATCGGCGCGCCATTCGAGGGTTACGCCGTGGGGAGTGACGGCGGTGCCGCCGGGAGCAACGGGGGACATAAAGAAAAATACGGGATCCCAAACCTGAGGGAATACCTCCCAGGAGTTAACAAATGCATCGGGCTTGCCTTTGCGCCAGGTCTCATAAAAGTTTTCCTTGAGTGTAAGCATGTTTTGCGCTCCTTTCCTTCAGATAACTTATTATATCATGGCTCAGAATGGGTAACAAGATATATTTGACGGACAGGGAATTGGAGGTTATATTATATTTATACCTATAAAAAAGGAGCGCTGATTATGGACAACACAAAGATTCCTGAAGAAGTATCCAGCATTCTGACTCTTACCGATGAACAGGGTAATGAGCTCAAGTTTGAATATCTTGATGTTATAGAGCACGATGGAAAAGAGTATATTTTCCTTCTCCCCGCTGAAAGCGAAAGCACGGAAATTATCATTTTGGAGATAGAGCCTGTGAATGAGGAAAATGAAAACTACCTTCCTGTGGAGGATGAGGCTCTTCTGCAGACGGTCTATGGGCTCTTTAAGGAAAAGTATAAGGATGTCCTGACCTTCGGCGACTAAAATCCAAGCGAGGTATTTTCAAATGAAAGAATATGTTTTTGGTATAGATCTGGGCGGCACCAGCGTCAAGCTGGGTCTTTTCCGCCTTGACGGAAAGCTCCTCAGCAAGTGGGAAATCCCCACCCGCACAGAAAACGCGGGAGAGAACATTATCCCTGATATAGCGGCCTCAGTTTTCGCAAAGCTCGACGAGAAGGGCATTGACTCCGAAAAGGTGCTTGGAGCGGGAATAGGTGTTCCCGGCGCTGTCCTTTCAGATGGCAGCATAGTGCCCTGTGTTAATCTGGGTGGCTGGGGCGGCAACGCCGCTGCAAAGCTCAGTGAAATCTGCGGTTTCCCCGTGAAAGCGCTTAATGATGCCAACGCGGCTGCCCTCGGCGAGATGTGGCAGGGCGGCGGCAAGGGCTGCAGCAATGTTGTGTTTGTCACCATCGGCACAGGCGTCGGCGGCGGCATTATCGTGGACGGAAAGCTCCTTGTTGGCGTCCACGGCTCGGGCGGCGAAATTGGCCATATTAAGATCCATCCTGAGGAGACGGAAACTTGCGGCTGCGGAAAGCGTGGCTGCCTTGAGCAGTATGCCTCCGCAACGGGTGTTGTGCGTATGGCGAAGAAGGCTCTTGGAGAATGCGATAAAGCCTCCGCCCTGCGCCAGTGCGGCGAAGTCACCGCAAAGGACGTTTTCGATGCTGCCAAGAGCGGCGATGAACTGGCTATGGATGTTGTCCGCGGCTTCGGCGAGAATATGGGAAGAGCCCTTGTAGCTGTCTCCTGCGTCTGTGATCCTGAGGTTTTCGTAATCGGCGGTGGTGTCAGCGCAGCGGGAGAGATAATTCTTAATGTGGTAGAAAAAGCCTTCCGTGCCTATGCCTTCCCCGCTTCCGAGGAAACCTGCTTTGAGCTCGCTCTCCTCGGTAACGATGCGGGCATCTACGGTAGCGCTAAATTTATAATGAGGTGAGAATATGCAGTATAGTGAAATAGGAAAAAGCGGGATAAAGGCCTCCCGCATAGCTCTCGGCCTTATGCGCTCCAGCCTTTTTGGCAGCGAGGAAATGCGCGCACTTATGGAGACCGCTCTTGAAGAGGGCATAAACTTCGTAGATAACGCGGATATTTACGCTTGGCGAACCCCCTCTGAAATTCTTTTTGGCGAGGCCATTGAAAGCGCCCCTCATCTTCGGGATAAGTTTATTGTCCAGACAAAATGCGGAATTTGCCGCGGCTACTATGACAGCTCCTATGAGCATATCATCGAAAGCGCCGAACAGAGTCTGCGCCGCATGAAACTGGACAGCATTGATATTCTGCTGCTCCACCGCCCCGATGCTCTCGTTGAGCCTGAGGAGGTCGCAAGAGCCTTTGATGAGCTGCACAGCAGCGGCAAGGTGCGTCATTTCGGCGTTTCCAACATGAATCCGGGACAGATTGAAAACCTCAAACGCTGCGTGAAGCAGGATATAATCGTGGATCAGGTGGAGATGAGCCTTGTCCACGCCTCTGCCATCGATGCGGGCATCCACGTGAATATGATGGAAAATGCCGCCATTATGCGCGACGGAAGCCTTCTGGACTATGCTCAGTGCAAGGGCATGGGAATTCAGGCCTGGTCTATTTTGCAGATAAGCCTCCATGGAGGAACCTTCCTTGAAAATCCCGAATATCCGGAGCTTAATGCCGTTCTGGAGCGCCTTGCGGAGAAATACTCCGTAACAAAAGCAGCTATAGCCACCGCGTGGCTTTTGCGTCACCCCGCAAAAATTCAGGCAATAGCGGGTACAACCAATCCCCAGCACCTGCGTGAAGTTGCAAAGGCGGCGGATATATGCCTCACCCGTCCCGAGTGGTATGAGCTTTACCGCGCCTCCGGCAAAACCCTTCCGTAAAAATGAGAAAAGCCACCGACTTTTTGTCGGTGGCTTTTTTTAGCTGTTATAATAAAAGGCGTATTTCTCCATTGCGTCCATCAGCGCCTTCACATTTTCCAAAGGCACCCCGGGGTAGAGACCGTATATCATCATAAGGCCGCCCTCTTTGCAGCCGATTTTTTCAACTTCCTCGCGGATAAGAGCGTCAATCTGCTCCGGCGTGCCGAAAGGAGTTATCTTCTGCCTGTCAATGTCCAGATCTATGCAGGTTCTGCCGCGGAAACGGCCGGATATCCAGTCTATGCCGTTCACCAGATCCTGCAAATTCAGCGCGTCCACGCCGCCCTCGATTATATCGTCGCAGAGAAGGCGAATGTCTCCGTCGGAGTGCATGTGTATGGGGATGCCTTCCTTGCGCAGGGGAGCCATAAGATGCTGATAGCTGGGCTTTATATAGCGGCGGAAATCTTCGGGGCGAAGCATGGGGCCGTGCTGCATTCCCAGATCTTCGGGGATGCGCACCATGTCAACACCTGCGCGGATAAAGTGCTTAATCTGGGCAAGGTTGAACTGCTCGAGGCGCTCTATGAGCTCATCAAGGAGGGGCTCTTCGTCAATCATATCCATCAGCAGGCTTTCGTAGCCCCGAAGGTCGCATAGCTGCAAAAAGCTGTGGCCGTGGCGCAGATCGCCGTAAACCATCTCTCCCGCGGCGCGTTTTGCGGCGGCTTCCGCATCGAAGGCCGCCCAGTCTATGGGGAAAAGACCGTCGGTTTTCTCGCTGTCGGGGAAGGCGTAGCTGCTCCATTTGCTCCAGTCATCAAGGGGGTGACGGTGAACGGAGCCCACAATTCCGTCGGTGGAGGTTTCCCAAACGCAGCCGAAAGGGTCGGTGTAGGGCTCAGCTTGTCTGGCGTTGGGGGCGAAAACGGGTCTAAAATCACCTTTGGGGACTTCAAAACCGGGGAAAAGGAAGGGATGATCCTCCATAAGCCGCCAAAGCTCCTCATGGGGATAGGCCTGCCAGCAGGCATCGTTTATGTGGAATGTCATTGGGATATAGTCCGGTCTCTCAAAGCGCACAGCCTTGAGGATGTTGTCCTTTGTGCCGGATGAGAGGGAAACATACATGGCATAGCCTCCTTCAACAGGGCTTTTTGAAATCATAACACAGAGGACTAACCTCGGCAACAATTTGTTGTGCTCCTGTGATTGCCCGTGATATAATAGGGTAGCAACTCAAGACAAAGGAGGCATATCTATGAGCTTTAGCGACAGTCTGCGCGCTCTTCGTGAGCAAAAGGGTATGAGCATCGCCGCTATGTCCGAGAAGTTCTCTCTGGGCGAGGCTGTTATAAAGGATTGGGAATCCGGTCTTTCCGTGCCGGACGCAGAAACTCTTACACGCCTTCGCAATGAACTGGACGATGGTGTCATGGGCGAAGAGCTGCCCCGCGAGGCATATATGCTCACTCTCAGCGCCGAAGAAGTTCAGGAGGCCCATGCTCCCGTAAGTAGGGTCTTTATGAAGCGCCGCATTCGTGACGTAGTTATATTTGCCCTTTTGTTAGCTTGGTCTATAATCACCCGACTTGGCGATGCTGAAATCGGGTTTGCAGCTGCCTTGCTTTTCGTGTCTGTTATACTCTTAATCCGTGAAGCCCGCACCAGCAAGGCCGGCATTCGGGACGCTGTAAAAAGAATCCCCAAAGGCCGCATTGAATATTGTATATACTCAGACTTTATGCGTGTCAGCACTTGGGAAGGCAGTGAGAGAATTGCGGAGACAAAGCTTTTTTATGATGAAGCTCGTCGATGCGTGAAAAACGAGAAGTATCTCCTGCCCATATTTAACTCCGGTTACAGCATCATACCCCTTGGTACTATTGCGCCCTCCTCCGTTCTCCACAGGGCTTTTTCTCCCAAGTCCTCTAAGCTAAAAAACAAAGCACCGGCCAAGGCAACCAAGAGCCTTCGAACTGCTTCCATAGTGCTTCTGATGCTGAGTTTTATCAGTCTTCCTCTGGCATCTTTAATTCATTCCCAGATATTCATGGTCTTCGCCATGGACAATATGTGGTTTCTTCTCTTGGCAGCCATTTTCCCCCTTGCTTCCCTTATATTGGGTGTGGTGATGCTCTTTAAAAGCTTGAGGCTGGGCTTGGCAAACGTCATTTCTGGAATTTTAATAATGGGTCTCCTCTACAACATGGCGCTCTCCTATTTTGACCCTTATTACTACGCTCCTTCCTATAGCGAGGAGTACTATACCAACGACATATATGTAGAGTCTCTGGAAAATGCTGAAGGGCTTCTTGCTATAGACTTCCCGGAACCTATGGAATATAGCACAATTAAGTACGATGCCTCCACCTCCCATAACGATATATATTACAGCAGCTCTATATCCTTCTTCCCCGAGGATTCCGACATTTTTGAGCAAGCCATGGATTCTCGCTGGATGAGCTATGTGCCCACAGTCTTCTCTGGTTTTCACAAAAGCAGATTTCCTGTGGAAAACTATGACCGCTATCTCTTTTTCAATATGGATACCGGTGAGTATAACACCCTGCCCTCCGAGGACGGCTCCTATCGCTTCCTCAGTGCCTACTATAGCAGCGAGGAAAACGGCCTGCACCTGGTTGAGTATCAGGTGGACTTTCGCCAATAATTTTCCGGAGAAAAACAAATGAAATCTTCTCTCAAAGCTCGGCTGATGATAGCCCTTTCGATGGTTATTTTCGGCACAATTGCAATATTTGTCCGCAATATCCCCCTCACGTCTGCCCAGCTGTCTTTGAGCAGAGCGGTGATAGCGGCAGTGCTTATCGGCGCTTATCTTCTGATCGGGGGAAAGAAAATTCCCTTCCGCGCATTGGGACGCCAGCTGCCTGCCCTGCTTGTTTCCGGTGCGGCGCTGGGAATAAACTGGATACTGCTTTTCGAAGCCTATAAATATACCACTGTATCCGTGGCAACTCTCAGTTATTATTTCGCTCCCGTCATCATAATTCTGGCCTGCCCTCTGCTTTTCAAGGAGAAAATGGGGGTGAAGCAGTGGCTTTGCTTTGTGATGAGCACCCTCGGTATAGTGCTGATTACGGGGCTTGGTGACCTGAGCGGAGGCGGCAGCCATATAAAGGGCATCGCCTTTGGTCTCGCCGCTGCCTTTTTCTATGCCTTTGTTGTTATCAGCAATAAATTTATAAAGGGCGTGGACGGCATCCAGCGTACCTTTTTGCAGTTTGTGGCTGCGGCAATCGTACTTGCCCCCTATGTGCTGCTGACGGAGGGCTTCAGCCTCGCCGCTATGGATGCAAAAGGCTTTGTCTTCCTCGGAGTTGTGGGACTTGTACATACGGGAATCTGCTACTGCCTCTATTTCTCTGCCCTCAAGGATGTGAGCGGTCAGGAGGCGGCAATACTAAGCTATGCCGACCCTCTTGTGGCAGTGCTGGCATCTGTGTTTGTTCTGGGCGAGGCCATAAGCCTGCCTCAGATAATAGGCGGAATTCTCATACTGGGCTTCACTCTTTGGAATGAGCTTGGGAAAAAATAAATAAAAAGTTCGCTGCGGATTTTCCGCACCGAACTTTTTTATATACTTTTGCGTTTGACGAAAATTTCTGTGACGTCGGTGAGCACGGTTTCGCCCTGCTGATTGCGCACGAAAAAGGTAATTTCAACAATACCGTTTTTGGGGCTTTTTTCGGTCTTGGCGGTGACTATGGCTTTGCCGAAGAGGGTGTCATCGGCAAAAACAGGCTTGTGCCATTCAATTTTGGTGGATTTTCCCGCAACAAACTCGCCGCCGAAAAGATCCTGCTCAATATATTTGTTCCATACGGACATAAAGGTCATCACTCCGGGGGCGAGAAGCGCGCCGAAGGGGCTTGCCTTCGCGTAGTCCTCGTCGGTGTGGATGGGTCTGCTGTCATAGTCTCTGGCGAAGGAAAGCATCTTTTCCTTTTCGATTATAACAGGCTCTATATCAATTTCCGTGTTCAGTTTTATATCTTCAAAAAACATGCTCTTCTCCTGCCTTCGCATTTGCTGACAGTATAGCACCGGGTGCGGAAAAAAGCCACATAGTTTTATAAAAAGGTGAGATTCGCGCTCGAATGTCCCGATTATCGGACAGCTTAAGGGGTAAAATCGGAAACATAAAAGAGAGGAGGATAAAATTATGAATTTGCTTTTAATATTAATAATAGCATCCCCGATAATCATACCCCTTGGAGTTATTGCGAAACTGGTGAAAGGCTACATGCGATAAAAAGGAGAAAATAAAATGGACGAAATTTTCGGCGGACTCTTCGATTTTAATAATGACGCAGTGACAGATAATATAGAGCTTGCTCTTGGCCTTCAGATAATTTCCGAAAGCGAGAGCGATGACGAAGAATAAATAAATTGGGTGGAGAGCAATGGGAAGTATTCTTACAAGAGAGCAGATTGATACGCGCCTGAAAAGGTACTACGAAGCAAACTACGGTGAGTATGGAAAAGATATATGGTTCGAGATACCTGCAGCCAATGTCTGGATGTTTGTCCGCGATGAGAGGCTTATTACCCTGAGATGTCATGTCGTTTCCGGCGAGGTGGCGGAAAGAGCCGTTCCCTACGAAATTTAATCTAGTGAGCGCAGACGGGAAAAAACAAAACCCCGGAACTTTCGTTACGGGGTTTCTTGCTTATTCTTCTTTCAAGTCCTCAAGGGCGGCCTTAACGGCAGCTATAACAAAGGCGGAAAATGTACAGTCTTTGCCGGCAATGGCCTGCTCCACCTCTGCGATAACATCGTTTGGAAAACGGATGGTCTTGTTGCTGGTGGGCGGTGTGGCGGGAATTTTGAACTTTGCCATAAATGCACCTCGCAATACATTTGTATTGCATTCAGTTTATGCTAAAAACGCACTTAAATATGCATTGCATTTGCAATGCATATTTGCTATGCTAATATAGAGGTGAAGGATATGGCTGAGTTTTGTGTCGACTGTTGGAACAATCTGAACGGGAAAAAGATCAGTCCGCTAAAATATGCCCTGTCCAAAGAAGTGGATCTGTGCGAGGGCTGCGGCAAATATAAGAGAGTTATTGTGTGCATTGGGCAAAAACCATTCAAACGCTTATTTTTTCTGAAGAGGTAAAAAACAAAACCCCGGAACTTTCGTTCCGGGGTTTCTTGGCACGCCCTAAGAGATTCGAACTCCTGACCTTCTGGTCCGTAG
>JAZUAQ010000139.1:0-9520 GCA_045638085.1 Oscillospiraceae bacterium
GAATATTCAATAAGCCCTGCCGGAAGCTGAATATGCCTCCCCTGCCCACTAAAACTAAATAGGAAAAAATCCTCTGACCTTTTCAGCGGTCAGAGGATTTTCTTCGTTAAATTATTGTTTTTCCTTGATATAGTTCGTTGAAAGGTTTATAATTATTCAATACTTCAAAGAAAGAGGAGAATATTATGGAAAATAAATCTGCAAGAAGCAGATTCACCGGTTCTCTGGGATTCGTTCTTGCCGCAGCCGGCAGTGCAGTCGGTCTGGGTAACATATGGCGCTTCCCCTATCTCGCCGCAAAGGACGGCGGCGGTGTATTTCTGCTTGTTTACCTTATTCTGGTTATCACATTCGGCTTTGCACTTCTCACAACCGAAATCGCAATCGGACGCAAAACCGGCCAAAGCCCCCTCACCGCCTACGGTATGCTCAGTAAGAAGATGGGCTGGGTCGGCATTATCGCCTGCATAATACCCACCATGATCCTTCCCTACTACAGCGCAATCGGCGGATGGGTTCTGAAGTATCTTGCAACTTACATCACCTTCTCCGGCAAGGACGCTGTTGCAGACGGTTTCTTCACCGGCTTCATCACCTCCACCTGGAGTCCCCTTATTTGGTTCACCATTTTCATTGCAGCCAATGTCTTCATTGTCTATAAGGGCGTTAACAGCGGCGTTGAGCGTCTTTCCAAGATACTGATGCCCATACTTCTCGTCCTTATAATTGGTATTTCCGTCTTCTCCCTCACCCTGAAGCACACCGATGCCGAGGGTGTTACCCGCACCGGTCTGCAGGGATTTCTTATTTATGTTGTTCCCAATTTCGAGGGAATGACCTTCCAGAAATTCCTTGTTGTCCTCACCGACGCAATGGGTCAGCTTTTCTATTCCATCTCCGTTGCAATGGGCATCATGATTACCTATGGTTCCTATGTCAAGAAGGACACCAACCTTGTTAAGAGCGTTAACCGCATTGAAATCTTCGATACTCTCGTTGCTTTCCTTGCAGGTCTCATGATCGTTCCCGCCGTGTTCACCTTTATGGGCACCGAAGGCATGACCGCAGGCCCCAGCCTTATGTTCGTCTCCCTCCCCAAGGTATTTGACGCAATGGGCGGTGCAGGCTCCGTTATCGGAATTATCTTCTTCATTACTGTTGCATTTGCCGCTCTCACCTCTTCTGTTTCCCTTCTGGAAGCCATTGTTTCCAGCTGCATGGATAAATTTGGCTGGAGCCGCAAAAAGGCAACTCTTGTTGCTTCCATCGTCACCTATGTTGTTGGCATAATCGTCTGCCTCGGCTACAATATCTTCTACTTCGAGATGACCCTTCCCAACGGTAGCGTTGCACAGATTCTCGACGTTCTCGACTATATCAGCAACTACATCTTTATGCCTGTTGTTGCAATCGCAAGCTGCATCCTTGTTGGCTGGATCATCAAGCCCAAGGCCATTGTTGACGAGATCACTCTCGGCGGTTTCAAGTTCGGCCGCAAGGGACTCTATTCCGTTATGGTCAAGGTTATTGCTCCCATCATGCTTCTCCTGCTCCTTCTGCAGGCACTGGGCATTCTTTCCTTCTGATAATAAAATTACTAAAGCGTGCTGCAAAATGCAGCACGCTTTTTTTATTGTTTTTCAAATTTTTCGCAGCGGTATCTTCTCTTGCCGATGCTTGTCTTTCCGTATTCTATAGCTTCGGTGGGGCAATAGCAGATGCAGGCCATGCAGTGAGTGCAGCTATTTCCCCATTTCACCTTTCCCTCCTCCATAGATATGTTGTTAAGGGGGCAAAGCTCGGTGCATTTTCCGCAGGAGATGCATTTATTGCTTGTGTAAAACTTTTTTGCGCTTACAAAGCCTTTATAGAAGCCCGTATTGACGGCACCTGAGAGAAATTTATCCATAACTCCCTTTTTGCCCTCTTCAAAGGGTTTCTGTTCTGAAATTTTTGCAGCGTATTTTTCAATGCTCTTACCGGCTGTTTCAATCATCTTTGCGCACTTTTCCTCGTCGGGAACGGAGAACATTGCAACATAATTTTCTGGCATCACGACGGGAAGCGTTCCCTTGTAATTAAAGCCTTTCTCCTTGCAGAGCTTTTCCATATACATGCCAGCCGCGGCTATTGAACCGCCGCAGGTAATGAGAAAATAGGCATCTCGACTACCTTCAAAGTTTCCATTGCGGATAAATTCCTCAAAAACATGAGCCATCTGCCATGCGTAGACAGGGCCTACAAAAACCCAGGGCTTTGCACTTATAAGCTCAGCGGCAATGCCGTTTTTCATAAATACTCTAGAATCAATAACCTCATCTTCAAGATAATGAGCGAGAGCCTCGGCACAGTAGCGACTGTTGCCCGTACCGGTGAAATATACTATCATTTCTTTTCCTCCTCATATCAGAATGCCGTTGCAGTGGTCAATTTCATGCTGGATTATCTGCGCGGTGTAATCGGTGAAGGTTTTGATTCTTTTCTCAAAATTTACAGTTTCATATTGGACTTTTATGATTTTATAGCGCCTTGTGGGGCGGACTCCACTGAGGGAAAGACAACCTTCCTCCGTTTCGTAGGGTCCCGAAAATTTCAATATTACGGGGTTGAGCATAAGAAGATAGTTCCCCTCGTCATTGACGGCAATTATTCTTTTGCTGACGCCTATCATGTTGGCAGCCATTCCAACGCAACCTTCGCTGTGGGCAATCAAAGTTTCAAGCAAATCTCTTGCAACACCCACATCCTCCTTAGTTGCGGGAAGAGATTTTCTTCCAAGAAAAATGGGGTCTTTCATAATATTACGAACCATAGAATTTTCCTCCACAGTTTTTCTTCATTATACTACATCCCTGACGCCGCGGTAAATGTATTATTTTTATTTCCGGAGAAAAACTATCCTAAAAAAGGGGGAAAACTTATGGCTAAACATATAGGCAGACAGAGCATACGCTTTGAAAAACCACCCTATTTCTCTGCTGAGGCTGCAGTTGTTGGCAAGAAGGAAGGCGAAGGCCCTCTCCGTGAGCGCTTTGACTATATAAGCACCGACTCTTATTTCGGAGAGAAAAGTTGGGAAAAAGCAGAAAGTACTATGCTTCGCCAATGCTATGATACGGTTTTGAGAAAGGCGGGATTAAAGGAAGCGGACATTCAGTTTCTTCTTGCAGGAGATCTTCTCAATCAATGCACCGGCTCCTCCTTTGCCGCAAAGAACAGCACTATTCCCTTTCTCGGGCTTTACGGCGCCTGCTCAACAATGGGCGAAAGCCTAAGCATAGGTGCAATGCTCATAGACGGTGGCTTTGCAGAAAATATCTGTGCCATGACCAGCTCACATTTCTGCTCCGCTGAGCGCCAGTTTCGCCTTCCCCTTGAATACGGAGGACAGCGCAGTCCTACTGCGCAATGGACGGCAACAGCCTCAGGCGCAGCTATCCTCTCACGTAAGGGTGTTGGCCCTCGCATCACGCATATCACTACGGGTAAAATTATTGACGCAGGAGTTACCGACAGCGCAAATATGGGCGCGGCTATGGCTCCCGCAGCCTATGACAGCCTGATAGCGCATTTTAAGGATACGGGCAGAGATCCCCGATATTATGACGCGGTCATAACCGGGGATTTGGGAAAATTCGGTCATGAAATTCTTGCTGACTTCTTCGAACAGGATAAACTTAAAATGCCCGAAGTATTCACCGACTGCGGTATGCTTTTATTTAATATCCGCCATCAGGACACCCATTGCGGAGGCTCTGGCTGCGGCTGCGCGGCAAGTGTTCTCTGCGGTCATATTGTCAAATGCATCCGTGAGGGAATTTGGAAAAAAGTTCTTTTCGCCCCCACCGGGGCTCTTATGAGTCCCGTAAGCTCAATGCAGGGTGAGAGCATACCAGGCATATGCCACGCCCTTGCAATAGAAATATCCGAGGAAAACTGAATGGAAACTGTATTAACTTATCTTAAAGCTTTTGCCGTGGGCGGAGCACTTTGCGTTATAGCCCAGATTCTTATAGACAAAACCCGCCTTACACCCGCAAGGATTCTAACAGTATATGTTGTGGCTGGAGTAATCCTCGGTGGGCTTGGAGTATATGAGCCTCTTGCCAATTGGGCAGGCGCGGGAGCTACTATTCCCCTTACCGGCTTCGGAAATGTGCTGGCAAAGGGTGTGCGAAAGGCAATTGATTCAAAAGGACTCCTTGGAGTTTTCACCGGAGGCTTGACTGCATCCGCCGCAGGGATTTGCTCAGGCCTGCTCTTCGGTCTGCTCTTCTCCCTGATTTTCAAGGCGAAAGAGAAAAAGTAAACTGTCAGTGCAGAAAATTTCAAAGGCGGTACTCATTAGGGTGCCGCCTTTTTGCTTTGCTCTTCGCTCCTATTCTTCTTCATTTTTCGGGTATCTCTCACGTACCAAACAGCAAGAACGGATATTCCCACAAGCATAATGATGCAGTAGCCCAAAATTTTCATAGGCGTCATTTATCCCCTTTCATCGGCTATGCTCTTCCACATAAGAGGCAATTTTAAACTGCGGCTTTTTACCACATCATATGTTGCATTGGCAATAACTGTGTGTTAGTATGTAGCAAAGTCTTTTGAGGTGATGCACTATGGAAAACAACAATAAAAACAAGCAGTCGGGCAATATACAGTATATGCCCATCGGCATGTGCATAGGCATAGGCGTTGGTATGGCAATCGGCGCAGCTATGGACAGCATCTCAACAGGTATGTGCATAGGTTTATGCATAGGAATGGGTATCGGCGCTGTTATTGATACCAAAAACAGAAAAGCGAAGGCCGAGGAATCTCAATCTGACGATAACAATAAGAAAGAATAATTTGAAATATAAAAAGAGACCCGTGAATCAATCACGGGTCTTTTTTATATCACATAGGTTTACATAATTATCTGACTATGCCCTTTATAAAGGGGCTGTCCTCGCCTTTTTCGCTGCTGAACTCATAGCAGCCACGGAGCATTTCCGCTGCTGCAAGCGCTTTTTCCATGCTTGATGCATGAATGGTTGCCAGACTCTCGCCCTCGGAGACATAGTCACCGGTTTTCTTGTGGAGAACAAGTCCAACACCAAGGTCGATGGTACTCTCCTTTGTGACTCTGCCACCGCCAAGCTGGAGGCTTACAAGGCCTATTCCGTCGGCCTGCATACTCTTCACATAGCCGCTGCAGGAGCTGATGGCTTCATATTTTATAGGTGCTTCGGGAAGCAGGCTTGTGTCATACACTGCAGCGCTGTCACCACCCTGAGCCTCCACAAATTCTGCCAATTTTTTGAGGGCTCTTCCGTCATCTATGGAAGCCTGAAGCATCTCACGTGCCTGCTCCTCGCTTTCGGCGATGCCGCCTTCAAGGAGTATATTTGCACCTATGGTGAGGCAAAGCTCAACAAGGTCGCCCTTTGTTTCTCCCTTGAGGGCGGAGATTGCCTCTTTCACCTCAAGAGCATTACCCACGCAGGAACCAAGGGGAGAATCCATATCGGTCATAACCGCAACAGTTTTCCTGCCTGCTGCCTTGCCCACCTCAACCATTTCGCTTGCCAGCAGTCGGGCATCCTCAACGGTCTTCATAAAGCCGCCGCTTCCAACCTTAACATCAAGGATGATGATATCCGCACCTGCAGCCAGCTTTTTGGACATAATGGAGCTGACAATAAGTCCCCGGACAGCAACTGTACTCGTTACATCGCGGAGAGCATAAAGCTTTTTATCGGCGGGGACAACATCCGCAGTTTGGGCTGCAATGGCGAAGCCCACATTGTTGACATTATCAAAAAACTTTTCTGAGCTCAGGTCGCAGCTGAATCCAGGGAAAGATTCAAGCTTATCGATTGTTCCACCCGTATGGCCCAGACCGCGTCCGCTCATCTTTGCCATCTTAACACCCTGAGCGGCAACCATAGGGCAAAGAACAAGACTTGTCTTGTCTCCCACGCCGCCGGTGGAATGTTTATCGGCTTTAACACCGGAAATAGCGGAAAGATCTATGGTATCTCCGGAGTGCATCATTGCCATAGTGAGATTCACGGTCTCTTCCTTGTCGAGACCGCGGAAATACATGGCCATCAGCATTGCAGACATCTGATAGTCGGGAATGTCTCCACGGGTATAACCCGCTATCATGAAATCTATCTCTTCCTTATTAAGCACACCGCCGTCACGCTTTTTGGTGATAAGCTCGGTCATCAGCATTCTGCTCGCCCGCCTTTTTCGTTAGTTTTATTACTTCTAATTATATTATGCGCTATTCCCCTTGTCAATCATTTGGACCCTTCATTTCTCTTGTTATGTAAACTAAATACTCCTTGCCCTCTATTACTCTCGCTTGACCCGGAAAATCCTTTGGCACTCGCTCATCCTCAGGAGGCAGCGCCACCATCTCCAGATCTCCGTCCCTGCTTACCAAAGCTCCGTCCGTTGTTGCATACCACAGCGTAGGCTTTTCCTCTTCAGCCTTTTCTGCCCCGTCCGTGCTTTCCGCGGATTCGGGTTTGAGTTCTTCCTCCCTCTTTTCAGGTTCTTTATTCAAAAGTGCTTCTCCCGCGAGGGTACACCCCTCTATTTTAGCGGGAAAGAGTTTCATCGAAGCGGGGCTGAATCTTTTATCAAGAATAAGCTTCTCTCCCTTGGGAAGGGGCACTCCCAGATAGCCCTCCATCCCCTCTCCGTAAACGCAAAGGCGGATTACCTCTGCCCCAAGAGGACATCTGGCAAGAAAGCGTGTGTAAGCCCCCTCCCTTGTCACGCATAACTCACCGCAGTTTTCTCCGCGAATTATAATTGGATAAGTTCCTTCCATCACAAAACCTCCTATGAAAACAAAAATACCCTGCCCGATTATATGAGCAGGGTATTTCGATTATGCATATTTCAGCCGATTGTATAATCGCCTTTAATGAGGACTTTGGTATTGTTGCTTGTGGCCTTGAAGCCGTTGCCATCAATGGTTACAAGATAGAGATTATTGACCTCCAACTTATAGTCCTTGAAAATAGATTCGGCGGTGGTGGTGTTTACCATTGCGGGAGCGCTCTCCTCATAAGCCTCCGCGGAGCCTATACGAAGCATTATCTCACAGCCTACGCCACATTTAACCGTCTGTCCCTTGGAAAGAGTGATAACGGTGAATTCTCCGCTTCCGTCCTTCTCTATATCCGCAACTGCGGCATCAAGCTCCTGGCGAAAGCTCTCCTGAAGCTGGGGCAAGAGGATTTTGTCGAGATAGCTTTTGGTTATAAGGGGGTCATCCTCGCCGCCATAGCTTGTTGCGGCAAAAACGCTGAAGCCTAAGGCAAGGGCAAGCACCGCGCAAAGAGCAATTATAAGAATTCTTTTTTTCTTCATATGTACCTCCACCGCCTCGGAAATTTCCGAAGCGGAATCTGTGGTTTTTTCAAAGACCAAAGCTGACGGCAATTGCATTATCCACCTTGGTCATAGTGTCATTATCAAGTTTTCCCATGCGTTCACGAAGGCGGGATTTGTCAATAGTGCGTATCTGCTCCAAAAGAATAACGCTGTCGCGGGAAAGCCCGTAGCTTTGGGCAGAAAGTTCGATATGGGTGGGCAGTTTCGCCTTGCCCATCTGGCTTGTTATAGCGGCGGCTATCACCGTTGGCGAGTGCCTGTTTCCTGTATCGTTCTGCACTATCAGCACCGGCCTCATCCCTCCCTGCTCGCTGCCGACAACAGGGCTGAGATCCGCATAGTATATATCTCCTCGTTTGACCATGCTCATGTGTTCACACTCCGATGAAGGATAGTCGCCCAATACATATTATGTAGGGACGTGCTATCATTCTCCCTCAAACGCGGAAAAAATATACATGCTCAGTTTTCGTAGACGCGTGGAACTCTGGGGGCTACATCGCATGTGACTTCATAGTTTATGCTGCCCTGCTTTTCGGCAAGCTCGTCTGCGGAAATATACTCATTTCCGTCGGAGCCGATAATAGTGACAACATCGTTGACTCTGCATTCATCAAGATGAGTTATGTCAACCATACACATATCCATACAAATGCGTCCGATTTGCTTGCAGCGGCTTCCGCGGATAAGCACATCAAGCTTTCCGCTGAGGCAGCGGTTGAGTCCGTCTGCATAGCCGACGGGGACAACAGCAATTTTCATGGTCTTATCCGCAACAAAATTGCGTCCGTAGCTTACGCTGTCGCCGGGATAAAGAGTCTTCACCGCGTACACACGGCTTTTAAGGCTCATGGCGGGTCGAAGCTCAATGCCACCCGTCTCTGCAGCGGGGTACATTCCGTAACTCATAATACCGGGACGAACCATGTCCAGAGCATACTCTCTGAAATTGATAACTGCGCCGGAGTTTGCGCAATGCTTTGTTTCAAAGCGCTTTCCCCAAGCTTCCTCAATTTTCTGAATAGTTGACATAAATCTATTAAACTGAGTTATGGTAAAGTCATTATCAGGTTCATCAGAAACAGCGAAGTGGGTAAACACACCTGAGAATTCCAGATTAGACTGGGAAAGGGCTTCGAGCATATTGGGGATATTCTCTTCCCTGCAGGCAAAACCCGTTCTGTTCATACCGCTGTCCAGCTTAAGGTGGCAGCGGAGGGGCTTTACTAGATTGCGGGAAAGGGCCTTTGCGTATTCAAGGGAGGATACGGTCTGGGTTATATCAAGACCGCTGAGCTGCTCTGCAAACTCAGGAGGAGTAAGACCCAAAATGAGTATAGGAGCTTCTATTCCCGCTTCCCTGAGCATAGCTGCCTCCGCAATGCAGGCAACGGCAAGGCAGTCGCCCCCCGCTTCCACTATCGCCTTCGCAGCTGCTACGGCTCCATGACCGTAGGCATCGGCCTTTACAACGCCGAGAAAACGGGTTCCCTCAGGGAGTGTCTTCCGAATTTCATGGACATTATGCTTTATATTTTCAAGACTTATTTCCGCCCAAGTGCGGCTTTTTTCCAAGGTCATATCTATATCATTCCTTAGTAAAACTTACAACATCACATTTTACCACAGATCGTCCATCGGATACAAGCTCTGCGTGAATTAAACTGAAGTTTTCTTTCAAAAACCATAACTGCGCATATTGGTTTTCCGAAATATAAAGCTCAGCAACAAGTAATTCCCGCTCCTGGGCCTTCTCCGTCCATATCTGCGTCAGGGGTGATTGGGTGAGGGCTTGCATTATCTTTGCTGCGGCAGACACCGGAGAGACCTCCCCTATTGAAGCATCCTCAACAGCAAGGATTATACCCTCATACTCTATCTGCGCAGCGTCTTTTTTCAGCCTCGCCTTTATTCCGGCTATGCTTTCAGGTTTTCGTACTAAAAGTACTATATCCTCACCCTCGCGGGCGCATTGCAAAGTGCATTCAAAGCTTCTGTCACCATACTCTGCGACAATGTCCGCTGTGAAGGAAAGTTCCTTTGCCTGAGTCCATTTTATCCGCTCTTCCTCGAAGCTCTTCTCAAGTCTGTCGCTTTCACCACAGCCGCTGAAAATAAGAGCCATTAT
>JAZUAQ010000140.1:0-19014 GCA_045638085.1 Oscillospiraceae bacterium
TTTTTCAAGAGAATAGTGTAAGCACCGCGCCTTTAAAGCCTTCCCCTTGAGGGGAAGGTGGCATTTGCGGAGCAAATGACGGATGAGGTGGCTATGTCTCCGACGGCCATATTCTTTTTGTGCCAGCAAAAAGAATATGGACACCCACCAACTTCCCTCCTCGCGGCAAAGCCGCTGCGGTCGGCGGCTAAAAATGTGCCCCCGGCACATTTTCTTAACGCCCCGACCTCTTTGGAAACTCCCTCAGTACGGAGACGGGAAAGACATTGTGCCACATAATCAAAACCTAGACCTTAGTGTGCTTCCCTCGTTTTCCGCTCGGGACGCTGCTGCCTCGAGGCGCCTGTTCGGCGCCACGGAGATTTTCTCTCGTTATGTTTTTTTCGGCGTGGCTGAGCTCGTAGCGGTGCTACAAATGGCGTGACGTGCATTTAAAGCCTTCCCCTTGAGGGGAAGGTGGCTGCCGAAGGCAGACGGATGAGGTGTTTTTTGGAACGGTCAAAACCGTTCCCTGCTCAAACAATGTCGTAGGGCAGGGGCTTACTCCCGCCGTAAAAATTTGAGGCATATTATCCTCTATTTTCGTGCCTGCTCCTTTGGTATTCTGACGGTGAACACCAAATCTGCCTCCGTTTCCGCACGGCTCAAGGTTGCGTCAATGCCCCCTTGCCGCACAAGGTCCAGGCTTCGGTTGAGAGTGTTCATAAAAACTCTCACATCCTTCATGACGAAAAAGGGTTTTTTCCGTATAGGCTTGGGTTCTTCCGCTGCTGGCGCTTCGGAAAGGCGCGCAATAAAATCCTCCGCAGCTGCCACGTTCATCCGCTGGTCAATGATGAAATCCAGTGCCTCCTCCTGCTTTTCCCGGGAGTCAAGCCGCAGCAGCGCCCTTGCGTGGCGCTCGGAAAGTCCTTCCTCCCGCAGCCGCTCCAGCAAGGAGGCGTCCAGACGGAGTATGCGCAGCTTGTTGGCGATGGCGCTCTGGCTTTTGCCCAGGGCGCGGGCGACTTCTTCCTGACTGAGTCCGAAGAGCCGGATAAGCTGACTGATGGCCTCGGCCTCCTCAATAAAATCAAGGTCGCGGCGCTGGATGTTTTCAATAAGGGCAATCACGCCGGATTTTTCCATATCCACATCCATGATTATGCAGGGAACTTCCCCAAGTCCCGCCAGCTTGGCGGCTCTCAGTCTCCGCTCGCCTGCGATAAGCTCGAAGCAATCGCCTTTTGTGCGGACGGTGAGGGGCTGGAGCACCCCGTGCTGGGCTATTGAAGCGCGCAGCTCCTCAAGACCCTGGCGGGAAAAGTGGCGGCGCGGCTGCATCTGTCCGGGGAGTATATCCTCGGTGGGTATGTAGGCAACGGAGCGCATCAGGCGCTTGTTTGTTACCGGGGACATAAAATGGCCTCCTTTGTATTGGTAAGACAACTATATATCCCAAGGCAGAAAAACAAGGTCGAAATTCGCCTTCGCGCAGGCAAAAGGGCAAAAAAATGATCGGCAGCATAGACTCTATGCTGCCGATCGGCGGGAAAAAAGAGGAAGATCAGGAAAAAATCCTTCTGAGCGTGTCGTTGTCTTCCATGTTGTAGAGAACGAGGCCGATTGCGTTGCCGTTGTCATCCTTCTTGGGGACAAAAGCAGCCACGCGGAGCTTTCCGGCCTTGGTGCCAACGCTGGCGCCCAGTGCAACATGGATGCGGCCTTCGCCTGCATCGAGGATAGCGGACTTGAGACCGTTTACGGGGATAGAATAGAACTCGCGCTCACCGTAGTAGAGGAGAACTCTCTCGTTGGTGATGTAGTACTTGCAGTTTTTGTAAACATTGTTTCTGTCGAGCCAGGGAAGGATAACAAAGTATGCAACAACAACCAGCAGGAGGATGAGAAGCCATACATTGACATCGCCCATGGCGGCGTTGACGATGCAGTAGAGAGCAACGAGTGCAACCGCGGCAATAGCGCAGATCACCCAGCGGATGGTGAGGGCGGTTTTGTTGGTAGCGTCAACCAGGGGGAACTTCTCGGAAGCGCCTTTCCACTGGATGGTCTCGTTCTCGCGCAGTTCCTTGGTGACGGCGGTATCGGTTTCGAATGTTCTTGCCATATAAAAACTCCTTATTTTTAGTCACTCACATTGTATCATCGAAGGCCGTTAATTGTGTGCAAAGCAGGCGTAAAGCCGCGTTAAACTTCCGTTAAGCTCCAGGAAGGATTCTTAACGGTTTTTTTATTTCCGCCAAGTCATCTTCATGCTATAATGTATATGTAAAAATTTGCAGTATTATGACGGGAAAGGAGGAAGATTTGTTATGAAAGGCGGCAGACGCAAAATAAAAGCATGGCTGAGAAATGTGTTTCCAATATCTCTTCGGGATATTGGTATAAGCGTAGGCCTTCTGGCCAGTGGCTTTGCGGTGTGCTTTGTTCTTCAGCCCGTAAGCGAAACGGACTTCCATGTGCCCTTGATTTTTGTGCTGGTGGTTTTGCTTATATCTCTGTTGACGGATGGCTACTTTTTTGGCCTCGTGGCCTCCATTTTGTCGGTTTTCGCCGTTAACTATGCTTTCACCTTCCCTTATTTCCATTTCAACTTCTATATGGCGGGCTACCCAATAACCTTCTTCTGCATGTTTGTGGTCTCAGTAATCACCTGCACCCTCACAAGCCGCGCAAGAACGGGCGAGCAGATGCGCATGGAGGCGGAAATGGAAAAGATGCGCGCCAATCTTCTCCGCGCAATTTCCCACGATTTGCGCACACCCCTGACAAGCATAGTCGGAGCTCTCGGTGCTTTGGAGGATGAGACGCTTCTTTCAAGGGTGGACAGAAAAAATCTCCTGCAGGATGCCCGAAGCGAGGCGGAATGGCTTATAAATATGATGGAAAACCTTCTTTCCATCACCCGCATAGGCGGCGACGAGGCGCCGAAAATACACACGGAGGCTCAGGCTCTTGAGGAGCTTATGGGCGAGGCTCTTTCCCGCTTCCGCAAACAGTATCCCGCCATGAAGGTTAAAACCGCAATTCCTGATGAGCTGATAATGTGCAATGTTGACGCCATGCTCATTGAGCAGGTGATAATAAATCTCCTTGTGAATGTAATGCTCCATGCAGAGGGAGCGGACAAGATAGAGCTTACCCTCAGCAAGGAAGGGGAAATGGCCCGCGTGTCCGTTGATGATAACGGCAGGGGTATAAGCAGAAAGGCTCTTGCTCATATTTTCGAAGGAAAGATGCTTGCTCCCGCCGAGGAAAAGGGCGGAGATTCCCGAAGAACTATGGGAATAGGGCTCAGCGTCTGCCGCACTATTGTGGAAGTCCACGGCGGCACAATGGAGGCAAAAAACCGCAAAGAGGGCGGGGCATCCGTCAGCTTTACGCTGCCGATTGTTGAAACTGAGGAGGATGAAAATGCAGATACGCTCCAAGATTTTGATTATTGAAGACGAACCCCGCATATCCAATTTCATGACTGCGGTGCTTTCCGCCAACGGCTATGATGTAATCACCGCCTACACGGGCAAGGAAGGCTGTTCTATGATAAGCTCCCATTGCCCCGACCTTGTCATCCTGGATTTGGGTCTGCCCGATATGGACGGAATAGAGGTCATTCGTTCTGTGAGAAGCTGGACAAGCCTGCCTATAATCGTGGTATCTGCCCGTATGCATGAGCGAGACAAGGTTCAGGTTCTGGATGCGGAGGCGGATGACTATATAACCAAGCCTTTCGGAACTGCGGAGCTTCTTGCCCGCATCCGCACCGCCCTTCGCCACACCCATTCTGCTGCAGGCGGAAGCATCAGCCCCGGCGGAGTGTTCACTGTGGGCGAACTCACCGTGGACTATAATAAGCATTGGGTTCTTGTGGATGGCGAGAACGTGCATCTCACCCAGAATGAGTTTAAAATCGTAGGTCTTCTTGCGAAAAACGCAGGCAAGGTTCTAACCTATGATGCCATACTGAAGGAGCTTTGGGGACCTGCCGCAAGGGGCAATAATCAGGTGCTGCGAGTGCATATGGCCAATATCCGCAGAAAGATTGAGGAAAATCCCGCCGAGCCCAGATATGTTTTCACAGAGGTCGGCGTCGGCTACCGCATGGCCGAGGAATAAAGAAAAAGGCGCGCTTTACAAATAAGCGCGCCTTTGCTGCGAGGAGGAAAATTGTCTCCGACGGCGTCGACAAGCCCCCTCTGTATGGTGTGGGGGCTTTACAAAATCCCTGCCCTTGGGTAAAATAATAAAAAACCCACGGGCGGTGAAGAAAATGGACATGGAAAAATATATGCGCGAGGCTCTTGCCCTTGCAGCAGAGGCTGCCGCGGCGGGCGAGATACCTGTGGGCTGCGTTGTTGTTGACAAAGAGGGGAAAATAATAGGCCGCGGACGCAACCGCCGCGAAGAGCGCCGCAGTGTGACAGGTCATGCGGAAATAGAAGCTCTTGAGGCCGCCGCCGCATTCCGCGGCGACTGGAGAATGGACGATTGCTCCCTTTATGTGACGCTGGAGCCCTGTCCCATGTGTGCGGGAGCGATGATAATGAGCCGCCTGGGCACTTTGGTTTACGGTGCAAGGGAGGAGCAGACGGGCTCTGCCGTCAGCGTGCTGAATCTTTTTGAAGAGGCATATCCCGGACATACTGCCATTTACGGCGGAGTGCTTGCAGTGGAAAGTAGCGCACTTCTGAAAGAATTCTTCGATAAAATGAGAAAGAGAGATGCATAAGCATCTCTCTTTTTTGCTTTTAAAGCCTCCCTTGCAAAGGGAGGTGCCGAACGGATGTGAGGCGGAGGGATTGAAATGAGCCTCCCCTAATAGGGGAGGTGGCGCGGCGCAAGCCGCGTCGGAGAGGTTGAAAAGCCTTCCCCTTGAGGGGGAGGTGGCAATGTATCTGGCCGTAGCGGCTTTGCCGCGAGGAGGGACGAGCGTTGGGAGCGTAATTGTCTCCGACGGCCATATTCTTTTCGCATGGCCGAAAAGAATATGGAAAGAAAAGTCCAACAAAGAGGGGGTTTTTGCGCCCCTCTTTGGAAACTCCCTAAGTGGGGGGGCGGGAAAGACATTGTGCCACATAATCAAAACCTAAACCCTAGTGTGCTTACCTCGTTTTCCGCTTGGCCGCTGCTGCTTTTTGCCGCCTGTTCGGCGCCACGAAGGTTGTACCTCGTTCTGTTTTTTCGCTGCGGTAAAAACCGTTCCCTAAGGATGGTGCATTATCCATACTTGCCATAGGGGCGGAGCGATGTGTCCGCCCGAAAAAAGCCACCGGTGCGCAGCAGCTTTGCCGCGAGGAGGGAAGCCGTCGGAGACAACTTCCCTCCTCTCAGCAAAAAAGAAGCCCCCTCTTGGAGGGGGCTTCTGACATATGTTTTATCTCTTGCTCTTTCTCTCTTCGAATCTTTTGTGGAGCAGCTCAACCCAATCGTTGAGGGCGGCTTTATCCATGCTGCCCATGGCGCGCAGATGAATTTCCGCGGCCTCGCTGTCATACTTTGCCATCTTGCTCATAGTCTTCTTGGGGCTGAGGAAGGGCAGACCGCAGACATCGGAATAAACTTCAACGCTGTCGGTGAGAAGCCAATGGCGGCAGAAAAGACCCTCCGCATCCTCGGTTTCGGCGCGCTCAGCCATGGAGGAGCACCAATGGAGGGCGTCCAGAACGGCCTCATCGCTTTTGAGGGGGATGGAGGCAATCTGATTTGCGATCATGCGCTTGAGCCAGCTGCCCATTCCGTCTTCATCCAGCACAACAAGACCCTCGTGAGCCTGCTCGAATTCGTCAAGGCTGATCTCGCCGTAGAAAATTTCGCGGGGGTAAATGAGAACATCAAGCTTAACTCCCTCGATTTCCGCGGTCTCGTGGGCATAGGGGCTTGTGGCACCCATGGC
This sequence comes from Oscillospiraceae bacterium, assembly GCA_045638085.1. Taxonomy (GTDB): domain Bacteria; phylum Bacillota; class Clostridia; order Oscillospirales; family Oscillospiraceae; genus SIG459. Next base: position 5,894 of record JAZUAQ010000140.1, read on the forward strand.
GATGGCCTCGAAAACGCTGCCGGGGCGAATGCTGTCCTCGGCATAGTCGCCGCTTACTATCATGGAACTGAGGCGGTATTTATCTTTCAGGTAGCTTATTATCTTTTCCATATTATTGCCTTTCATATAAGCCCTCTTTGGCGCAAACAAGAGTTAACGGTGTTCAAAACCCGCTTTTTGTCTCCGCTCCAAAGGGGCGCAATCAGTATTTTCTTGGCTCCGTCCCCCGTGAGGCGGTGGATAACGGTGCTTTCGGGAATAATCTCCACGCAATCGGCAACAAGCTCGGCATACTCTTCCAGGCTCATGCACTTAAACTTATCCGCTCGGTAGTCATCCGCAAGATCCGTGCCCTCCAGAACATGGAGAAGCTGAAGCTTTACGCCCTCGGCGCCGCTTTCGGTAACATATCGGAGAGAGGCAAGCATATCCTCCCTGCTCTCTCCCGGGAGACCGAGGATGAGATGGACGATTCTGTGGATACCCAATTCCTTCAGCGCTTCCATAGCTCTGTCGAAAAGCTCAAGCGCGTAGCCGCGGCGTATATATTCCGCGCTTTGGCTGTGGATTGTCTGAAGTCCAAGCTCAATCCAGATGGGCTTGATGCGATTGAGCCTTTCCAAAAGGGAAAGAGTCTCTTTGCCGAGGCAATCGGGACGGGTGGCAATGCTCAGCGCTGCAATGTCATCGCGCTCAATAACGCTCATAAAGAGCTTTTCAAGCTCCTCGGCGGGAGCATAGGTGTTGGTGAAGGCCTGAAAATAGGCTATGTATCGGTTGCCACGGTATTTTGCGGCAACTCTCGCCTTCTCGCTTTCAATCTGCTGCTCTATGCTGAGTCGTCTGTCCCCTGCAAAGTCGCCGCTGCCTCCTGCGGAGCAGAAAATGCAGCCTCTTGTGCCAAGAGTGCCGTCGCGGTTGGGACAGCTGAAGCCTGCGTCAAGACTTATCTTATAAAGTTTTTCTCCGAAAGCCTCAAGACAGTAGTCGGAAGTCCGTTTCATGTCTTTCAGAGAACTTCGGCCTTGATAAGGTTGGTGGTGCCGGTGCGTCCAACGGGAACGCCGCTGGTGATAACAACGGTGTCGCCTCTTTTCACCAGACCCTTTTCAAGGGCGGTGTCGCCGCAGCGGATGAAAACCTCGTCGGTGCTGGCAAACTCGCGGGAGCGGAAGGCCTGAACGCCCCAAACTATGCTCAGCTGACGGCAAACCTCGGGCTGGGGGCTGAGGGCGATAATGGGGCAGGCGGGGTGGAAGCGGCTGATAAGGCGGGCGGTATAGCCGCTCTGGGTGGCGGTGAGGATGGCGGCGGCGCCCAAATCCGGTGCCATAAGGCAGCAGGTGCGGGTGACTGCGTCAGAAATTCCGGAGTTGGAGCTGGCGGCCAGACCCTTCTGGAACTTCTTCCAGTAGTCCATTCCCTCCTCCGCTTCGCGGACAATGTCCACCATGGTTTTCAGACTGTCGAAGGGATACTTACCGCTGGCGGTCTCGCCGGAAAGCATGACGCAGCAGGTGCCGTCATAAACCGCATTGGCAACGTCGCTGACCTCCGCACGGGTGGGACGGGGGTTATGAATCATGGAATCCAGCATCTGGGTTGCAACAATGACGGTTTTACCCATCTCGCGGCATTTTTTAATCATCTTTTTCTGGATATAGGGCACTTTTGCGGCAGGAATCTCAACGCCGAGGTCGCCGCGGGCAACCATAACGCCGTCGGCAGCGCGGGCGATTTCCTCGAGATTATCAACGCCCTGCTGATTTTCAATCTTGGCGATGATACGGATATGCTCTCCTCCGCAGCCATCGAGGCAGGCGCGTATCTCCGCCATGTCGGAGGCGGAGCGGACGAAGGAGGCGGCAACATAGTCGAAGCCCTGCTCCACGGCAAATCGCAGATCTTTTCTGTCGCGCTCGGTGAGAGCGGGGAGAGAGATGGCGGCGCCGGGAATATTGATGGACTTATTGTTGGAAAGTCTTCCTCCGTTTTCAACGCGGCAGATAATGGAATTTCCCTCAATGGCCTCAACGCGCATGGAGATAAGACCGTCATCCACCAATATGGTGCTGCCTACGTCAATATCCTCGGCAAGACCGGGATAAGTGACGCTTATCTGCTGAGCAGTGCCTTCAACCTCGTCGGTGCGGAGAACGAAGCGGTCGCCGCTTTTAAGTTCTGCGCTGCCCTCGGCAAAGGTCTTGATGCGAATTTCGGGACCCTTGGTGTCCAGAATAATGGCGGCGGAAAGACCGGTTTCCTCCATGGCGGCGCGAAGCTTTTCCAAAGTGGCAAGCTGGCTCTCGTGGCTGCCGTGGGAGAAGTTGAAGCGGGCGCCGTTCATGCCCAGACGCAGAAGGCGGGAAATGGACTCCACGGAGTCAACGGCGGGACCTAATGTGCAGATTATTTTAGTTTTTCTCATATATATCACCTGATGATGTTATTATCCTGATAGTTTGCGGCTTTTCCAGTTGAATATACCACAAGACGGGGATAAATGGAATAAACATTTGTCCCGATAATGTAAAAAAACGCCCGAAGCATTGAGCTTCAGGCGTTTTTGCTTATTGGTTTTCAATATCCGGGCTGTTTTTTGCGCGGATGCGGTTGAGTGCACGGGCAAGGCTTGCCTCGGCGGCGGTGTGTTCCATGCGGCTTGCCTGACCACGCAAAATCTCGCGGGCCTCTCTTTCTGCACGGCGGGCACGCGCGAGGTCGATAGAATCGGGGTCCTCCGCACTTTCCACAAGAACAAGCACGTCGTTGGCCTCAACCTTCACAAGGCCGCGGGAAACAACGGTGCGGAAGGAGCTTCCGTCTGCCATGCTGCAGCTCAAAATTCCGGGAACAATGGCGCTTATCATGCTGCTGTGGTGAGCCTGAATGCCGTAGAGACCGTCATGAACGGGAATAACCATCGAAAGACAGTCGCCTCGGGCAACAACATGGTCCTCAGCAAGGATATGGATATAGAAGCTATCCATTTATATCTCACCCCGCTCAATGGCTGCGGCCTTGGCGTGAACATCGTCCAGAGTGCCAACGTTGAAGAAGGCTGCCTCGGGGAGATGGTCAAGCTCGCCCCTGATGATGGCATCGAAGCCGCGGAGGGTTTCGCGGAGAGGGACATACACACCGGGAACGCCGGTGAACTTTTCCGCAACATGGGTGGGCTGGGAGAGGAAGCGCTGAATGCGGCGGGCGCGGTCAACGGTGGCGCGGTCCTCGTCGCTGAGTTCTTCCATACCGAGAATGGCAATGATGTCCTGTAGCTCGCTGTATTTCTGGAGCAGCTCCTGAACGCGGCGGGCAATGCGGTAGTGATCCTCGCCGACAATGTCGGGCTCCAGAATGCGGGAGGTGGACTCAAGGGGGTCAACGGCGGGGTAGAGACCCTGCTCGGCAATGCTGCGGCTGAGAACGGTGGTGGCATCCAGATGGGAGAAGGTGGTTGCAGGGGCGGGGTCGGTCAGGTCGTCGGCAGGTACATAAACCGCCTGAACGGAGGTGACGGAGCCGCTCTTGGTGGAGGTGATGCGCTCCTGCAGCTCGCCCATTTCTGCAGCCAGAGTGGGCTGATAGCCAACGGCGGAGGGCATGCGTCCCAGAAGGGTGGAAACCTCGCTGCCCGCCTGAACAAAGCGGAAAATGTTGTCGATGAAGAGGAGAACGTCCTTGTGCTCTCTGTCGCGGAAATATTCTGCCATGGTGAGACCGGTGAGGCCGACACGCATACGGACACCGGGGGACTCGTTCATCTGGCCGAAGACGAGGGCGGTTTTTTCGATAACGCCGCTTTCGCGCATTTCGGTCCAAAGGTCGTTACCCTCGCGGCTGCGCTCGCCAACGCCGGTGAAGATGGAGTATCCGCCGTGCTGGGTGGCAACGTTGTGGATAAGTTCCTGAATAAGAACGGTCTTGCCGACACCTGCGCCGCCGAAGAGGCCGATTTTGCCGCCCTTGGGATAGGGGTCGAGAAGGTCGATGACCTTAATGCCGGTTTCGAGGATCTCAACGGCAGGACTCTGCTGGTCAAAGGTGGGGGGCTTGCGGTGAATCTCCCAGCGCTCGGCTTCGGGGGCTTCGCCGCCGTCTATGGGCTGGCCGAGAACGTTGAACATTCTGCCGAGAGTGGGCTGACCTACGGGTACCTCAATGCCATGGCCGGGGGCTTCAACGCTCATGCCGCGGGAGAGACCTTCGCTGTCAGAAAGCATAATGCAGCGCACGGTGGAGGCATCCACGTGCTGAGCCACTTCCATAACACGGTCAGTGCCGCCGATGGAGACGCAAAGAGCCTCCTTGATGGAAGGGAGAGAGGCATTGTCAAAGCGGACATCTATAACGGGTCCGGAAATCTGAATAATCTTACCGCTGCTCATAGGGGCTGCACCTCCTTGGTATCATTGTGCTTCTGCGCTCTTGCGCCTGCGGAAATCTCGGTGATTTCCTGAGTGATGGCGGCCTGACGCAGATGGTTATATTCAATGGAAAGCCCTGCCAGGAGCTTATCGGCATTCTGGGTTGCGCTGTCCATTGCCTGCATGCGCTCGCTCTGTTCGCAGCAATAGCTGTCAACGAGGGCGCTGTAAATAAAGCCGGAGAGATAGCTGTGGATAACCTGCTCCAAAACGGCCTCCGGAGAGGGACGGAACTCAAAGGGTTCCTCAACGGCTTTTTCAAAGTCGGGAGCGGAGAAATGGTCCTTGTGGAGGGGCAGCAGACGGGTGCAGCGGTTTTCCACAAGAAAACCCTTGCTCAAATTGGAATAAACGATGTATATGCGCTTGAGCTCCCCTCTGTCATAGAGACGGAGAAGGCTGTGGGCGATAAGTCTTGCGCGGTCGATGGTGGGGGCGGTGGCGTTGAAGAGGAAATCCTCCTCTATGGCCTTGCCCTTGCGGCGGAAATGCTGACGGCCAACCTCGCCGATAACGAAAAGGCGGGTGTTGCCGTGGCGGCGCAAAAGTGCATCGGCAGTTTTCAGAACATTCTGGTTATAACTGCCTGCAAGACCTTTGTCAGCGCTCACAACAAGGCAGCCCCAAAGCTCGTCCTCTCCTTCGCCGAAGGAAACATCGCGGAGATAAGGACTGTCGGAACCCTCAACGCTGCGGAAAATGCGTTTCACCTCGCCGCGGAGGGCGCTGAAATAGGGAGAGGTGTTTGCAAGCTCGTCCTTCGCCTTGCGGAGCTTGGTGGAGGAGATGAGCTGCATTGCCTTGGTGATTTTGCGGGTGTCCTGAACGCTGGCTATGCGGTTTTTAATCTGTTTGGTGCTTGCCATTGGGTCTCATCACCTGTTTTCATTGGTGTGGTATACAGAGTTCACATATTTTCTTGCGGCGGAAAGGATGTCCTCTTTAAGCTCGGGGGTGAGAGTGCGTCCCTCGGTGATTGCGCTGCAGATGTGGCTGTGGTAAGCGCGCATGTGTTCAAGAAGCTCGTTGCAGCAGGAGTTCACCTTCTCCAGAGGTACGTTTACCATTACCTTGCCAAGCATGGTGACCAGGAGGATGACCTGCTCATACTGCTGATAGGCAAGATGCTGATTCTGACGGAGGAGACGCATAAGGCTCTGACCGTAGTTGAGCTGGCGGCGGGTGCCCGCGTCAAGGTCGCTGGAAAACTGAGTGAAAACCTCCATCTCGCGGTACTGGGCAAGGTCGATACGGATGGTACCAGCCGCCTTTTTCATTGCGGGGGTCTGAGCGGCGCCGCCGACACGGGAAACGGAAAGAGCAACGTTGACTGCGGGGCGCTGACCCGAATGGAAGAGGCTGCTTTCAAGGAAAATCTGTCCGTCGGTGATGGAGATGATATTGGTGGGGATATAGGCGGAAACGTCACCTGCCTGGGTTTCTACTATAGGCAGAGCGGTCATGGAGCCGCCGCCGCGCTCGTCGCTAAGCTGAGCTGCGCGCTCAAGAAGGCGGGAGTGGAGGTAGAAAACGTCGCCGGGATAGGCTTCGCGTCCGGGAGAGCGCTCCAGAAGGAGGCTCAGGGTGCGGTAGGCAATGGCGTGCTTGCTGAGGTCATCGTAGACGATGAGCACGTCTTTGCCGCAGTTCATGAAATATTCACCCAGTGCGCAGGCTGCGTAGGGGGCTATATACTGGAGAGATACGCTGTCGCTGGCGGTTGCGGCAACAACAACGGAGTATTCAAGGCTTCCGCGGCGGCGGAGGGTTTCCACCAGCTGCGCAACGGAGGAGGCCTTCTGACCGATGGCCACATAGATGCAGATGGCATCCTTGCCCTTCTGGTTGAGAATGGTGTCCAGCGCAATGGTGGTCTTGCCGGTCTGGCGGTCACCGATTATAAGCTCGCGCTGGCCGCGTCCGATGGGGAACATGGAGTCGATGGAGATAATGCCGGTCTCCATGGGTCTGTCAACGCTCTTGCGGTCAACAATACCGGGAGCGGGAGATTCGATGGGGCGGTAGCCGGCGGCGTGGATAGGTCCTTTGCCGTCAATGGGGCTGCCAAGAGCATCAACAACGCGTCCGAGGAATGCGTCACCAACGGGCATACCTGCGGTGCGTCCGCTGCGGCGGGCGGTGGTGCCTGCGCGGACAAGCTCTGTGTCGCCGAAAAGCACGCAGCCAACGCTGTCCAGCTTGAGGTTCTGTGCCATGCCTCTTACGCCGTTATCGAAGAGAACGATTTCGCCGTAAGCAACATTTTCCAGTCCGCTGACATTGGCAATGCCGTCGTTGACGCTGATAACAGTGCCAAGCTCCTGGGGCATTGCTTCGGGATTCCAGTTTTCAAGAGTGCCTCTGAGCAGGGGCAGAAGCTTATCGCTGTTGCGGTCCAGACCGCGGATGGTCTCGCCCAGCTGAGCGAGGCGGCCTTCGGTGGTCCAGTCATAGAGCTCGCTGCCCACTTCCAGACGGAAACCGCCGGAAATGGAGCTGTCGCAAACCCACTCAAGGCAGACTTCTTCCCCGTATTTGCGGCTCAGCCAGCTTTCAAAGCGCTCTTTCTGCGCCTGAGAGGGAGCTTCGGGGGAATAGAGTGTGGCGGCCACGGGGCGCTTTTCAAAGCTGCTCATCCTGGGCGCTCCTTTCTGCGGCATCAAGGAAATCGTCATAGGATTCGGAAACGGACTCGTTCATCAGCTTTTTGACAGCGGCAATTGCCATTTCGGAAACCTCCTCGCGGGCGGAGACCATAAGGGCATCGCGCTCGCGCAGAGCGTTCTCGCGGGCATCGAGGAGAATCTTTCTTGCCTGCTCCTCAGCTTCGGCAACGCGGCGGGCGGAAGCGGCTTCGGCTTCGATGAGAGCGAGGCGGCGCTTTTCTGCCATTTCCTCGTCAAGCTGCTCAAGCTGCTTGGCGGAGAGAGCCTCCTGCTCCTGAGCGCGCTCAAGGCAGGCGTCAGCCTCTTCCTTCATTGCCTCATAATGCGCAGTGCGCTTAGCCATGAAATTCTTCACGGGCTTATAGAGAAGGAAGTAAAGGCCGAAGCCGAGAATTGCGAAGTTAAAAAGATGCAGCAGAATCTGCTGAAGATTAATATTCAAAGGCATTGTGTTACCTCCTCCGTTACAGGACGAAGATTACAAGGATAGCAACGATAAGGGCGTAGATGATAGCGGTTTCAATGAAAACGAGACCCAGCATGAGGGTGGTGCGGATCTTGCCTTCTGCCTCGGGCTGACGGGCAATGCCCTCTGCGCTCTTGGAAATGGCCATACCCATAGCAACGGCACCGCCTGCTGCGGCAAGACCGATGGCGATGGCTGCGGCGTAACCCTTGTTGCCGAGAAGCTTGCTTGCGGCATCCTCTGCGCTTGCAGCGGCCTCTGCGCCGTCAGCTGCGAAGGCGCTTACGGAAAGGGCGAAGAAAACAGCGATCATAAGAATAAGGGTTATAATTCTGCGGGTCTTGGTGTTCATATTTTTTATCCTCCGTTTAATAAAGTAGAGTTTATATATTTACAAATCAGGCTGCTGCCTTTTTGGCTTTGATCTTTTTGGGCTTAGGCTCGTGGCGCTCGGAAACCTCGCCGTAGAACAATGCGGTGAGCATTGTAAGAACATAAGCCTGAATGAGCGCGTGGAGCAGAGTGAAGAGCACGCCCACGATAACGGGAAGTACAAAGCTGAGGGATATAAAGTGGTAAACAAGCTCTGTTACCAGAAGTCCGCTGAGCAGAGCGCCGAAAAGACGGAAGCTCATGGAGATAGGCAGGGAGAAGTCCTTGAGGGTAAGTCCCACGCCCTTAAGTCCGTTGCCTGCAATACCGCCGGACATAATCACGCAGTAGGAAAGGCAGCCCATTGCAATGGCGGCGTTTATGTCGGAAAGAGGCGCGGGCAGAGCGATGGAGTGTCCTGCCACGGTGACAGCCTGCAGTCCGAGAAGCTCGAAGAGTGTGCCGATAAAGATATAGGCGCCTGCGGCGAAGATATAAGCGCCCAGGAAGCCGTTTCTGTGGGGGCTGTTGCTCTTTGCCATTCCGTCAAAAAGTCCAACCGCGGTTTCCAGAAGCATCTGGAGCTTGCCGGGAACAAGTTTGAAGCGGGGAATTACGAATATGCGCATGGCTGCGGCGAAAACAAGCAGCACTGCTGTGACTATGAACGCGGAAATGAGGGAGGGGTTAACCTCCGTAAGCCCGAAAAGACTTATCTTTCCCTCCTCGTGGAGCACCGCATCGCGCATAAGCTCCTGAATGTCACCATGTCCTTCGCCGTGTCCTGTGAGGATTATGCCCACAAGCAGAATCACAAGAATTCCGACGAACAAACATAGGCTGATTGTCTTGGTTTTTTTGCTCACATGCATACCACCTTTCTGTGATTTTGCACAGTATCTTAACCTAAACAGCATAGTCCTTTAAATCTGCAATGTCAAGGTTTTGGGGCTAATATTGACGTGTCCTTAACGAAGAAAAAGGCAGATCAAAAGACCTGCCTTTTTGTTAATTATTGTCAAAGATTGTAGAGCTCGCCGAACTTGTTCTCAAGGTACTGGCAGAACACGTTGGGGTCGAATTTTTCCTCGGTTGCGGACTCGAAAAGCTCGGTGGGTTTGCGGAGGCTGCCAAAGCGCCAGATGCGCTGGCCGTTCCAACTGTTGATGGGGGTGAAGTCGCCCTTTGCTATGCATTCGTCAACATCAACGCTCTCTTTCATCTTGCGGAGGAACTGTGCGCCGTAGGCGCTGCCCAGTGCGTAGGAGGGGAAGTAGCCGATTGCGCCGAAGGACCAGTGGCTATCCTGCAAAACGCCTTCGCTGTCGCTGGGGACATCGATGCCAAGATATTCCTTGTAAAGAGCGTTCCAGGTTGCGGGGAAGTCGGCAACTGCCAGTTCGCCTGCGAAGTAACGCTTCTCGATCTCGTAGCGGATCATGATATGGAGGGCATAGGTGAGCTCGTCGGCCTGAATGCGGATGAGGCTGGGGTGGACGCAGTTGACTGCCTTGTAGAGGTCATCGACGGTGTAGCCTTCCATCTGCTCAGGGAAAAGCTCCTGCAGTTTGGGGAAGAGGATGCTGCAGAAGGCCTTGGAGCGGCCGAGAATGTTTTCATAGAAACGGCTCTGGCTTTCGTGAATGCCCATGCTTACGCCACCGTCAAGGACAGTGTAGGCAAGGTCGTCTTCGGAGCCTGTGTCATAGAGGGCGTGACCGCCTTCGTGGATAACAGCGAAGAGGGAGAAGCCCAGGTCGCTCTCGTCGTAGCGGGTGGTGATGCGCTCGTCAAAGTGAGAGCCCAGGGAGGTGGTGAAGGGATGCTCAGTGGTGGCAAGACCCACGTGGTCAAGGTCGAGACCGATGGTCTTCATGAGCCAGTAGGAAAGCTCCTCCTGCTTCTGGGCGGGGAAGTGGCCGGTGAGCATATCTCTGTTGTGGGCGGGGGCGGCCATAACAGCCTCCAGAAGGGGGACAATGCGGCTGCGGAGAGTTGCGAAGAACTCGTTGCAGCGCTCTTTGGTGAGACCTTCCTCAAACTCGTTCAGCCAGTAGTCATAGGGGTCCATCTCAGGCTCAACCCATGCGGCAATGCGCTTGTGGAAGTCGAAAACCTTCTCAAGATAGGGACGGTAGGATTCCCAGTCGTTGTTCTCCTTGGCAACATGCCATGCGTGGTCGGATTCAACCAGCAGCTTCTGCAGCTCGATATACTGATCCATGGGGATTTTCTGCAGCTGACGGATGCTCTTGAGCATCAGCTCAACGCAGCGATTTTCCTTCTCGCTGAGCTCTGCGCGGTTTGCATCCAGATACTGAAGCAGATCAATGGTCTCCTGACCGGTGGCAAGGCGGTATACCTCTGCGCTGAGAATGCTCATGCTCTGAGCGCGGTTTGCGGCGGTGCCCTTGGGGGCGCAGGTGGAGCCGTCGTAGTTTATGAGTCCAAGTGCGTGGTTATAAGCTGCCTGCTTTGCCTGAAGTTCAGCAAGGGAGGCTTTTGCGGTTTCAACAGTCATTTATATATCCTCGATTTTTATTTATTTTATGATTCTGTAATAGTTTTCCTTGCGGGGAGGAGCGACGGGGTGGTCCACGTCAGCGTAGCCCAGAGCGATGCTGCCAACGCCCTTCATGCCCTCGGGAATGCCCCATTTTGCCAGCATTGCCTTGCCCTCTTCGGTGGCGAACATCTGATCGGGACGGTGGATCCAGCAAGAGCCGAGGCCTGCGGCATAGGCTGCGTTAACCATGTTGGTGAGCACGGCGGAGGAGTTGATGGTACCGAAAAGGTCATCGGGAGCAACAACGATGATGATGGTGGGAGCGCCATAGTAGGGGTCGATGGGTGCGCCCATAATCTGAGCATTGAGCTTGCTGACGGCGTCACGCTCTTCCTTGTTCTGGATGGCGATTATCCAGGGGGTCTGCATGTTGCGTCCGGTGGGGGCATAGGTGCCTGCGTCAAGAACGGTGAGCAGCTCGGCCTCGGTAATCTGGTCGGGCTTGAACTTTCTGATGCTGCGGCGGTTCATCAAGACTTCAAGAGCTTCTTTTTTCATTCTGATATTCCTCCTTATATCATTCCCTTTTTATTTTCGTCCATCCATGCTTTCAGATCATTTTTCATCATTGCAAAGCAGCGGCGGCCGTTAAACTCCCCTGCAAAAGCGTTGTGGGGGGTTAAAACTACATTTTTCATATCCCATAGGGGATGGTTTTCCGGGAGAGGTTCCTCCTCGAAAACATCAAGCACCGCGCCGGAAAGCTGTTCGCTTTCAAGTGCGGAGATGATAGCATCGGTGTCTGCAAGAGCACCGCGGGCTATATTTACAAAGCAGCTGCCCTTTTTCATAAGGGCGAAGCGCTCAGCGTTCATAATGTGGAAGGTTTCCTCTGTCAGGGGTGCGGCGAGGATGAGTATATCCGTTTCGGGGAGAAGGGAGTTCAGTTCCCGGACGCTTTTTACGGCGAAAAAGTTTTCGTCGGGCTTGGGATGGCGGCAAAGGGCGGTTACGGAGCAGCCCATGGCGCTGAGGCGCTTGCTTATCTCGGCGGCTATGCTGCCTGCGCCAAGGATGGTGACGGATTTTCCGCCTATTTCCCGGAGCATGCCCAGCTGCCTCCATCGCCGCTCTGCTCTTTGGGAGCGGAAATATTCAGCTTCCTTATAGAGGGAAAGCACGCCCCAAAGCACAAATTCGGCAATTGCCACGGAGTAAAGCCCGCGGGCATTATAAAGAGCAATGCCGTTTTCCCTGATGTAATCGAGGGGCATGTGGTCGTAGCCGGCGCTTGTGAGGTGGATGAGCTTAAGATTGGGGAAAGTGCGGATGTCATTGTGCTTGAAAAATTGGTAGCAGATGACGGCCTCGATTTTTTCTCTGTCCCCTTGATAAGGGAGGGTGTCGCTGCCGTCTTCGAGGATGTTGAAGCCCAGTTTGGAAAGCTCATAAATCTCCTCGCTGTTCATTCCGTTGCGCTTGGCAATTAAAAGATTCATTTCTGCCTCCCGATGCACCGATTTAATTCATCATATCATTTCTGTATTAATAATGCAATTTAATTGTTCGCCCCTCTTTCTCATATGGCGGAGGTTTGCTCCCACCGCAAATCCGCGTCTCCCCCCGTAGGGGCGGACCGATGTGCCCGCCCAACAAAGCCTTCCCCTTGAGGGGAAGGTGGCATTTGCAGAGCAAATGACGGATGAGGTGGCTATGTCTCCGACGGCCATATTCTTTTTGTGCCAGCAAAAAGAATATGGAAAGAAAAACAGGCCAAAGAGGGGCGTAGAAAGCCCCTCTTTGGAAACTCCCCAAATGCGGAGGCAGAAAAGAGATTGTGCCACATAATGGGATCCTAAACCTTAGTGTGCATTCCTCGTTTTCCGCTCGGGACGCTGCTGCCTCGAGGCGACTGTTCGTCGCCACTGGGATTTTCCCTCGTTACGTTTCCGCACCCACCCGTAGGGCAGGGGCTTACTCCCGCCCAACAAAGCCTCCCCTATCAGGGGAGGTGGCACGGCGCAAGCCGTGTCGGAGAGGTTTTTAAAGCCTTCCCCTTGAGGTCGGGGCGTTAAGAAAATGTGCCAGTGGCACATTTTTAGCCACCGACCGCAGCAGCTATGCTGCGAGGAGGGAAGTTATTGAGGGCGGCAATCTTACAATTTCGCAAGGGCAGACGGATGAGGTGGTTATTTTTCGGGTCGTCGGGACGCCGACCCCTGTGAAACTTTTTGGAAAAAATTGCGTCTTAGTAAATATATATGATACAATATAATTGCATACTAAGACAAAAGCGCACCCGTGAAAGGAGCGAAAATATTATGACGAAAAGATTTATGTGCCTGATATTGGCGCTTTTGCTGTGCCTCTCTCTTCTGGCAGGGTGCGGAGAGACCCCCGCGCCTCCCGCTGAGCCCAGCCCCGAGATAAGCGCAGAGCCTACAATTGCCCCAACGCCCGAGAGTGAGCCGGAGATAGAGGGAACTCCCTTTACCTTCACCGGGGAGAATATGCCCCGCATGGATGGCTCAACCTCCCTTGTGCCTCTGGCTCAGGCAGCGGCGGGCGTCCTTTTGCGCGAAAGCCGCGAGGACACCGAAAGCCTCATCAAGTTTAACCGCACAAGCCAGTCCTATACCAATCTTATGTGGGGTCAATGCGATATTCTCATCGCAAGCTGGCCT
>JAZUAQ010000141.1:0-1639 GCA_045638085.1 Oscillospiraceae bacterium
TTTCAACGAACAATACATTGGAGCAGTTTTCCGAACAAATTCTGACAAGGTGGCGGCTGCTGGCGCTGTGCTTCCCACCAACAACAACCACAGCATCGCAATTCGCTGAAATCTGCGCCGCTTCTGCTTGCCGAGTTTGCGTAGCCAAACATATTGTATCAAATATTTGCACATTTGTACATAACTTTTTTATTAAATTTTCGCAATAATTATAAACTTTTTTTGTCTGTGTTGTCTGAAAAACAAGAGAAAGTGCTTCATTTTGTCGGGCGCTGTCCTCATTGAGCCAGATTTCAAATTCCTCACCGTTTGCGAAAATCAGGGAACCTTTGCAGTAGGCAGAAATTCCCTTTATTTCGGGATGGTTTCGGTCACCGATGATTATCAGCTTTCGACCTTCATTTTCGACTTTTTCTGCAAGGCGGTGTACCTGCTTAACCTTTCCGCAAGTACCGTCCACAACGGTACAGCCCTTGGCCCGAAGAGCGCTCTCCTCTTCCCTGCCCACTCCATGGGCACGGATAATGACAACAGAGCCATCGGGAATTTCTTCTATGCTTTCAAGAGTTTTCAGACCCTTGGCCTCAAGTCTTGCAATCTCGTCACTATTGTGGATAAGCTCACCATAAGAAATTGCCGCGCCATATCGGGAGAGAGTATCCTCAGCCAATGCAACGCTTCTCTCTACTCCGGCACAAAAGCCCGCACTTTTGGCTATAACAAGCTTTTTCATACAGTAGTCTTTTCCTTAATTATGCGGCAGGCTTCCTCAACGCTTTCATCAAAGCTGAGATTGGTGTTATCAAGCACAACGGCGTCATCAGCAGCCTTCAAGGGGGCTGCGGCGCGGGAGGAATCCTGAGCGTCTCTATACTCAATATCTCTCAGAACCTCGTCAAAGGGCGTGGGAATGCCTTTCTGCTCAAGCTCAAGGAAACGTCTCTGCGCTCTTGCCTTTGCATCAGCGGTCAGGAAAATCTTGACGTCCGCATTGGGGAGCACAACGGTGCCTATATCGCGTCCGTCCATTATGACGGAATATTTCTTTGCCATATCCCTCTGCATGTCCATAAGAAAAGCTCTCACCTCAGGAATGGCAGAAACATCGGAGGCATAGATGGAGCTGAGAGGAGTGCGAATCTCCGCGGAGACGTCCTTTCCGCCCAACAACATACGCTGAACTCCCTCGTCATCATAGCACATTTCGATATTGATATCGGGAAGAATGGCTATAATGCCTTCCTTATCCTTGGAATCAACCTTGGCATACTGTGCAGCAAGACCGACAGTACGATAAATTGCTCCAGTGTCAACGTAGATAAACTTATATTTAGCCGCTATAGCGCGGGCAAGGGTGCTTTTTCCCGCACCGGAAGGTCCATCAACGGCTACGGATATATTTTTCATATTATCCTCCCAAATTAAATACTTCTACCTGCAACAAAGCCCGTGGACCAGGCAATCTGCAGGTTGAATCCGCCCGTATAAGCGTCAAGGTCAAGAACCTCTCCAGCGAAATACAGGCCGGGAACGATTTTACTTTCCATTGTTCGGGGATCAACTTCTTTAACGGACACGCCGCCGGCAGTGACAATTGCCTCGTTTATGGGACGGGTACCGGAAATGCTGACTGGGAAAG
>JAZUAQ010000142.1:0-3590 GCA_045638085.1 Oscillospiraceae bacterium
CCACTTCCCCTTTACCGAACCCTCCTGCGAGATGGACGTGCAGTGCCACAAATGCGGCGGCACAGGCTGCCCCACCTGCAAAGGCGAAGGCTGGATCGAGCTGCTGGGCGCAGGTATGGTTCACCCCAAGGTTCTGGAGATGTCCGGCATCGACTCCGAGGAATATTCCGGCTGGGCCTTCGGCATGGGTCTGGAGCGTATGGCTATGCGCCGCTTCAAGATCGCTGACCTCCGTCTCATCTTCGAAAACGATGTCCGTTTCCTGGAACAGTTCTAAAGAAAGGAGAGCGTGAAATATGAATCTCAGCAGAAAATGGCTTAACGAATTTGTAAATGTTGATGCTAACGACAAGGACTTTGCCGAGGCTATGACCCTCTCCGGTTCCAAGGTTGAAGGCACCGAATACACCGGCGAAGAAATCATCAACGTTGTTGTTGGTAAGGTTGTCTCCATCACCCGCCACACCAACTCCGACCATATGTGGGTCTGCCAGATGGATGTGGGCGAAGAAGAGAATGTTCAGATCGTCACCGGCGCTCAAAACGTCAAGGAAGGCGACCTTGTTCCCGTTGCAAAGCACAAGAGCCTCCTCCCCGGCGGCAAAAAGATTGAAAAGGGCAAGCTCCGCGGCGAAGTAAGCTACGGCATGCTCTGCTCCTTCGCAGAACTTGGTCTTGATCAGCGCGATTTCCCCAACGCCTGCGCAGACGGCATCTGGATTCTCTCCGAGGACTCCGAGCTGGGTGAGCTTTATGTTGGTCAGGATATCCGCAGCGCAGTAGGTCTTGATGACCACGTTGTTGAATTCGAAATCACTCCCAACCGCCCCGACTGCCTTTCCGTTATCGGTCTTGCACGTGAGGCAGCAGCAACCTTCGATGCTCCCCTTACTCTCCACACTCCCGTGGTCAAGGGCGGCGCTGAAGGCGACCTGAATGCTCTTCTGAAGGTTGAAACTCCCGCTTCTGACCTTTGCCCCCGCTACACCGCCCGCATGGTCCGCAACGTTAAGATCGCTCCCTCTCCCCTGTGGATGCGCGAAAGACTTCGCAGCATGGGCGTTCGTCCCATCAACAATATCGTTGATATCACTAACTATGTAATGCTCGAGTATGGCCAGCCCATGCACGCATTTGACTACCGCTATGTTAAGGGCGGCAAGATTATCGTCCGCCGCGCTGAAGAAGGCGAAGAGCTTACCACTCTCGACGGCATCGTCCGCAAGCTCACCGCTGACCATCTCGTCATCGCTGACGACACCCGCGCTGTAGGTCTTGCAGGCATTATGGGCGGCGAGAACAGTGAAATCGTTGAAGACACCGTTGACGTTGTTTTCGAAAGCGCAAACTTCAACGGCACAACCATCCGCAAGGGCGCCCTCGCTCTCGGTATGCGCACTGAAGCTTCCGCCAAATTTGAAAAGGGCCTTGATATTCGCAACACGCTCCCCGCTGTTGAGCGCGCATGCGAGCTTGTTGAGCTTCTCGGCGCAGGTGAGGTTGTTGACGGCATCATTGATATTGTCAATGATATGCCCGCTCCCACCGTTCTCAAACTTGAGAGCGACAAGATAAACGCCCTCCTTGGCACCGATGTTTCCGAAGAGGAAATGATCCGCATTCTCCGCAAGCTGGACTTCACTGTTGAAGGCAATATGGTCACCGTTCCCTCCTGGCGCGGCGATGTTCTCCGTATGGCTGACCTTGCAGAAGAGGTTGCCCGCTTCTACGGCTACAACAACATTCCCATCACACTCCTCAGCGGTGACACCACCTGCGGCGGCTGGTCCGATGTTCAGAAGTGCGAAAACACCCTTGGCAACTGCTGCCGAGCAATGGGTTATGACGAGATCATCACCTATTCCTTCATCAGCCCCACCTACTACGATAAGATCGGCTGGGCTTCCGACGATTCCCGCCGCGACAGCCTCCGCATCCTTAACCCCCTGGGCGAGGACACCTCCATTATGCGCACCACCATTCTCCCCTCCATGATGGAAATTCTTACCCGCAACTATAACTACCGCAACAAGTCCGTCCGTCTCTACGAGCTTGGCAAAATCTATTTCAAGCGCGAAGACGGTCTTGCCGATGAACCCAAGGTTCTTTCCCTCGGTGCATACGGCGGCGGCATGGACTTCTATGGCATCAAGGGCGCAGTTGAGGAAATTCTTGACACCCTCCGCATCAAGGGCGCACGCTTCGTTCCCTGCAAGGACAATGTTTCCTATCATCCCGGCCGCTGCGCAGCTCTTTATGTTGGCGAAAAGTACCTCGGCGTTCTCGGCCAGATCCACCCCGCAGTTGCCGCCAACTATGGCGTTGATGAGGAACTTTACTGCGCAGAGCTGATGTTCGATGCTCTCTACGAGAATCAGGGAGAGACTCCCGTTTATGTTCCCCTGCCCCGCTTCCCCGCTACCACCCGCGACCTCAGCGTTGTCTGCGCTTCCGAAAAAACCGTTGCAGAGCTTAGCGAGACCATTCTCGCTTCCGGCGGCAAGTATCTTAAGGGCTGCAGCTTCGTTGATATCTATATCGGCTCTCCCATTCCCGAGGGCCATAAGTCCGTCACCTTCGCTCTCACTCTCCGCGCCGACGATGAAACCCTCACCGCTGAGCACGCAGAAGAGACCATGAAGAGCATTCTCTCCGCGCTTGAAAAAGTCCACGGCGCAGTTATCCGCTGACAAAAGCAAAAAGGGCGTGATTTTCCACGCCCTTTTCATTTTCAAAGGAGTTTATTTATGGGTCACATTCCTTCCGCAGCCACCGCGGATATTGAGCTTCTTTCTTTTGATGAAGCCCTCTCCTCCGCCCTTCTTCCCAACGAGGAATACGATGTTTCAAAATGGCTCTATGTCCCCAACCGCTACTCGGAATACCGTTACATACTGGGCACAAGAGGGACAAATCCCCTTATCTGCGTTGGAATAAACCCCTCCACCGCAGCCCCCGGCGATTTGGACAACACTCTTAAGAGCGTCGAGCGCGTTGCCCTCCATAATGGCTATGACAGTTTCATCATGTTCAATGTCTATGCCCAGCGAGCCACCAATCCCGACGACATGGAAACATTGCTCAACGAAAGTCTACACAGAGAGAATATGCGGGCATTCGAGTATGCCCTTGCCCTCTCTGCAGATACCGCGCCTTCAATCTGGGCAGCGTGGGGAACCATAATCGAAAAGCGCGATTATCTTGTTGATTGTGTAAGAGACATGATAAGACTCGGCGAAAAATACGGCGCAAACTGGTACAGCGCAGGAAAGCGCAGTAAAAAGGGTCATCCTCACCATCCCCTTTATTTAAAAAAGGACAGTCTTCTGGAAACTTTTTCCGTTAGCGAGTACCTGAACTGTCTGTAAAAAACATGGATTTTGTCATATTTTGTCGACAAGCAAAGCTGAACGGAAATTTTACACAATTGTCGCAATAAAATACTTTACAGCAACAAATTTTTTGTTATAATGTAAGTGAAAAGAAGTAAAAATCCACAATATATACGATTATGTCTGCCTGAATATTACGAAAAAGGAGGAGTAAAACATGGAAGACATCACCAGAAGATTCACTGAAGTCGGATCGTA
>JAZUAQ010000143.1:0-21427 GCA_045638085.1 Oscillospiraceae bacterium
ACCTATTTCTTTGACCCCAACGGCATTGAGTGCCAGAGCGGTCAACAGCTTGTTGTTGAAACCAGCAAGGGTCTCGAGCTTGCCGAATGCGTTCAGGGTCCCCACGCGGTCAACGATGACCGCATCGTTCCTCCCCTTCGCCCCGTTATAAGAGTTGCAACAGCCGATGACCTCCGCGTTGCAGCACTCTGCAAGGAGAGAGAAAAAGAGGCTTTTGGCATTTGCGAGGAGAAGATCGCAGCCCACGGCCTCGACATGAAGCTTGTTGATGTTGAATGCAACTTCGAGGGCAATAAAATACTGTTCTTCTTTATCAGCGACGGACGCGTGGACTTCCGTGAGCTGGTCAAGGATCTTGCAAGCATCTTCCGCGCCCGCATTGAGCTGAGACAGATCGGTGTCCGCGATGAGGCAAAAATGCTGGGAGGACTTGGCATCTGCGGCAGACCCTTCTGCTGCCACAGCTTCCTTGAAGATTTTGAGCCCGTTTCCACCAAAATGGCTAAGACCCAGTCTCTCTCCCTCAACCCCGCGAAGATTTGCGGCTCCTGCGGCAGACTTATGTGCTGCCTGCGCTATGAGCAGGATGCCTACGAGGAGCTTGTTAAGACCGTTCCCAAAAACGGCGCCTTTGTCCAGACTCCCTGCGGCTACGGCAATGTTTGCCAGGTCAACCTCCTTCGCCAGAAGGTAAAGGTTAAGCTTGACGGAGACGACGATGCTCCCAAGGGCTTTGACGCCGACGAGGTTGCCACCATTCCCGGAGGCAGACCCAAGCCCGGCGAACCCCTGCCCGACATCCTTGTAATCAAGCCCAAGGAAGAAGAGGAAGAGGATGTTCTCCCCCGTTGGAGCATGCCCAGCGCTCTTCCCGAAGAAGCTCCTGCCGAGGAAATCCCCGCAGAGAAGGAAAACGAGAAGAAACGCTCCAAAAACCGCAGCCGCAGCAAGAAGCCCTCTCAGAGCAAGGCTCCCGCTGCCCCCAAGAGCAAGGACGCAGCCGCAGCACAGAGCAAAGAGGACGACGCCCCTCAGGGCAAGGCAGAAAAGGGCGAAGATGCTGCCCGCCGAAAGAAAAAATCCTCCCACCATCGCAAGCACGGCCCCTCCAAGCCCAAGGCAGCCCAGAACTCCGGCGAAGCCAAAGCTGCCCAGAACAAGCCCGCCGAGCAGAAAAAAGCTCCCCAGAGCAAGGCTCCCGCTCCCCAGAGCGCCAAAGCTCCCCAGTCCGGCGCAGAGAAGAGCGCAGCCTCCGCTCCCAAGAAGAAAAACAACTACCATCGCTACCGCGGCAAGCCCAAAGGAAAGGCTCCCGGCGGCGCAGCCCCCAAGGGCGAATAAAAAAAGCAGCCCATCCCTTCAGCTGAAGGGATGGGCTGTTTTTTATTTTAGGTTCTTTCCTCTTTCTTTCTGCGTTTGATAACAACGAGGATTATCAATGCTGCAAGGCTGATTGCCAGCAGAGCGCAGTAGAGGAAAATATTGGCTGTGTCGCCTGTCTGGGGAGGCTGATTGGGATCGCGGGGAATTTCCTCCGCCATAAACTCCCAATCGAAATAGCCGATCTGGTTCTCGAACTCATTTCCCATGGTGATGGGGACTTCCAGAGTTACATCCAGAGTGGCTTTTCCGCCGGAATGCATGGCGCCCAGATAAACCCAATCGGTGAGCTGAGCCGTTTCATTGGCGGGGGCTTCAAACAAGTTGTTTTCACCCTTATACTTCACTGTCAGCTTCATCTGAGAAAGGAACTCATCGCTGCCCTCCTGCGCACCCAAAGCGCGGAGGTAAAGCCTGATATAAGAGCCGTTTTGCGAGGTGTTCTTTATGACGATCTGCTCTGTGAGGGTGTCGCCGGGCATTACATTCTGGAAATTCTCAAACAGGCTTGTGGGAGAATCCTTGGTGCCGGGAGCAAAAACAAATTTTCTTGCGTTTCCCTCATAGGTGACAGAGCCGTCGGCATAACCCGTGACAAACAGGCTGCCGGCCATAATCAGTACCAGAAGGAGCGCACAGATTCTTTTAATATGCTTCATATATGCCTCCTACTTAGTTATGAGCGACCAGTTTGCCGTTTACAACATCGACATCTGTCCATGCGTCTTCAACCGCAGCTG
The DNA here is from genome assembly GCA_045638085.1 of Oscillospiraceae bacterium. Taxonomy (GTDB): domain Bacteria; phylum Bacillota; class Clostridia; order Oscillospirales; family Oscillospiraceae; genus SIG459. Next base: position 2,121 of record JAZUAQ010000143.1, read on the forward strand.
CGGGCTCGGCCTGAATGGCCTCGGCGTGAACATCGATATGGCACTGCGCAGTGGAGCCATCAGGCAGAGTTACGGTGATAGTATCCATCAATATGGGAGTGCTTTCGCCGGGCTCTATGGCTTCTTCGTAGTAGTAAATATCGTCCACGAGGAACCAGCCGTTATTCAGCAGACTGCCGTGAGGTGCGGAAGCTCCCACAGGCTGGGCAATTTTCACGGTGTTTCCGTCAATGGTATCTGTCCAGTAAGTGACAAGGGTTGCGCGGACATAGGAAGGAATCGCACGCTCCGACTCCTGAACAGTGAAGCTGATGTTGTATTTGGTGTTCTCCGTGGTCTCCTCGTTTACGGAGACCACTACCTCTGCGGGAATGAAGTCGTTATCAACTTCTTCGGTATTGATAGCCATGAAAGCCAGCGTTCCGCCCGCAGCGGCAAGGAACACAAAAACCAGAGAGATGATCAATATAAGAGCTTTTCTATTGAACTTTTTGCTGTTTTGATGCTTGCCAATATACATATTAATCATCTCCCTTCTTAGTCATTTTCCTTCTTGCTGAATACATTCATCTCGCAGTCGGTGCCATTCAGCCAGCGATTTTCATCGAAGGAGTTATTAAATGCGATCTCCGCGTGAAGATCTTCAACGCTTATTACTTCGGTTCCGTAAAGGTTGGAAGAACATATCCAGCGCCAGCTCCAGGAGCTATCCTCGGTTACGGTGTAGCTGCCGAGAGGCATTTCATAAATGGTGACGCTACCGCTTCCATCAATGGTCACATCCATATCGATATAGGAGTTGTCAGGGTCTGCTCCCTTGATATGGAAGACGAAGGTGTCATCCACATTGCCGCCGGAGGCGGTTTTGGTGATGGTCAAAGTACCAAGATGGCGTCTGTATTCGTTGGTGAACACTACGGTTTCAACCTTGCCTGCGCTGAAGGTTCTGCTGAAGGAGAAGCCCTCGCCGGAAGCGCTAAGCTCGCCGGTGGTATCCACGGCCTTGGAGGGGGCGCTTTCGCATTCGGACAGATAAACCTTATAGCTTCCGCTGTAGTCAGCGGCGGAGGCATTTTCGCTTATGGTGTAGCCGCAAACGGGCATTTTCTCAACAACTGCGTACTGGCCGTTGGTGAGAGGAATGCTGAAGGTCTTGTTAATAACCTCTGCAGTGCCGTCTTTCAGCGCCGGGGATCCGTCCTGATTATAAATATTGTAGCTATAGCTATCGCGGTCATCCTCTTCCAGAGTTACCGTAAAGATGAAGGTATCTTCGGGGAGGGTGTCGCGGCCATAAGCCTTGGTGACCAGCTTCTGGATGACCAGCTCAGCAGTGTCTACAGGATATATGTTGGTGCACTTAACATCGGATCTCTCATCCTTCAGCACGGTAATATCGGTGTAAAGGCGTCCGTCGTCAAATGCAGTGGCGGCCTGAGCCTCCCAAGAGCCGTTCACCTTATGGGCAAAGCTGTTTGCGTAATAGGGAATGGTTGCCTCGGTGATGCGATAAGAGCCTATGGGCAGGCCATCGATGATGACGTTTTCACCTGCCATGAGCTCAATGGTGAATTTTCCGTCCACCATGTTCTTCTGACTAATCTCTTCCTTAGTGGTGCCGGGATTTTTGGAAACGGTGATTTCCTTTGTGCCCTGAGGAGGCAGCTCGGTCAGCTCCACGGTGAAGGAGAATACTGTGTCGGTGGGGAGTTCACTGGGGTTGAAGCCCTCGGCGGGAACCAGTTCTTTTTCAAGATACAGACTTCCATCGGGGCGGATGAGCTCGTTGGCGAACTTTGCCACGGGGGCGGTTTCGGCGGGAATCACCAAACCGCTGACGGTCAGATCGGACTGATTATAATCGGCGTCGCTTGCCTCCGTTACGGAGTATTCTCCGGCGGGGACATTCTTGACCACATAGGTGCGGATAACTTCGTTACCCTGCTCCTCTGCTTCGTCCAGTTCGGCGGCATCATCGGCATCGAAGACGATTTCAAGCTGCAGCTTTCTGTCTGCGTCCACGGTGGCGGTGCCACGCTTGGTGCTGCCCTCATAGATATCGTAGGTGTTGCCTGCGATGAGGGGTCTGCCTTCGGTGGTGCGTTCAACGGTAAAGGTGAAGCTGTCGCCGGTCCAAACAGTGCCGTAGAATTCCTTGGAAACGGTCTTTTCTATCCAAAGATCGCCAACAGGGTACATATTCTTGAAGTTTACGCTGTCATCATCGCTGCGGGCAAGCTCTGTTGCCATGATACGGGATTCGATATAGTCCGCGCCGTTCAGGCTGACATAGCTGTTATAGCCGTATGCGCTGTAGTTATCCTCCTCAACGGTGTAGACGCCACGGGGGAGATCCACGAAGCGGGCTGCCTCTCCGTTTTTGAGGCTGATAACCATCTTGCCGTTATCAACTTCCGCGGTGCGAGTTGCGCCGCCAACGATGTAGACATACTTTCCGGTGACGCCGGCGGGCACGGTGACGGTGAAGAAGAAGTCCTTCACTTCGGGAATATTGTTGTCATTTTCCACCACGTCCACGGTTTTGGAAATTTCCAAAGTGGCGGGATCATAGGTGTTGATGACTCTTATATCCAGCTGAGAGTCAACAGTAAGCTTGTTCTTCTGAGCGGGCTCATACTTATCAATATAGTAGCTCTCGGGAAGATTCAGCTCGCTGATGCTGTACTCAGCGGTGGGCAGGCCTTCAATGGTGATGGTCTGTCCTGCCTTCAGAGTGAACTGCAGGGTGTTGGGTGCGGAAGGCGCGGGGTAAAGAATACCGCTTGTTCCGTCAGAAAGTCGGCAAGGATAGCTGCTCTGGTGATATCCTTCCTTGGCGTGGATCAGCAGACTAATGGTAAACTGCTTATCGGGATCGGGGTCAGAGTAGACGCCAAGATCCTCAACCACCTTTGTGACGGTCATGGTCTGGGTGCAGCGGATATAGTAGAAGGTGGCAACGTTGACCTTTGCCTGTCCGGCGGTGACAACATCGTCATTATCAAGAGCCTCGCCGTCTTTATTGATATGTATGCTCTTGGTGGTTTCGGTGGGGTCATAGAGGCGGTAGTCCTCGTTGATTCCGTCGCCGTCAAGGTCAGCAACTATTTCTTTTGCCGCCTCAATCACGGTGCCGTCATAGGCAGCTTTTCCGAATTCGGGGTCTGCCAGAACGGTGGTGGTGCCGTTGAGCATAAAGCGGAACTCATAGGGGTAGAGGTTGCGGGTGTAATAGAAGTTCAGCTCCATACCGTTTTGACCGAGCGTGCCGGTGATGCTGCCGTTGCTCATGGCGCCGACGCTGCTGGGAAGAGCCGTGTTATTCATACCGTTGATCTTGTTCACGGTGTTATAAGTATCGGTATAAGAGGGGCTCAGGGTGAAGCCGTCAATGGTGATGGCCTCGGCAGTATAATCGGTGCCTATAATGCCGGTGTTCTGAAGGGAGGTATACTTTGTCCAGCCGGAGTGAGTCAAATCAGAATTCAGATTCTGAATATAATAGTTCACCACATAAAGGGCGTGGAGTTCGTCCTTCGTATACCAGAAAGTGATCTCGTTTTTGCCGTCAGCGGTGATAACAAGAGTTTGCTGGTATTCGTCCGGCATATACTTGGGGATAGCAACGAAGTTTTCAGTGACAATAATATTCTTATTTTCTGCAACAACCTTGGGATCTATCAAATCCTCGCCGGTGGCCTTGTTCTTATAATAAACAGTGTAAGGGGCAACCGTCTTTTCCTTATAAAGGAAGGTATAGCTGTTGGCGTCGGTGCCTTCTTCGTCGGCGATATCGATGTTTATGGAGTGGCTGCCAACTGTGGGGAAATAGCCCTCATCATAATCCTCGTAAAGCTCGTCGCTGCCCTTGGCGGTAAAGGTATAGGTATGTCCGGCAATACCGGAGCCGGTGAGAGAATCGGCAATATAAATGATGTTGCCGTCGGCATCGGTATCGGGCTGACCGTCATTATTCCGATCCAGAGCGAAGTGGACATTATAGCGGCAAATCTTGTTTGCGCTCCACTTGCCGTAAAGCTCCAGATCCTGATGGACGGGCATATTGTTGGGGTCAAAGGCCGTTTCTTCGCCGTCTTCGTTCACATAGAACCAGCCGACGAATTCATAGCCCGCACGGGGATGGATCTCTCTGTAGCCGGCAGAAACACCGGGATCACTGAGCTCCTCGATATAGGCGCCGTGCTTGACGGTGTCATTGGCGAAGGTGTGGGAATAGGGGTCATTGGCGGGTGCTTCGTCAATGGTGCCGTTTTCGAGAGCCTCTTCCACCAGACGCGCCATCTCCTGGGGGATGGTCTCGCCTTGTGCCATGCTCTCCTCGCTAAGATAATACTTAACGGTGTAGGAAACAGGCTCCCACTTAGCATAGAGGGTCAGGTCGTTATCCGGCATGGTGAGCTTGGAGAAATCCACCTCGGTGCCATCGAAGCATTCGGGAGTGGTATACCAATCAACGAACTGATAGGCGCCGGGCTCCAGTCCCTCGGGATAGGGAGGCTCATAGTCTCTGAGCAGGTTGCCGTTAGCGTCGGTAAAGTTGGCCAGAGGCTGCTCAAACATAATGTCTGTCACAGTCTTTTCAACTTCATTGACATTGTGGAAGCGCAAATCCGAACGATCACGGGTATAGTACAGGAAGTTATAGATTACATAGTCATCGTCATCGTCGTCGCCATGCGCCTCATATTGCGTTCCGACGGCAGTCATACCGGAAATCTGTTTCTGGCCAAAGGTTGTATCAGAGCTGTAATAAAGTTCCTGGTAATAGTCCGGACTGCTGTCATAATACTTCCCTGCTACATTTGGGGTCTCGCTATCGTAATAGCGTCGTTCATTTCCGTCAGGCCCTGAGGTCTGGTCAAAGCTTTCAAACATGTAATAAAGCTTATAGAAATAATCCGCGCTATACTTTGCCTCCGCATTCTGCTCCCCGGAATCTGTATCACAGAGGTCAGGTGTCATGGTAACACGCTTGGAAACAGCCTCGTTACTGGCGTTGTCAATATCCCAGCCGCGGAATTTGTATCCGTTGTTGTTCACCACGTCGCCGGAGTCATTTTTATAAGGCTCTTTCAAGGTCTTCAGACGCTCATAGGTAGGCCATATATCAGCGACATTCTGCTCATACTTGGCGGTGATGACATAGATTACATTATCACTGTCATTACGATTGCAGTCGTTGTTATGTGAATGTGCCGGCAGGTAGCATTCTCTGTAGCAGGATTCGTCATGCTCGTGATCCGTCTCGTTGCACTGGTATATATAGCAGCTGTCGGTGTGAACATGGGAAGCGTGGTCGTAGCATTCGTCAGTATGGCCGGTATGAATCACGTCAGAATAGCAGCCCTCGGCCTCGCTGTGGCTTGCATGAATGGGCTTGGTGCAGGTCAGGTCGTAGCAGCCACCCTCTATGCTGTGGCTATGGCTACAGATGGCCTGATACTTGTAGGCGTAGTAGGTAGTACGGTTGTTACCATTGCCTGTCGTATGTGTTCCCTCGCCAATGAGGCTGCTGCCTCTGCTGACATTACCGCCCTGGCGCCACTGGTTACCAATTCGAAGGTAATATGTAACCTGGCCATTCCGCCCTTGTTTAAATCCATAAACATATCCGTTTTGGGGTTCGTTTTCTCCCATATCGTCAAGAGCGTTTTCGTAATTATCGTTGTTAAAATTAGCGCTTCGGGGATTTCCGTAACATTGGAGGGTATGCGTATGATCGCAGTCAAGAACATAGCAGTTGCCGTCTACGGTGTGGGCAGGATGCAGCTCCTTCTCGCAGATAGTGCAGGCGTCGCCGTGATCCTTGTGGATAGGCAGACCGCACTGGGGTACGCAGTCATCATGGACATGCTCCTGAATGAGGCAAGTCAGCTCGCGTACGCACTCAGAATTGTGGATATGGCAAATCAGTTCACTGACGCAGTTCGTGCCGTGTCTATGTGCATCCATAGCGCATTTGCCATAGCCCTTAAAATAGATGGTATAGTAATTGCGGTTATAGTAAACATTGATAATGGTGGAGCCGTTGCCCTTGATTTCCACATCCTTATCGGTGAGGATATCGTTATAGGTGAAGTACTGCTCATCAGTAACATGGCGAGCAACGGAGTCGTTGCCGCTTATCACTTCGCCGGGGGTTGCCTTCAGGGTGACCTGAGTCCAGTAGCTATAATTGGTGTCGTCGGCATTTTCCTTCCAGTAGACAATGGTATAGTCCACAGGGTCGCCGGGAGTCCACAGAGCGATATAGGTTCTGTTCTCAGCGGGAACGGTTGCGGGCAGCTCAACCTCCGTTACGCCGTCCAGAGACCAACCTCTGAAGGTATAGCCGGGGCGGGTGGGGGTTGCGATTTCCAGAACGTCGCCATAGCGGGCATAGACGGGGTCAACGCCGTAACCCATATCGCCCAGCTCGAACTTCATCAGATAATAGTAACGGTCGTAATAAACCTCAACAACCGTGCTGCCGTCGGCAGCGGCGGTGGGGGTTTCATAAAGCAGGTTATACAAGCCGGGATAGCTCTTATGAGCCTCAGCAACCTGCTCGCCGGTTTTATACTTATCATCTATGTTCTCGCGCTCATGCTCCGCGTAATAGTCATTATCAACATTCTGCCAATAATGAATAACAGTGTAGTTAACGAAGTCGGGAACATATTTGATGGTGAAAACGGTATAAGCTTCGGTCAGCACATTTTCGGGGATATTCATGACAAGATTATCGCCCTGAATTTCAACATAGGCTCCGAGGCTATTGGTTTCCAGAGTTGCCATATAGCCGGGGATAGTGGGCAGAGGATAGCTATGGCTATATGCTTTGCCGGGAACCAACTGTGCAAAGTCGGAGGAGGCTGCGGTTCTGCCGTCGGAATATTCATAGGTGACAACTACATAAACAGTCTGCAGCTCACCTTCGCTTCCGGCGGAAGCAGATGCTCCGGACTCAGGCTCTTCAGAAGCAGCCTGAGCTCTTGCGCCGACATTTACGGGGATTGCGGCGCTGGCGTAGCTATTCTCACCATCGGTGACAACGCAGCGGATGGCAGCGCTGCCGCTTAGCTTGATAACAGAGGCGACCATAGCGGGGGTGACAAGGATGCCCTTGCCGGTCTGTCCCTGAATGTCAGCCCAAAGGTCATTGGCTGCGTCATAGCGGATCTGCCACTGGTAAGCGCCGGAAAGATCGCACCATGCGCTGAGGCTGGTCTGTTCTCCGGCATACAGAGTGATGCCGGCTGCTCCCACGCTGTTGCCAAGTCCGTCTGCGATGGAGACGATCTGGCCGGGAGTGAGAGTGGGGTTTGCAGGTATAACAGGAGCAGTGATGGGCTTATACTTATTCACATGCTCAATGCCGCAATCATAAGCGGAGCAAATGCCGCACCAGCTATGGGCGGTTTCGCAATCAAGAGTTCCGCAGGCGGGGCAGATAAGATGTGCCTCGGTGCAGGTATAGCTTTCGCAATGCTCGCAATAGAAATGGATCTTGGTGCAGTCATAACCGCCGCAAAGCTCGCACTTCACATGCTCAGTGGTGCAATTGGGCTTTCCGCATATTCCGCAGGGGGCAACGAAGATGAAGGCATCGCCGCGCTTATCATTTTGCAGCATCTCATGATCGGAGCTCCATTCGCCGAAATCACCCTGAGGTCCGCCGCTATAGAACTCGGCCTTATACCAAAGCTGTTTCTTCTCAGCATCCCAGCGCCAGCCGGTGATTATAAACACAGCATCATTGGTGAAATCTTCGGGAATGAAGGTGAGAAGATTTCTTCCGTTATCGTAGGTATAAGTATAGGTATCGAGAGCGCTGTTCAAAACGGCGAATTTTCCAACGTCGCCGCTATAATCAGGCGTCTGTTCCTCGGGCTCGGGGCATGTTTCATGCCAGGGTGCGCCACCGCATTCGGGGCAGGTATAAAGAGGGCAGGTGGCCGCATGGCCGTTGCTCGAGTCATAATTTTCGGGGCAGCTGCACTGAGCTTCATCGGAGCTCGGCATTACCTCGGGGGGAATCACTTCATCTATGCCTTCGGCAAAGATGGACATGGGCATGATGCTCAGGACCATCAGGAAGGCCAGCAGAAGTGACATTATTCGTTTCATCATATCGCTTTGCCTCCTTCCTTAGTTTTCAGGCCAACCAAGTGCTTCCATAACAGTTGTTCCGTTGTTGGCCTTCTGTACGCCTTCTGCGTTTATATCGATTACCACAGTGCAGAGCTGATATTTGTTATCCATTTTGGGGCCGGAGAACGCCACTTCCTCGAAGAGGGGCTCGGTGGTCTCTCCGGTGGCGAGGGCGCTTTCGTAATACCACCAGCCCTCGTGCTGAGTCCACTTATCTGCGGTGCCGCTGATGATGATTACCTCGTTCAGCTCATCGGCGGGCACATCCATCTTCTTGCCATCCGCATCATAGATAGTCAGAGTGTAGTTAGCTCTGATCCATGCGCTCTGCTCATCGTTGCGCACGGAGACAATCTTGCTGACGGTATGAGCAGGCATAACAGGAATGGGCTCATTGGGATAAGGCTGCAGGCTGCCGTCCACCAACTGCTGCTCAACAACAGCAATTTCAATGCCGCCGGAAGTGATTACATTCCGCGCAGTATCGCTGGTGGTATAGTAGGCATAAGTGCCTACGGCCGCCGCCAGAAGGCAAGCGATGATCGCCGCAATATATATAACTTTTATAATTTTCTTTTTCATAGCGAAACTCCTGTCTGAATATGGAAAACCGCAAATACGGCTCGCTTCAATCAAAATCCTAAAACGCAGGGCATACAGGGACATCCAAATTTTCTCTTTGGGTGCCTTTGTATGCCCTGCGCCCTTGATGGGCGCAGGGGGTATACAAAAAATCAGGAACCGAGGCAGGTGTTCATCCACTCAGCAATTTCAGCAACAGTCATTTCCTCAACTGCGGCGAAGCTGGGACGAGCGCCCTGTGCCTGAACTGCATAAGCTCTTACCACGATGGGAGCAGCATCAGCATTGTTGACCAGAGCAGTGGGAATTACAACCTGATCGAACAGAGCATCGGTGGTTGCGTCAACAGCCAGAACCTTGGTGTAGTAGAAGTAGCCGTCGGTGTGGAGAACCCAGTTGGTGCCGAGAGCGCCTTCAACATAGTCGGTGCGGTAGGTGATCATTGCGCCGTTGAAGGTAGTTTTGAACTGGTCGAGGCCTTCAACCTTGATGCGGACGAAGCAGGGGTTATTGCCGTCATTGGTGACGGTGGGGTCCTTTGCAAGGGCTTCGCCGGGGTAAACGTCCTCTGCCTCTGCCTTGCCGCTTTCTTCCCATTTGGGCTCGGTGAGGGTGATGTCAACGTTACCAACGGTGAAGGTGTTGGTCTTTTCATCGGCGTCGGTGAAGTAGGCGAGAGTGCCGCCTACAACTGCGATAGCAAGCATTGCTACACACAGTACGAGTGCGAGAATCTTTCTTTTCATTGTCATTTCTCCTTTTTTATGTGAAAGGTTTAAACGCTAATTAAGGAATTATGCGATGGAATTAGCCCTGCCGTGCTGCTGCCCAAGCATCAGCAATGTTGCCGTCAAAGGCTGCCTGCTGAACTGCGTAGGCAGTGAAGGTCAGGCTCTTGGTGTAGTTTGCAATGATGTCCTCAGTGATGCCGGTGCCAACAGTGATCTTGTCGCCATCGATGACATGCCAACTTTCGGTATTGTTTGCTCCAACTGCCTTGTAGTAAACGCCATCAACATGCTTGGTCCAGCCGCTGGCGAGAACCCATTCCATCTTGGCGTCGGTCTTAGTGGAATCGTCGATGCTGTAGATGTATTTGCCTTCGGATTCGGTAACGGTCCAGCCGGCAGCATCAATCTTCAGGAATACAAAAGCGGGAATATTGTTGCCGCCGAAGCTAACAACAGGGTCTTTTTTGATTGCCACGCCGGGAACAACGAGGTAGTTGGTACCGGTGGTTTCGGTGAGGCCAAGGTCGCCCACATCACCGGGGGTGAAGGTGTTGGTGACGGTCTTGGGTGTAGCGATCAGATAAGCGAGAGTTCCGCCTGCAACGCAGCCGATGAGAAGTACAACTACCAGCAGGAGAACAACAGCTTTCTTGCTTGCATTTTTCATATCAGTTTTCTCCTTCCGTTATAACTCAGCCGTTTGCAGCAGCGGAGACAGCGGTCCATGCTTCAGCGGGCTTGCCTTCAAAGCCGGCCTGCTGAATTGCGTATGCATTGACGATAACTTTCTTGCCGGTGTAATCATCCAGAACATCGCCGGTTACATCAGCCTTGACAGTGAATTTTTCGAATACGACCAGATCTACTGCGTCACCCTGTTTCCAGGTCTTGTAGTAAACGCCGGCGCTCAGTTCGGTCCAGCCCTTGGCTGCAATCTGGGCTGCGATGGTGGTGTCAGCTTCAACGGCAGCGATCTGATTATCAACGGTGACGAAGATATAGCAATCTTCGCTGGTGTTCTTGACGTGTACGGTAGGATCCTTGACATACTCGCAGCCGGGAACGAGGAGGTAGGCGTTTTCGGTAACGCGGACAGCGCCAGGAATTTTACGACCATACTCGTCAACCATAGCTTCGTCGAGAGTGATCTCAATCTCGCCTACAGTGAAGGTGTTGGTAACAACGTTGTCTGTATCGGTCAGATAAGCTACAGTGCCGGCGATGGATGCGCCAACAAGCAGAACCGCACAGAGAAGAAGTACCAGAATTTTCTTTGCTTTTTTCATTTTGTCCTTTCCTTTCGTATGTAAAATTTTTGTTTTTATCATTTATGCAAAATCACGCGGGGCGTGTTATTTCTGTTTTGAATAATCTTTTTTCTTTTTATCATCGCTGCCGAAAACATCCGGGAGCAGCACCAGAAGAATCAGTATGGCGCCCGCGGCAATGGCCACATATCTTCCGGGGGGATTCTGAATATAATTGGACACATAGCCAAGATAGGGGACAGAAAACACCGGCTTGCCAATGATATTTTTATAGTGGACAGAAGTTCCGTCCGGAGCATCGTTGGCGTCACCCTGAGTGAAATAGCGGATGGTGTCGGGGTCTTCCTCGTCTACCAGCACCTCAATTATGCGGTGGGTGACAACTGTATCCTGACTGAGCATATATGTGATGGGGTCTCCCACCTTCAGCTCCTTATAGTCCACTTCCTTCACATAGATGAGCGAACCCACATGATAGGCAGGCTCCATGCTGCCGGAGAGAACCACAAAGGGTTTCAGTCCCACAAGCCGTACTCCCACAAGGGCAAGCGCAAGCAAAATCGCAAGAACAACCAGCGCGCCGCTTATCCAGTTCCATATTTTTTTGAGAGTTTTATTCATGCGTTCATTGCGTTCCTTTCCTCAAAACAGGCGAAATGCCAAAAGGGTATAAGGATACTTATACAGATACATATTATACACAAATTCCCAGAAAAATCAATGATTTTTGCCGAATTGATTAATATAATGTAATATTTTGGAAGGCTTTGTGCTTATATCCTATATCTTGCGGTCGACTTAGCTATATAGTCCAAGTTTCAGTGGTCTGCGCAAATAAAAAAGCAGCGCACCTTACGGTACGCTGCTTTTTTCACTTGATTAATCAGATAAGCTTTTCGATGAATTCGCTGATTTCGCGAACGGTGTAGAGCTCTCTTGCGGCTTCATCGGTGACAACCAGATCAAACTCATCCTCGAGAGCCATGATCAGCTCAACAAGGTCAAGGGAGTCGGCGCCCAGATCATTGATGATGTGGGTATCCATATTGATTTCATCGATTGCTATGCCGAGCTGGTCGGCGAGAATGGCGCGAAGTCTCTCGTATACCATAGCTAAATCCTCCGTGTTTCTTTTTATGCCCACTCGCGGCTCACAGGCTTGTTGCTGTGGGTCTCAGGCTTTTCGTAGGAAACCACCACGCGGCGGTTGGGCTCGGTGCCGGTGGAAGAGGTGGAAACGCCTTCATAATCCTGCAGAGCAGTATGAATGACGTGGCGCTCATAGGAATTCATGGGCTCAAGAGCCATGCTTCTCTTATACTTGACAGCCTTTGCAGCCATCTTCTCAGCAAGATGGATGAGGGATTCCTCTCTCTTGCTGCGGTAGTTCTCGGCGTCAACACTGATGTGCATACGCTTATCGTTTCCGCGGTTAACGCTGTAGGCCACAACGTGCTGGATAGCGTCCAGAGTTTCGCCTCTGCGGCCGATGACGGCACCCATGCCGCCGCCGCTGAGGTTGGCGGTGATGCCACCGTTCTCGCGCTCGGTGATCTCAATCTGAGCCTCAACACCCATGTAGTCCAGAAGTCCGCGGAGGTAGCGCTCCACCTTGTCGTGCTGAGTGTCAACTACTTCGTAGCTGACGCGGACAAGAGCGGGGTTTGCACCGATGCCAAGAAAACCGGACTTTGCACGCTCGAGAATCTCAACAGAGACATCGTCGCGGCTCATATCCAGCTGTGCCAGAGCAGAAGCAATTGCCTCTTCTTCGGTCTTGCCGGTTACTTCTATGAATTTTGTCATTTGGTTAATCCTCTTTAATTACTCAGCGGTCTCGTCGGAATTCTCTTCCTCGAAGAAAACTTCCTCTGCCTCTTCTTCCTCGGCGACGACTGCCTCTGCCTCAAGGGTCTCAACCTCGGCAACCTCGGTCTCAACTACGGCAGTTTCGGTCTCCTCCTCGGGAGCTACATAGCTCTCGGATTCGGCAGCGGCCTTTTCGGTGGCCTCTGCTGCGCCTTCGGGATTGGTGAAGCGGTCAGCAACATAGGCTCTGCCGCGTGCATAGCGGCGGGTGCCTACCTGAGAAGCAGGAGCTTCCTCTTCTTCGATGCCGAGCTTGGCGCGGCGGGCAGCCTTCTCCTCGCGGATGGCGGCAGCCTTGATCTCGTCCATCTCAGCCTTCTGACGGGCCTGAATCTTCTTCTTGCTGGTGTTGTTGTTGGCAACGGTTGCGCCTTCGGCCTTGAGACGCTCGGTCTCCTGGCGCTTGCGCTCGATCTCTGCGGCGCGGATGCGGTCGGCGGCTTCGCGCTCGGCCTTTTCCTTAGCCATGACCTTGCCAAAGTGCTTGTTGAAAATCAGTTCCTGCACGATGCCCAGAATGGACTGGTAAATCCAGTAGATACCCAGAGCTGCGGGCATGATGAAGCAGATATAAAGGCTCATGAGGGGCATCATAAGATTCATTGCCTTCATGTTGCCTGCTGCCTGATTGCCGCCTGCTGCGGGAGTGGGGCTCAGCTTCTGACTCAGCTTCATGCTCAGCCAGCTGAAGAGTGCGGAAATGATGGGGATGAGGAACAGACCCAGAGCGGGCAGCCAGCTGGAAACATCGGACCAATCGCAGTTGGAGAAGAAGTTCCACTGGGGCATATCGCCCAGCTTGAGTCCCAGGAAGTTGTAGTTGATGCTGTGGAGCTTTTCGGAAAGACCGGCAAACTGGTCAAAGTTGGCGGAAATGAAACGGGACTGATCCAGCTGAATATAAGCTGCATTCATTTTGGAGGTGAAGCCCATTTCGTTGAGCTTTGCAAGGATGCTGCCGCCTTCGGCAAGCAGGTCCTTGGGCACGCCCATCATAATGGTAAGAGGCTCACGGATAGCTCTGTAGAGAGCGATAAGGATGGGGAAGGGAATCAGAGTCCAGATGCAGCCGGACATGGGATTGACCTTGTTCTCCTTATAGAGCTTGTTTATCTCCACGTTGAGTCTCTGCTGGTTGCCCTCGTGCTTCTTCTGAAGCTCCTTAACCTTGTCGTTAAGGCCGGACATGCGCATCATGCTCTTCTTGCTCTTGAGCTGGAAGGGAAGCATAATGAGCTTGACCAGAAGGGCAAACAGGAAAATAGCTATACCGTAGTTTCCAACCAGGTTGTTAAGCCAAAGCAGCAGCCAGCCGAATGGCTTTGCTATAATTTCCATCATAATAGTATGACTCCTAAATCTCCTCGGTTAACCCTTTTCAGGGTACCGGGTCGTAAAAATCGTGCTCTCCCCTATGAAAGGGATGGCAACGTGAAAGACGCTTGATGGTGAGCCATGTTCCCTTTAAAGCTCCGTATTTTTCCAGAGCCTCAAGCGCATACTGGGAACAGGTTGGGATAAAGCGGCAGCTGGGAGGCGTAAGGGGGGAAATGAAGTTGCGGTAAAATTTTACCAGCGCCATGAGAATTTTTTTCATCCGTTCTCACTTCTTTCCCTGAGTATGCCCAGTTTCTCGCAGGAGCCCAGAAACGCATCCTGAAGTTGGGCATAAGTGGCGCGGACGGCTTTCACCCTTGCCACCACCACAAGTTCCGTACCCGGCACAAAGCGCTCCTCGCTGAGACGGTAGATCTCACGGAGACGGCGGCGGACACGGTTGCGCACAACGGCTTTACCCAGCTTGGTGCTGACGGTGAAACCGATTCGCATATCCCTCTTTTTAGTTTTTCGGGCATAGACCACCAGATAAGGATTCACGGCGCTTTTGCCCTTGGAGTAAAGACGCTGAAATTCATAGTTCTTTTTAAGGGTATCTGTGAACTTCATTTTCCTTCCTCCTTTTTTCCGATTTCCCTTTGCAGCGCAAAGAGGGCGGTCATTGGCCGCCCTTGTCGAAACCGGTGTTCAGTTACCTCTCGGTGTTGTCACACAAGCAAATTAGTAGGTGAGGCGTGCTCTGCCCTTTGCTCTGCGGCGTGCGAGAACCTTGCGGCCGTTAGCAGTGGACATTCTCTTGCGGAAGCCGTGCTCTTTCTTGCGCTGGCGCTTCTTGGGCTGATAGGTACGAAGCATCTCGGGTTGACTCCTTTCAATAATAATACTCAACAGGTACGGGTGTACCAGTAGTTGGTTTGTATAGGTGGGCACAGACCCACGGACGTACATTATATTACAATGCATCCGCGTGTGTCAAGTGTTTTTATTTAACATACAAAAGCTCGCTGACGCGGCTTTCGCCATAGACGGGGATTCCGTTTGCCTTGAAAAGCTCCGCGGTGACTCCGTCACCCTCGGTGAGAGAGCCGCTGAAAGTGCCGTCATATATACTGCCGCAACCGCAGGAAGGGCTGCGCTCTTTCAAAATTGCCGCTTCGCAGCCGAAAAGGCGGGCAAGCTGCAAGGCCTGCTCCGCGCCCCGCTGATACTGTGCCGTGACATCTTCGCCGCAGTCCATCATCACTTTGTCTCCTATGCGCTCGGAGGGATTTCTGGGGGTAGGCAGACCTCCAAGCTGTTCGGGGCAGGCGGGGATGAGCGTATGCTTTTCCATCAGCTTTTCGATAAGCTCCTTTTCAAGACCCTTACTATTGCCGTCATAACGGCAGCTAAGTCCCAGAAGGCAGCCGGATATGAGTATATTCATTTTAACTTCTCCTTCTTTTTAATGGGCCACGGCAACTGAGCCAGCACCACAGCGGCAAACATCAGCAGGCAGCCTATGTATTCCCTTCCGCTTAGTCTGTCTCCCAAAATCACAGCTCCCGCCAAAACGGAAAACACGGATTCCAAACTCAGCAAAATGCTCACCACGGTGGGGTCCGCATCCTTCTGCGCCAAAATCTGCAGGGTATAGGCAACGCCGGAGGAGAACACGCCCACGTAGAGTATGGGCAATATGCAGTGCCAGAGCCCCGCCAGGTCCTGCCTTTCAAAAACCAGGGACAGCACCGCGCTGACAACTCCCGCGGTGAGAAACTGGACGCAGCTGAGGTGAACGCCGTCCACTTTCTGCACAAAATGGTCAATACACATGATATGCAGCGCGAAAATGAAGGCACAGGCCAGCACCAGCAGGTCGCTTTTCTCAACAGAGAAATTTTCCTTTATGCAGAGGAGATAAAGTCCTCCAACCGCCAGTACCGCTCCCAACCACACGGGAAGGGAGGCCTTGCGGCGAAGGAAGATGCCCATAAGGGGAACAAGCACCACATAGAGAGCGGTTATAAAGCCCGCCTTGCCGGGTGCGGTGTCCGCCAGCCCCGCCTGCTGAAAATTGGCGGCCGCCGCCAGCACAACTCCGCAGCAGATGCCGCCTATGATAAGATCCTTGCGGGAACCCACATTTACCGGCTTGCTCTTTTTTTCTCCAACTTTCCTGAATATTGCCGCAACAGCCCAAAGCACGAAAAAAGCTATGATGCTTCTGGCAGCATTGAAGGCAAAAGGTCCCACAAAGTCTGTGGACACGCTTTGCGCCACGAAGGCGGTGCCCCATATGAAGGCCGCCAGACTCGGGAATACTATGCCCTTGATTTTTCCGTTTTTCATTCCTGACACTCCGAATCGGGAAAATAATTTTTGAAATTATACCACGGCAAAATAAAGTTTTCAAACCCTATATGAAATCTTCAAACATTATGGTAAAATGTTCTGACGTATTTAATGAGGTGAATTATCATGAAAAAAATTGCTCTTGTTACCGGCTCATCCCGCGGCATAGGACGCGCTATCGCCATCCGTCTTGCCAAAGAGGGTTACGCCGTATGCATAAATTATATTGAAAGAGAAGACAAGGCTTTGGAAACAAAGGCTTTGATTGAAGCGGAAGGCTGCCGCGCCATGATATACCGCGCCGACGTTTCAAAGAGAGACGAAGTTGAGGCAATGGTCGCCGCCGTCAAGGCAGAGCTTGGCAGCGTAAGTCTGCTGGTCAGCAACGCAGGCGTTGCCGGTCAGAGCCTCTTTCAGGATGTGAGCGACGAGATGTGGGACCGCTATTTCGGAGTTAATGTCCGCGGCGCTTTCAACTGCGCTCAGGCTGTTCTCCCCGATATGCTCCACGAAAAAAGCGGCTGCATTGTCACCATCTCCTCCATGTGGGGACTTCGCGGCGCTTCCTGCGAGGTTGTTTACTCCGCAACCAAGGCCGCACTCATCGGTCTCAGCAAATCTCTTGCAATGGAACTTGCCCCCTCGGGAATTCGCGTTAACTGCGTGGCTCCCGGAGTTGTGGATACAGACATGCTCTCCGCGCTGCCCGACGATGTTATGGGCTCCCTTGCGGATATGACCCCCATGGGACGCATAGGCCGCCCCGAGGACATTGCCGGCGCCGTTGCTTTCTTCGCAAGCGAGGAAGCTTCCTTTATCACAGGTCAGGTGCTCACCGCCGACGGCGGATTTATACTGTAAATAACTAAAAGAAATATACGGAGGGAAATCATGGCAAAGTTTATCAGCGCAAAAGAAGCCGCCGCTCTTATTTCCGACGGCGCATCCATAGGCGTTGCCGGCATGGGCCTTTCCGGCTTCCCCGAAGAAGTTTTCTGCGCCATCAGAGACCGCTTCAAGGAGACAGGCCACCCCAAAAATCTTGAACTCCACCACGCCAGCGCAATGGGCGACTGGGGCGTTGGCAACAACTTTGACGGTTGGGACAAAAATCCCCGCGAAGTTCCTCTGGGTCCCGAAGCAGGAGTCCGCGGCATTTCCCGCCTTGGCGAAGCAGGCCCCGGTCTTGTTGCAAAATGGACCGGCGCCCACGTGGGCAGTGCTTTCGCCCTCCGCGACCTTGCAGTTTCCAACCAGCTTGAAAGTTGGTGCCTCCCCCAGGGTGTTGCAGCATGCCTTTGGCGCGAGATAGCTGCAGGACGTCCCGGCCTCCTCACCAAGGTTGGTCTCGGCACCTTCGTCGACCCCCGTCTTGAAGGCGGACGCATGAACGAATGCACCAAGGGTCCCGTTGCGGAGCTTGTTAACTTCGGCGGCGAGGAATACCTTTTCTATAAGTCCTTCCCTCTTGATGTGGCTCTGCTGCGCGGCACAGTTGCCGACGAAAACGGCAACATCTCCTTTATGAACGAGGGCATCCTCAACGAAGGCCTCTCCGTTGCCGCAGCCGCCCATAACAGCGGCGGCATCGTCATCGTTCAGGTTGAATACATCACCAAAAACGATACCATTCCTCCCAAGGATGTTAAAATCCCCGGCATCGTTGTTGACTATGTTGTTGAAGCCACCGACCCCATGGCCTGCTGGCAGACCGAGGGACGCTATTTTGAGCCCGCCTTCTCCGGCCAGATACGCAGACCCCTCAAGTCCATCCCCGCTCTGCCCCTCAGCGAGCGCAAGGTTATCGCCCGCCGCTGCGCAGCGGAGGTCAAGGCCGGCTGCGTTCTGAACCTGGGCGTTGGCATGAGCGCCGATGTTGGCAACATTCTTGCGGAAGAGGGCTGCATCGACAAGGTCACCATGGCCTGCGAGTCCGGTATGATAGGCGGCGTGCCCTGCGCTCTGCCCAACTTCGGCAGCAGCTATAACCCCGAAGCCGTTCTGGAACACAACAGCGTTTTCGACATCATCTCCGGCGGCGGTCTTGACATGACCTGCCTGGGTATGGGCGAATGCGACGAGGAAGGCAACGTAAACGTCAGCAAATTCGGCCCCCGCCTCACCGGCCCCGGCGGGTTTATCCACATCACCAACGCCACTCCCAAAATTGTTTTTTTCGGCACTTTCATGGGCAAGGCAAAGCTTTCCGTGGGCAACGGCAAGCTGACAATAGTTCAGGAGGGCAAGGTCAAGAAGATAGTAAAGGCCGTTGAGCAGATCACCTTTGCGGGCAAGTATATCAAGCCCGGTCAGGATGTTCTCTACGTCACCGAGCGCTGCGTCATGCGCCTTATTGACGGCAAGATGACCGTCACCGAAATTGCTCCCGGAATTGACCTTGAAAAAGATGTTCTCGCCAACGTGGACTTCCCCCTGGCTGTTTCCCCCGAGCTCAAGCTTATGGACGAAGGCATGTTCCGCGAAAATTGGGGCGGGCTCGACAAGGTTTTCGCATAAGGCATATATAAAAAGAAGCTCCGTTTTTTGAAAATGGAGCTTCTTTTTTCGTCGTGACCCAACAAAAACTATTGAAAATTTCAGATTTCTTTGAGATAATGCCCTTTGTATATTAAAGAATAGAGGTTTAAGATATGACTAAAAAACAATCCCCCATTGTCCCCGTTGTGGCTCTGCTGATAGCACAGCTTTGCGTGGGCATTCTCTATGTTTGGAGCGTTCTGAAAAGCGCAACCATCAACCACTACGGTTGGGATGCAGGCGCAGTTAACCTTGTTGCCAGCTTCATGCTTTTCGCTTTCTGCGTCGGTAACCTTTTCGGCGGCGCTCTTAACGACAAAATCGGCCCCAAGAAGGTTTGCATGCTGGGCATGATCCTCTTCGGCGGCGGCATCCTCGCCAGCTCCTTCATTCCCGTTGGCGCAGGCATCATCGGCTTCTACATCACCTACTGCATCATCGGCGGAATTGGCTGCGGCTTCACCTACGGCGCAGTTATCTCCGGCATTCAGAA
>JAZUAQ010000144.1:0-16801 GCA_045638085.1 Oscillospiraceae bacterium
GCAGTCAAAACAGTTCCCTACGAGGTGCTTTGCGGTTTTGCGGCGGGAGCAAGCCCCCGCCCTACGTGGGGCGAAAACATAACGAGGAGAAATCCCCGTGGCGACGAACAGGCGCCAAAAAGCAGCAGCGGCCAAGCGGAAAACGAGGGATGCACACTAAGGTTTAGGCTCCCATTATGTGGCACAATGGCTTTCCTTCTTCCGCACTTAGGGAGTTTCCAAAGAGGGGCTTTCTGCGCCCCTCTTTGGTGGACTTTTCTTTTCGTGTCAAACAACTTCCCTCCTCGCGGCATAGCCGCTGCGGTCGGTGGCTAAAAATGTGCCACCGGCACATTTTCTTAACGCCCCGACGTCGGAGACAATAACCTCTCCGTCACGCTAACGCGTGCCACCTCCCCTAACAGGGGAGGCTTTGGCGGGGCGGACCGATGTGTCCGCCCAACAAAATTTCCACAACGTGAGAGGGATTGAAAAGCTGACGAAAAAAAGAAAGCTCTCCCGGCAGGAGAGCTTTCTTTTTTTCTTATCAATAAATATTGCCGAGATCGTAAATTTCAACATCAACATTGAATGTTTTACCATCGCGGAAAATAGTGAAAGTCAGCATATCACCAACCTGATGCTCATCGCGAATGACAAGAACATCATCGGTGGTGAGAACAGGAATGCCGTTGATATGGGTGAGCACGTCTCCGGGAAGAATGCCCTTTGCCATGGCATCGCTGCCCTCGCTGACAGCTGTTATATAAAGACCTTCGGGGAGACCGTACTGCTCCATGGCCTCGGGAGGCACGCTGCCGCAGGTTATGCCTATGCCGGGTCTGCCGGTGACCTTGCCGTTTGCTATAAGCTGGTCACAAACCTTTTTAACGGTGGTGCTGGGGATGGCAAAGCCTATGCCTTCGATTGTTACGCCATAGTCATTGCTCATTTTCATATTGGTGATACCGATAATCTGGCCGTACATGTTATAGAGAGGTCCGCCGCTGTTGCCTTCGTTAATGGCTGCATTGGTCTGTATAAGGGGCATTTTGGTGCCGGAATAATCCACATGGCGGTCAATTGCAGAGATAATGCCGTTGGTAAGGGTATGGGAAAATTCACTGCCCAGAGGATTGCCTATTGCAGCAACAGACTCACCAACCTTCAGCTCATCGCTGTTGCCGAAATAAGCGGGGACAAGACCCTTGGAATTTATCTTCAAAACCGCAAGGTCGGTCTGGCTGTCCTCGCCTATAAGCTTTGCGGGGCATTCTTTGCCGTTCCAGAGAATAACGGTGCAGCGGTCTGCTTCGGAAATAACATGGGCATTTGTGACGATATAGCCGTCGCGGCTGAGAATAATACCGCTGCCCCAGCCATATCCCACCTGACCGTCATATTCTGCCATAACGCCAACAACGGAGGGAGCGCAGCTTTCGTAAAGCTCGTCAAGAGTCAGCTTTTCGGAATCATCCTTGGAGTAAAGGCGAAGAGTAAAATCGCCTGTTGCCTCGGCTCTTTCAATATTGCTGGGCTTGATAGTGTCCTCGATAGTGTAGTAATTATCAAAAAAGTCGCGGAAGTCATCAGGAAGATTACCGTTATCGGGAATTTTGCCCTCATCGGGAAGAACAGGGCTATTGTCTTCGCCGGGGATAATGATCTCAAAATCGCCCTCAAGGCCGGGCAGCATATCCTCAAAGCCGGGGATCAGACCGTTGAAGAAATTGGGGAGATCCTCGAGAGCATTTTCCACATCCTCCATGGCATTTTCCACATCCTCCATAGAGTCGTCAATTTTGTCCTCGATTTTATCCCCAGTCACATAGATGCCGTGGATGGAGAGGAGAAAATCCCGGAAGCTGTTTATATTGTCCGCAAAGATAAATACTGTGCCTGCAATGAGCATAAACACAAGAACGATTATCAAAGTCACCTTGAGCCCTGTGCGCTTGCGGCGGGGCTTTTTGGGAGGCTTAACGGGGGCAGCCGAAGGAGCGGGAAGAGTGATTTTTTCGGGCGCGGCATACCAGTCGGAAGAAACTTCCTGAGCATACCAACTGTTTCTGTTTTCGTCCATAAATGAAATCTCCTTGAAAAATCAGGATAAATTATTTTTTTAGAGTGAGAGAAAATACAAATTCCGTGACGCCGTCGCGGCTTGTGACGGCAATATCCTCGCCGTGGCTGCCGATGATGGTTTTGACGATATAAAGCCCCAGACCCACTCCGTCTCTGTCTATGGCGCGGGAGCGGTCGGACTTATGAAAGCGTTCGAAAATAAGGGAGATATCCTCTTCGGGAATGGTATCGCCGCTGTTTTTAACGGAAACATAGGCTTTTCCGCTTTGCTTGAAAACGCTGAGAGAAAGCGCTCCCCCATCGGGAGAAAACTTCAGGGCATTTTCCAAAAGATTATATATAACCTGGTTTATGGAATCCTTGTCGCCGCAAACCATCATTCCGTCGTCGGGGATTTCCACATTAACCTCAAGATGTTTGTCATTTATTCTCTTTTCGAAAACAAAAAGAGTTTCAACAAGAAGCTGGCAGACATCGAAAAAGTTTTGCCTTATCTCCTCAACGCTCTGGCTTTGCATGCGGCTGAGTTCAAGAAGGCGGCGGACAAGGCGGTTGAGACGCTTTGTTTCGCTGGATATGGTTTCAAGATACTGGCGCTGGTTTTCGGGGGGAATAGTGCCGTCCAAAATTCCGTCGGCAAAGCCGGAAATGCTGGTCATAGGGGTGCGAAGCTCATGGGATATATTGGCGATGAAGTCGCTGCGGCGCTTATCCGCCTGCTCAAGGCTTTCCGCCATCTGGTTGAAGGAGGCGGCAAGAGCACCTATTTCATCGGGTCTGTCGGCGCCGGAGACGCGGGCGGAGAAATCTCCGTGGGCAAAGCGACGGGAGGCGCGGGCAATCTCATTGACGGGTTTGGACTGGTTGCGTGCGGAGACAAAGCTGATAATAAGGGTTATAGCCATTATTATGAGAGTGGAGACGAAGAATATCCTGTAAAGAGAATTCCATACGCTTATGAAGGCGGAAGCGTCAGAGGCGGCGAAAATATAGGCCGCAACCTTGCCTTCGGGGTTGAGAATTGGCAAGGCCGCTACGTAATGGGGCTCGGCGTAGATTCCCCCAAGAGTTTCAATAGAGTTGTAGCTTCCGTTTGCATAGATGATGCGCATGGTATCGGGGGAAACTGTTTTTCCAAGATGGGGACAGCGAAGCTCATCGTCGGAACAGCTGATGACAAGGCCGTTTGCGTCACAGATGATGTAGTGGGCGGAGGAGGTTTCGCTGAGGGTGGAGAGTACCATACGGAAGCTCAGGTCGTCAGGTCTTCCCGTTCGGGAGTAAGCAGATGCCAGCAGAGAGACCTCCGCAACGTTGGCCTCAAGATTTTCCTGTCTCTCCGATTGCATATAGCCTCTGCCCAGACCAAGGAAGGATGCTCCGAAAACAACGAAACTCAGCAGCAGCAAGCAGGCAGCTATTATGAAGTTTTTGAAAAAATAACTGTGCATATTAGCTCCTTTTTCAGGCCTTCTCTTTTAGGGCTGCAGTTTCGCAGGGAATTTTGACTGCAGCGCTATTAATCCATCCTGATTATACTCAAAAAACAAGGATAATTCAACAAAAATGAAACTCCGGAACAGCCTTTGATGTTCCGGAGTTCAAATCAGATAACTTCGAACTTATATCCAACGCCCCAGACTGTTTTCAGGGACCATTTTTCGCTTACACCCTCAAGCTTTTCTCTCAGACGCTTGATATGCACGTCCACGGTGCGGCTATCGCCGAAGTAGTCAAAGCCCCAGACCTCATCAAGAAGCTGGTTTCTCGTAAAGACGCGATTGGGAGAAGATGCCAGGTGGAAGAGCAGCTCCAGCTCCTTGGGGGGAGTGTCCACCCTGCGCTCGTTTACAATCAACTCATAGGAATCCAAGTTCACGGTGAGGCGGTCAAATTCAAGCTTTTTGCCGTTGACCTGCTCGATTTCTCCGTCGTCACTGCGGCGCATAACCGCATGGATGCGGGCAATAAGCTCCTTCACATCAAAGGGCTTTGTTACATAGTCATCGGCGCCCATTTCAAGTCCGCTTATTTTGTCGATGCTCTCGCCTTTGGCGGTGAGCATTATAACGGGAGTTTTGTGGCTTTTGCGGATTTCGCGGAGAATGGCCCAACCGTCCATAACGGGAAGCATAATATCAAGCAGCACTATATCGGGAGCGAAGGCACGGAACATTTCAAGACCTTCGCCGCCGTCGGCAGCGCGGTAAACGGCAAAGCCGTCCTTTTCAAGATAAAGACGAAGAAGCTCGGCAATATTGCCGTCATCTTCTATAACAAGAGCTTTTTTGTTCATAATCTCACCTCTGCATAAAAACATCTTTCTGCAATCAGATTATAGCACTAGATTATAATATAAGTCTGCCCCAATGGTTAACAAAATGTAAAAAAATACACTGTAGGGGTGTGCCAATAAAGCCTCAACGTCGGAGACAAAAACCTCTCCGTCACGGCTTGCGCCGTGCCACCTCCCCTAATAGGGGAGGCTTTGTTGGGCGGACACATTGGTCCGCCCCTACGGCAAATTTTGGATAACGCACCATCCGTAGGGCGCGATGACCTCAGCGCGCCGCCAAACATAACGAGGTATAATCCCCGTGGCGCCGAACAGGCGGCAAAAAGCAGCAGCGTCCCGAGCGGAAAACGAGGGATGCACACTAAGGTTTAGGCTCCCATTATGTGGCACAACAGTTTTCCTTTTGCCGCAGTTAGGGAGTTTCCAAAGAGGGGGAATAGGTCGGTCTTAATAACTTCCCTCCTCACGGCATAGCCGCTGCGCATCGGTGGCAAAAAATATGCCACCGGCATATTTTCTTAACGCCCCGTCGTCGGAGACAAATACACCTCATCCGTCATTTGCTCCGCAAATGCCACCTTCCCCTCGAGGGGAAGGCTTTTCAATCCCTCCGTCGCGGCTTCACCGCGCCGCAAAAACAAAACCGCCGCATTGAAAAACGGCGGTTTTTATCCTTATTCTTCCCTTGAGGGACGGTTTTTTTCGAAATCGGCCTCGATTTTCTGACCAAGCTGCTTGGAAAACTGCTTGACCTCGTTGCGGGCGAGGGTGCCGAAGCCGGAATAAATGAAGCCCTGGAGGGAGCGATACTTAACGGTATTGATAAACTTAACCTTGGTTTCGCAGGGACCCACAGGATAAAGCTCAATGCGCCAGTCGGAATAGAAAAGCCAGGTCTTCATCTGGAAGGCGAAAACCTCATTCTGTTTCACCTCAAGTGCGCGGGTGAACACGGTGCCGCGCTCGGGCTCATATTTTTCATACTGTTCCTCGTTGAGGGGGTCAACGGTTTTGCCCTCGCTGCCAACGCCGATGCCGCGCCAGACAAGCTCAACGGGGAAATGGTAATAAGCGGTGCGCTTAGCTGTTGTTTTCATAGGCTTTAATCTCCTTTTCAGCCGCGCTTGGCCATCTGGATGAAGTAATTGCAGCGGCGCTCTCTGTCCATAGTGGTGGTGAACATATGGCCGGGATAAACCTCGTAATCATCGGGGAGATCTGCAAGGCGGCGGAGAGAAGAGAGCATCTGCTCGGTGCTGCTGGAGGCAAAATCG
The DNA here is from genome assembly GCA_045638085.1 of Oscillospiraceae bacterium. Taxonomy (GTDB): domain Bacteria; phylum Bacillota; class Clostridia; order Oscillospirales; family Oscillospiraceae; genus SIG459. Next base: position 5,635 of record JAZUAQ010000144.1, read on the forward strand.
GTGCGTCCGCAGCTATCGCGGAAGAGGGTATCGCCGGTGAAGAGAACCTTCTCCTCCTCGCCCTCCTGAGTGCACATCAATGTGACGGAGCCGGGGGTGTGACCCGGGGTTTCGATAACGGCAAAATAGATATCTGCAACGGAGACAATGTCGCCTTCCTTATAGAAGTTGGCGCCTTCGGGAGCGGTGTAGACATCGCCCCAGCTTCCGATGGGGACGCCGCAGTCCTTCTGGCAGATATAAAGGGGAGCGCCGGTCTCCTCCATGAGATCTTCAACAGCGCCCACATGGTCAAAATGGGCATGGGTCAGGAGTATGCAGTCGCAGATAAGGCGGTTGCTCTCCAGATAGTCAAGAATGATGACGGCATCGGCACCGGGGTCGATAACGGCACAGTGCAGGCTCTTTTCATCGGAAACGATGTAGCAATTGGTCTCAATGGGACCCACTTCCAGAGTTTTGATAAGCATATATAAATCTCCTTTCAGATGCCGTATTTGCCCGCAGTGTCAAACAAAATGGTCACGGGGCCGTCATTTACGGACTCAACTTTCATTTCGGCGCCGAATATACCGGTTTCAACCTTGAAGCCCCGCTGGCGGCAGAGCTCAATGACCATCTCGTAGAGGGGGATGGCCTTTTCGGGTCTTGCAGCCTCGGTGAAGCCGGGGCGGCGGGAGCGGCAGTCGGCGAAGAGGGTGAACTGGCTGATTATAAGAATCTCCGCACCTGCGTCGGTGGGGTTCACATTCATTTTACCTGCTTCGTCTTCAAAAATGCGAAGACCGCAGATTTTATCGGCAATTTTCTTTGCTTCCGCCTCGGTATCGTCCACGTGGACACCCAGAAGAACAAGGAAGCCCTTTCCTATGGCGCCGTTGACCTTTCCGTCAATGGTGACGGATGCGGAGTCAACGCGGGTGAGAACAGCACGCATAATCTTAAGAATCCTTTCAGTTGTTGCTTCTTGTAACGCCCGTGACGCTTCTGACGGCGCTGAGGCGGCTGATGATGGTTTTCAATTCCGCAAGGTTTTTGACCTCCACGGTGAGGTTTGCGCTTGCCATACCGTCGCCCAGATCGCGGGCGTTGAGGGAGCGCACCTTGGCGTTGAGGGAGTTAAGGGCGGTGGCAAGGTCCATAAGGAGACCGCTGCGGTCGTGAGCGGCAATCTGGAGGCTGGTAACATAGCTTTCGGAGATATCCTCTGCCCAGCTTACATCTATCCAGCGGCCAATCTCGGAATCGGGGTTGAGGCGGTCGGCAATATGGTTTTTGCAGTCGCTGCGGTGGATGCTGACGCCGTAGCCTCTGGTGATGAAGCCTACGACATCGTCGCCGGGAACGGGGGTGCAGCAGCGTGCGAACTTCACGAGGCAGTTATCAATACCTGCCACGATGATGCCCTGAATGGCCTTTTGGGGCTTGGAATTTTTGTTGCGTCGTTCCGCAGCATCGTTGAGCTTATCGATGGCGGACTTGCTTTCGCTGGCCTTCTGGGCTCTTATGCAGTCATCGCGTATGCGGTTGACGGTCTTTGTAGCGGTGACGCCGCCGTAGCCTATGGCGGCATAGAGATCCTCAATGGAGGCGAAGGAGAGCTTTTTCAGGAGGGGGGCAACCACATCTGCTTCGTTGGCCTCGGCCAGGGTGATGCCGTTGCGGCGCATTTCCGCGTCGAACATTTCCTTGCCGCGGGTGACGTTTTCCTCTCTGCGCTCTTTTTTGAACCACTGCTTGATCTTGGTACGGGCGGAGCCGGAGCGGGCGATGTTAAGCCAGTCGCGGCTGGGTCCGGAGGAAGCCTTGGAGGTGAGAATCTCAACGATATCGCCGTTCTGGAGCTTATGGTCAAAGGGGACAATGCGTCCGTTGACCTTGGCGCCAACCATGCGGTTACCTACGGCGGAATGGATGTTATAGGCAAAATCTATGGGAGTTGCGTTGGCGGGAAGGTTTATAACGTCGCCTCTGGGGGAGAAAACGAAAACCTCGTCGGCAAACATATCAATCTGCAGGTCGGTGAAAAAGTCGCGGGCTTCGCTGGACTGCTGGTTTTCCACAAGTCGGCGCACCCATGCAAATTTCTCCTCGTCACCTTCCTTGACGCCGCTTTCGCCGGACTTATACTTCCAGTGGGCGGCAACGCCGTATTCCGCGGCGCGGTGCATATCCCATGTGCGAATCTGCACCTCGAAGGGTATACCCTCGGTGCCGATGACGGTGGTATGAACGCTCTGATAGCCGTTGGGCTTGGGGGTGGAAACATAGTCTTTGAAGCGTCCGGGGATGGGCTTGAACATATCGTGAATCTGACCGAGGACGTTGTAGCACTCGCCCAGATCGTTGACGATGACGCGGAGGGCGCAAAGGTCGAAAATCTCCTTCAGCTCAAGCTTCTGGGTATACATCTTTCGGTAGATGCTGTGGACGTGCTTGAGGCGGTAGTTGATGGTGCTCTCAATGCCCCATTCACGCAGTCGGGCGGTGATTTTGTCGCACATGTCCTGCATGAATTTTTCAAGGACGGGGCGGCGATTATCTATGGTGGTCATAATGGCCTTATAGGCGGCGGGATCAAGATAGAGGAGGGAAAGGTCCTCAAGTTCCCATTTCACCGCCTGCATACCCAGTCGGTGGGCTATGGGGGCATAAATCTGCATGGTCTCCATGGATTTGCTCTTCTGCTTTGCGGGGGTCTGGTAGTCCATGGTGCGCATGTTATGGAGACGGTCGGCAAGCTTGATAAGGATAACGCGGATGTCGCGGCTCATTGCCATAAGCATCTTGCGCATATTCTCCATCTGCTCGTCTTCCTTGTTGGAGAAATTGACTCGCGTCAGTTTGGTGACTCCGTCAACTATCTCCGCAACACCCCTGCCGAAAAGATGGGAGACCTCTTCGAAGGAAACGGAGGTGTCCTCAACAACGTCGTGAAGCAGGGCAGAAACGATGGAGTCCTCGTCAAGACCCATATCCACCACGATGATGGCGGCGGCGATGGGATGGGTGATGTAAGGAGAGCCATCCTTGCGCTTTTGTCCCACATGGCTGCTTGCTGCCAGCTCAAAGGCTGCGCGGATGCGGCCGTGGTCAACGGTCATGCCGGCTTCGTCTATTCTGTTTTTAAGCTGCTGAAAACACTGTTCAACAGCGCTGTCGAATTCGTAAGGCATAGAAAGACTCCTTTTGTTTAACCTGAGGGGATATCATCCTCACACGGATGGGGTGTTTGTCTCCGACGGCCATATTCTTTTCGAGTGGCCGAAAAGAATATGGAAAGTCGTGGCGTTAAGAAAATGTGCCGGTGGCACATTTTTAGTCAAGACCGCAGCGGCTATGCCGCGAGGAGGGAAGTTATTAAGAGCGACCTATCCCCCCTCTTTGGAAACACCCCTCGGTGCAGTTATAGAAACGGCGTTGTGGCACATAATCAAATCCGAAACCTTAGTGTGCCTACCTCGATTTCCGCTCAGGACGCTGCTGCCTTTTGGCGCCTGCTCGGCGCCACGTAGATTTCACCTCGTTCTATTTCCACATCGCGCCATTTAAAGCCTTCCCCTTGAGGTCGGGGCGTTAAGAAAACATGCCGGTGGCATGTTTTTAGCCACCGACCGCAGCGGCTATGCCGCGAGGAGGGAAGTTCGATAGGGGCGACTATCTTGAAATTCCGAAGGCAGACGGATGAGGTGTTTAAGTCTATTAAAGTTTCGCGAGGATTGCGGAATCTTCAAGCTTAACCTTGCCGCATTCGGGCTGGCAGCTTATGGATATATTCTCCCCGTCAAAGCTCAGGGAGATAAGACCAAGCTCCTCGAAAACCTTCAGGCCGATGGCAATGCGGCTGTCCCACATGGAGGGGGCGAGGCGCTCGAAGAGGGCGGTTTTGTTCATGGTGAGTCTGCTTCCCCAATGGATGATGCTGCGCCAAAGCTGGCCAAGGTCATCGCGGGAGGGGGCGGCGGTTTCGGGGCAGACGGGGAAATTGCCCTCAAGAATAGAATCGGAAAGTCCGCTATGATGGGGGCGCAGGTCACTGAGAAGCAGCTGAACGCTGCGGCGGGAGCGGAATTCGTTTATCTGAGGGAAGAATGCAATGTCCACCCAGCTGCCCACCTGCACGCCAAGTTCGGCGGCGGTGCGGGAGAAGAAGACGCATTCGTAGCTGTGGCCGAATTTTTCCACAAGCAGACGCAGGTGGCGGCCTCCGCCGATGGGACTCATGGAACTGAGATAGGCTCTCGTCATACAGAGAGTGGGTCTTGCGTTGCCTGTGCCGCAGGGCTCCATAAGCTCAAGATCCTCAACGCAGTCCATGGTGAGAAGTTCGGGGGAGTCGGCGCAAAGGTCGATATCAAGACTCTTTTCGCCCTCGCCGGGGTTGGCGAGATAGTATTCGCCTATTGCCTCGGTGAAGGCGGGGATGTTTTCGCGGGTGATGGTGAGACCAGCGGCCAAAGCGTGGCCGCCGAAGCCCTCAAGATATTCGCTGCAGGCAGAGAGAGCCTCGAAAAGGTTGAAGCCTCCGCAGCTGCGGCAGGAGCCCTTGCCCTTGTCTCCGTCAAGGCAAATCATAATGGCGGGCACATTGTAAGCCTCTGTGAGGCGGCTTGCGGCGATACCGATGACGCCCTGATGCCATGTTTCGCAGGAGAGGACAATGGGCTTATCGGGATTGGCGTCCCCGATCATCTCCTGAGCCTGCTTCCATATATCGGTCTCCAGCATCTGTCTGTCCCGGTTGAGCTGGCAAAGGTCAGCTGCGCGGGAGGCGGCGGTGCGGGGAGAATCGGTCAGAAGCAGCTCCGCTGCCATGCTTGCCTGACCCAGACGGCCGGAGGCGTTGAGTCTGGGAGCCAGAGTGAAGCCTATATTGGTGGCGGTTATGCGCTTATCGCCCAGACCTGCCTCCTCGATGAGGGCGCGGAGACCGGGACGGGGAGAGGTCATAAGCTTGCGCAGACCGTGCTTGATAATATAGCGGTTTTCGCCCACAAGAGGCATAACGTCTGCAATGGTACCAACGGCGACAAGGTCGGAATAAGCTTCAAGGATGGGGGCGGGGTTGCCCTCCAGAGCGCAGAGAAGCTTGAAAGCCACGCCGACGCCTGCAAGGTCGCGGCTGGGATAGTTGCAGTCGGGGCGTTTGGGGTCAACAACGGCGATGACGTCGGGCAGTTCCTCACGGCATTCGTGGTGGTCGGTGACTATCATGTCTATGCCCAGACTTGCAGCGAAAGCGGCCTCCTCAACGGTGGTAACGCCGCAGTCGACGGTTATGATGAGGCTTACGCCCTTGTCGCGGAGGGATTCGATGGCGGCGGTGTTGATGCCGTAGCCCTCCTCCATACGGTCGGGTATGTAGTATTCGCACTGCAGACCCTTTCTGCGGAGATAATCCGTCATCATGCAGGTGGAGGTGATGCCGTCAACATCGTAGTCGCCATAAACTGCAACGGTCTCCCCAAGGGCAATGGCTCTTGTGATTCGCATGACAGCCTGAGGCATGTCCGTCATCAGAAGGGGGTTGCCCAGAAGTGCATCGTCGCACTCAAGAAAGGCGCGGGCGGACTCTCCGTCAGCCAAACCGCGGACATTCAGTACCGCGGCAAGAAGTGCGCTGTAACCTGCCTCAAGCAGTTCCTGAGGCACATAGGTGGGATTATATGGAATTTTCCAGTCAGTATAGCTCATACCTTGGTTTCCTTATGTTTATTATCCAGTTAGTATAACATTATTTTATATTTATATCAACACCAAGACCCGATTTTGTGGATAAATTCCCCTTGCGATTAAGGGAGGGGAACATTTCAAAGTCTCCCTTGTCGGGGCGTTAAAGCCTTCCTTGCAAAGGGAGGTGCCGAACGAACATGAGGCGGAGGGATTATATAATGCCTTCCCCTTGAGAGGAAGATGGCACAGCGAAGCTGTGAGGTCGAGGTTTAAAGCCTTCCCCTTGAGGGGAAGGTGGCTGCCGAAGGCAGACGGATGAGGTGTTAATTGTCTCCGACGGTCATAGGCTCGCACCATTCGTAGGGTGTTGCCATTGGGCGCGCCATCCCCCCGAAAAACAAAAAAGGCCGCACCGAAAGGTTCGGCCTTTTTGCTGCATAAATGCTGAAACTTATTTGCTCTTGAGTTCTTCGAGAATCTGAGCGAGAAGCTCCTCGGTGGTGGGAGCCTTGGGCTCGGCGGCGGCAGCGGCTGCTGCGGCTTCTGCCTCGGCAGCGGCCTTTGCCTCTGCGGCAAGGCGCTTCTTCTCGCCTGCCTTGTTGACGGCCTTGATGATAAGGAAGACAACGAAAGCGATGAGGATGAAGTCGATGATTGTGGCAAGGAGAGTGCCAAAGCCGATAACGATAGCTGCCTTTTCTTCAATGCCCTCTGCGTTGACAACAGCCTGACGGACAACAATGTCCAGGGCGGTCATATCGCGGGAGCCGAAGAGATATGCGATGAAGGGCATAAGGATGTTGTTGATGAGTGCGGTGGTGATTTTGCCGAAGGCAGTGGCGATTACAACGCCGACTGCCATATCAAGCACGTTGCCGCGCATGATAAAGGTTTTGAATTCTTCTGCGAACTTTTTCATTGACTTTCCTCCGTTTTTTATATTACTTTTCTTGAATTTCTAACTTTTTAATGTTGATTACTTAGAGGGGACGAGAACTTCCTTGCCGCCCATATAGCCGCGGAGGGCCTCGGGAATGGTCACGCTGCCATCGGCCTGCAGGTGGTTTTCAAGGAAGGCGATGAGCATACGGGGAGGAGCAACAACGGTGTTGTTGAGGGTGTGGGGCAGATACATCTTGCCGTCGCTGCCCTTTACGCGCATGCGCAGGCGGCGGGCCTGAGCGTCGCCAAGGTTAGAGCAGGAGCAAACCTCAAAATACTTCTGCTGACGGGGAGACCATGCCTCGATGTCGCAGCTCTTGACCTTCAGGTCGGCCAGGTCGCCGGAGCAGCATTCCAGCTGGCGGACGGGAATTTCGAGGCTCTTGAAAAGCTCAACGCTATAGCGCCACATCTTCTCGTACCACTCCATGCTGTCCTCGGGACGGCAGACAACTATCATTTCCTGCTTCTCGAACTGGTGGATGCGGTAAACGCCGCGCTCTTCGATGCCGTGGGCGCCCTTTTCCTTGCGGAAGCAGGGGCTGTAGCTGGTGAGGGTGTGGGGCAGGCTTGCCTCGGGGATGATCTGGTCGATGTACTTACCAATCATGGAATGCTCGCTGGTGCCGATGAGGTAGAGATCCTCGCCCTCGATTTTGTACATCATTGCGTCCATGTCGTTCTGGCTCATAACGCCTTCAACAACATTGCCGTGGATCATGAAGGGAGGGATGCAGTAGATGAAGCCCTTTTCAATCATGAAGTCACGGGCATATGCCAGCACTGCGGAATGGAGGCGGGCAATGTCGCCCATCAGGTAGTAGAAGCCGTTTCCGCTGACGCGGCCTGCGGCATCCATGTCAACGCCGGCAAAACGCTCCATAATGGCGGTGTGGTAGGGAATTTCGTAGTCGGGGGTGACGGGCTCGCCGAAACGCTCAACCTCAACGTTGAACTCATCGCTCTCGCCGATGGGGACGGAGGGATCGATGATGTTGGGGATGATCATCATGATGCGGCGTATGCGCTCGGCGTACTCTGCCTCCAGTTTTTCAAGCTCCTCGCGGCGCAGGTCGTTGGCCTTGACGGCTTCCATGTTAGCGTCGATCTGAGCCTGAATGGCGGCCTTCTCCTCGTCGGAAGCCTTCTTCAGCTTGCCGAAGAGAGGTCCGTTTGCCTTGCTGAGGGCGTTGCGGCTTGCGCGAAGCTCGTTGGCCTCGTTGATGGCGGCGCGGTTAAGCTTATCAAGCTCGATGACTTCGTCAACGAGAGGGAGCTTTGCGTCCTGGAACTTTTTACGGATATTCTCCTTAACTATTTCGGGGTTTTCACGAACAAATTTAATGTCAAGCATAGTGTATTCTTCCTTTTATTCAGTAAAATCTTAATTTTTTAACAAATTTATTTTTTCAGCTTTCCGATGAGCATCAGCTTGCTGATAAGCTCTTCTCTGTCGTCCGCGCCATAGAACTCAAGCTCTATGCGGCCTCTTTTGGGAGAGTCCACAAGCTTTATCTTGCGGCCGAGAGCGTTCTCAAGGCTTCGCTCAACTTCCTTCACGTAATCCACAACGATGTCACCGCTGTCCTCCTCCTTTTTGGTTGCGGAGGGGGCGCAGAGCTTCTTTACAAGTGTCTCTGTCTGGCGGACGGAAAGGCCTCTTGAAACGATGACTTCGGCTATCTCCAACTGCTGTTTTGCGTCCTTGAGGGGCAGCAGCGCGCGGGCGTGACCGGCGGAAAGACTTCCGTTTTCCACCATTGCACTGACGGCTTCGCTAAGGGAGAGAAGACGCAGGGAGTTGGCAACTGCGCTGCGGGACTTACCTACGGAGGCGGATGCCTGTTCCTGAGTCATGCCGTATTCGTCCATAAGGGTGCGGTAGCCGCGGGCTTCTTCGATGGGGTTGAGATCCTCGCGCTGGAGGTTTTCCACCAGAGCAAGCTCCATTGCCCTCTTGTCGTCGGCCTCGATTATTCTTACGGGAACCTCGGTGAGTCCCGCCATTCTTGCGGCGCGCCAGCGGCGCTCGCCTGCGATTATCTGATAATAGCCTCCGTCCAGTTTTCTGGCGGTGATGGGCTGGATAAGACCATACTGACGGATGGATTCGGAAAGAGTTTCCAAAGCCTCCTCGTCAAAGCTGTAGCGGGGCTGGTCTGCGCGGGGCTCAACCTTTGAAATGGGGAGCGTCAGCTCCTTCTCCCCTTTTTCGCTGAGGACATCCTCTCCGAAAAGGGCTCCCAGACCGCTTCCCAGTCCTCTTTTGGGTTTTTCTGCCATTATTTCACTTCCTAATTATCTTCTCTGTCAATTACTGACGCTTTAAGAATTCGTTTGTCATATGCAGGTAAGCTCTCGTGCCCTTGCTGAACTTATCATAGGCAATGCAGGGCTTGCCATGACTGGGTGCTTCGCTTAAGCGAACGTTACGAGGGATGGAGTTCTCGTAGACCTTGTCCCCGAAGTGGGCGCGGAGAGCGTCGGCGACCTCTTCGCTGAGGCGGGTTCGCCCGTCATACATGGTGAGCACAAGACCTTCTATGGTCAAAGCGGGGTTGAGTCTGCCGTTTATCAGCTTCACGGTGTTCACAAGGTCGCTGAGACCCTCGAGAGCATAAAATTCGCACTGGACGGGGACGAGCACTGTGTCGGCGGCGGTGAAAGCGTTCAAAGTAAGCAGCTCAAGAGAGGGAGGACAGTCGATGATTATGAAATCATACTCGCTTTTCAAAGGCAGAAGTGCCTTTCGGAGGATAAACTCTCTGTCCTCTGCGTCAACAAGCTCCACGTTTGCGGCAACGAGCTCTCTGTTGGAGGGCAGCACATCGCCGTATTTGGTGGAGATGACCGCTTTTTCTGCGGGGAAGTCACGGAGCATCACATCGTATACGCTTTTAACTTTGTTTTTGTCAACTCCCATGCCGGTTGTTGCGTTGCCCTGAGGGTCGCAGTCGCAAAGGAGGACTTTCTTGCCTCTGTGAGCCAAAGATGCGCAGAAGTTTATAGCGGTGGTTGTTTTGCCCACGCCGCCCTTCTGGTTGGCAATCGCGATGATTTTGCCCATATCTTTCTCCTTTATAGTTTATCTAACTACACATTATAACACTATTTACGAAATTTTCAACAATTCCCTTGTTTCGCGTGAAACTTTTTTCGCAATTTTGTTTCACGTGAAACATATAAAGCCCCACCCTTGACAGCTTGGGTCAAAGCTTATAGAATTGAAGCAACAAAATTAAAGGAGCTGCCGATTATGCGTTGGATAGAAGCTGCAATCGCAACAACAAGCAAGGAAATAGACCTTCTCTGCCTCCGCCTTGCGGATCTTGGTGTTGAGGGTATGTGCATAGAGGACGAGGAGGACTTCAAGAACTTCCTTGAAAATAACCATCAGTATTGGGACTACGTGGATGACGAGCTCAACGACCGTTTCAAGGGTCTCAGCCGCATCAAGTTCTATCTTTCCGATGATGAGGAAGGAAAAACCATGCTGACCAAAATCCGCGCAGAGCTGGGTCTGGAGATAGACTGCGCCACTGTGGATGACAGCGACTGGGAAAATAACTGGCGCGAATTTTATAAGCCTCTTAAAATTGGCGAAAAGTTCCTTGTTATCCCCGAGTGGGAAAACCCAGAGCTTGAAGGCCGCGTTGCCCTCCGTCTTGACCCCGGTCTTATTTTTGGCACCGGCAGCCATGCCACCACCAGAATGTGCCTCCATCGCCTTGAAAAATTTGCCGAAGCAGGCAAAAAGGTTCTGGATCTGGGCTGCGGCAGCGGAATATTGGGAATTGGCGCCGCCGTGCTGGGCTGCGACAAGGTTGTGGGCTGCGATATTGACCCCAAGGCTCCCGATGTGGCCGGAGATAACGCGGCGCTCAACGGTATCGGCGAGGATCGCTTCAAGGTCTATGCAGGTGACATTCTCTCCGACGAAGGAATGAGAAAGTTCCTTGGCGAGGGCTATGATATTGTTCTTGCCAACATCGTAAGCGATGTCATCATCCCTCTCTCCGCCTTCGTCCGCCGCTTTATGGCTGAAAATGCCGTTTTCATCTGTTCCGGTATCATTGACGGCAGAGAAACTGAAGTCCGCGCCGCACTGGAGGCAAACGGCTTCGAAATTCTGGAGCATTGCCACGAAGAAGAGTGGAATTGCTATGTATGCAAATAAATAACGTGAAAAATGTTTCACGTGAAACAAAAGGGCGCTGCAAAATGCAGCGCCCTTTTTGCTTTCTAAAGCCACACAGCGGATGGATGCACCCCTTTGAAGCCTTCCCCTTGAGGTCGGGGCGTTAAGAAAACATGCCGGTGGCATATTTTTAGCCCCCGACCGCAGCGGCTATGCCGCGAGGAGGGAAGTTCGATGGGGGAAACAATCTTGCGATCTCAAAGGGCAGACGGATGAGGTGTTTGTGTCGACCGCGCCGAGATTTTTGTCTCCGACGGCCATATTCTTTTCGCGTGGCCGAAAAGAATATGGAAAGAAAAGTCCACCAAAGAGGGGGCGAGGAAAGCCCCCCTCTTTGGAAACACCCCTCGGTGC
>JAZUAQ010000145.1:0-16107 GCA_045638085.1 Oscillospiraceae bacterium
CAAAGTGGGTGTACATCACAGGAAAGGCGCTCTCTAAACCGATGATGCCGTTGAGGCTTCCGCGAAGACCGCGGGATTTTTCCTCCTCGGAGTGAGGGCCATGGTCGGTGGCTATCATATCGATGGTGCCGTCCAGAATTCCGTCTATGAGAGCGTCTCTGTCCTCGGCGGAGCGGATGGGGGGATTCATGCGGAAGCGTCCGGAATCTTCAAGCTCGCTGTCGCAGAAAACAAGATAGTGGGGGGCGGTCTCGCAGCTTACATCCAGACCCTTGGCCTTGGCCTCGCGTATAAGGGCAACGGCCTCCTTGGTGGAGATGTGGCAGACGTGGTAAGCGCAGCCTGTTTCCTCCACAAGCTTCAGGTCTCGTGCGATGGGTCCCCACTCGCTTTCGGAGCAGATGCCGGGGATAGAGTTGGCGCGGGCATATTCTCCGTCGTGGATGCATCCGCCGTGGAGGAGGCTTTCGTCCTCGCAGTGGGCAACGATCATCTTGCCGAGAGCCTTTGCGCGGAGCATTGCCTCGCGCATCATATCCTCATTCTGCACGCCCTTGCCGTCGTCGGAAAAGGCGATTGCGTCAGAGGCGAGCTCTTCAAGTGCGGCGAGGGTCTCGCCCTTTTGTCCAACGGTGATTGCTCCGTAGGGACAGACGTGGATGAGCGCATCCTTTTTTATTATCTCCAGCTGAGCGCGGAGGTTTTCCGCGGAGTCGGGCACGGGATTCAGGTTGGGCATGGAGCAAACCGCGGTGTAGCCTCCTGCGGCAGCGGCGGCGGTGCCGGTGCGTATGGTCTCCTTATAAGAAAAACCCGGCTCACGCAGATGAACATGCACATCTGCGAAACCGGGAAGCAATATAGCGTCATTGAAAGCACGGACGGGGAGAGAAATTTCGCCGAGGTCTTCGACAAGCTCAATACGGCCGCCGCGGATAACCGCTGCAGCTTCTCTGATCTCACCGTTTTCATAAACCTTGATGCTCTTGATAGCAAAATCCTTGGAATCAAACATAGTGTTTCTCCCTTTAATGCCAAATAGGCAAAATAAAAATCTTGCGGAAATCGGCCGCAAGATTGCAAAAACAGAGGATAGACATACCTATCCCTAAACTATGCTTTTCCAAATCTTGTCGGCATCTCTGTACCGCCCTTAAAGATCGAGATATTATACAATCTTTTGGGGCAGCTTGTCAAGGATTACAGGGAAGATTATTGGGGAAAAAGCCCGAAAATAATCTCCATACATTAAAAAATAGTATATCACTTTTGTCGAAATTTGAAAAGGGGAAAATGCAGGAAAATGATTAGTCCGACAAGATGGTCATATCGCAGGATTCGTTATAGAGCATACGGGAAAAACTTAGTGCTGAAGCCAATACCTTTTCGGCCTCATTCACTTTGTTTTCACGAAGCAGAGACAAGGCTTCTTCGCTTTTGTCGCGCAGAAAAATATATGCATCAAGGCAGGCAAGAGCGGCAGAAAAATTAGTATTATCGCGAATGCTCATATAAGTGCAACTCCCTCAAAAAGATTATGTACTTAAAACAAGTACGCTTTAAGGATTATATCGCTTGAATTTCATAAAATCAACTTAAAGTGAACTTAAAATGAGTATGTGGAGGCGCTATATGGAAGAAAAGCATCTTGGACTGCGCATTGACGGAGATACACATTATAAGCTTAAATATATTGCCGAATACGAGGGACGCTCTATAAATAAGCAGGTTTTGTATCTTGTGCAAAAATGCATAAGAGAGTTTGAAAAAGAAAACGGAATAATTGAAGTGGCGGAAGATGCCCGATAAATTAGAAGAGAAAGAGACGCTTTGCTGCGTCTCTTTTTTGTTTGCGTCTCTCCCCCAGTCTTTTTGCTGCGCAAAAATTCAGCCCCCTCGTCAGAGGGGGCTTTGATTGCATTCGAAGCCGCAGCTGCAGCAAAGGCGCTTTCACAGTTTCCCATTTGCCAGCTGCGTCATAATATGGAGAGAGGGGAAGCCCTCGCCAATGACTATGATTGCGAAAAGGAGAAATATATGGAAAGACCTTATTGCGAAGACCTGCCGCTGGCAATAGCCAGTGTGCCGATGCAGGAATTCCAAAAGCTTTATCCTCCCGAGGTGGCCCTTGAAAGAGGCACCATGTTCGATGAGCTTTATCTGCCCTTCGAGGGAAAGGAGTGCCGCAGATATGATGAATAAGCGCGCGATGGAAAAGGAAATTGCCCGGGTCAGCTTCACTATGGATGAGCTGAGGCTGTTTCTGGATACCCACCCCTGCGACAAGGAGGCTCTCAGCGCCTTCCGCGAGCTGAGAAAAAAGAGGGAAAAACTTCTCGAAAGCTACGAGGCTCAGTTTGGCCCAATGGAGGCATACAGAGCGGGCGGAACGGACAAATGGAACTGGGTCAGCCAGCCTTGGCCATGGGAAAAGGAGTGCTAAAGTATGTGGAGTTATGAAAAACGTCTTCAGTACCCGGTGAAGATAAAGCGCCCCGATGCAAGGGCTGCCAAAATTATCATAAGCCAGTTTGGCGGTCCCGACGGTGAACTTGCCGCCAGCCAGCGTTATCTGAGCCAGCGTTATTCCATGCCTTGGCGCTCTGTTGCCGGTCTTTTGACTGACGTGGGCACGGAGGAATTGAGCCATATGGAGATGGTCTGTGCCATTATTCATCAGCTCACCAGAGACCTGACAATTGAGCAGATTAAAGCTCAGGGCTTTGAGCCCTATTTCGTTGACCATACCCTCGCCCTCTGGCCTCAGGCGGCAAGCGGCACGCCTTTTTCCGCAACCGTGTTCCAGAGTAAAGGAGATGCCATCACCGACCTCCACGAGGACATGGCGGCGGAGCAGAAGGCCCGTACAACCTACGATAATATCATCCGCCTTGTGGATGATCCCGATGTTCTTGACCCCATCCGCTTCCTGCGCCAAAGGGAGATTGTCCACTTCCAGCGCTTCGGCGAGGCGCTGGAGAATGTGAAGGACGATTTGAACAAGAAGAATTTCTATGCCTATAACCCCGAGTTTGACAGAAAGATGATGAAGAAATAAGGGGAAGATAAGAAAAGGCCGGGGGAAATCCCCGGCCTTTGTTTGTTTTTTTGATTGCGAATTCCGAAGTGCTTAGTATATCGGTTTCGGGAGTTTGCGCTTGAGGAGAACCTTGCCGAAGCAGACCACGGTGGAATCGCTGCTGCGGGGAATGATGCGGTTTGCATCCTCCCGCCTGGGATTGGCGGAGAGGAGATACAGCGTTCCGAAAGAGTCGGTGCAATACTGCTTGCAAAGCACGTCGCCGTCCAGAAAGAAAACACCGACATCGAATTCCTCAAGACTTGCATCGCGCTGGACATATACGATGCTGCCGTCCTCAATATAGGGCGCCATGGAGTCGCCGGAGATGCTGATGCAAAAGTCGGCACGGGAGGGGACATCCTCCGTGACGGGTATAAGCTCATAGTCCTCGCCCTCAATGGGTGAGGCATAGCCTGCCGCCGCAGGGGTGAGGTAATGGCGGATATATCTTATCTCGCCCTTGGGAGCATTGGGCTTGGGAAGGGGATAAAAATTGCGGCTCTCGCCATCGGCAAGACGGAATTCATCCTTGCTGTAGAGATACTGCCCGTAATCGAGCAGCTCTGTGACTCCGTTGTCGTTGAGCTCAGCCACGATCTGGTGGAGCTCCAGCGGAAGTGCGGGAGTCTCAGCAACGGGGAAAATATCCTCGCTCTTGCAGAGCAGCCAGGCGGGGCTGACCCCCAGAGCAAGGGCTATGGACTGGAGAGCGGGCAGCTTGGGATTTGCTATCAGCGCATCCTCATATCTCTTGATGGTGGACTTGTTTACGCCAACTCTGGCAGCAAGCTCCGCCATCGTGAGACCGCGCAGTTCCCGGGCATATTTGATTCTTGAGCCGATTTCAGCAAGGTTCATTGCTCTTCCCCCTTTAGCCTGACAGACATAATCCGAGCCCGCTCCGCGAGGCGGATTTTAGCGCCAGAGCGCATTTCATTCCTTGGTGGGCGACAGCCCACCCGCATCATTCAATTTTGCCTGACTCAAAAATGCCCTCTCGGGCAGTCGAAGATTTTTGAGGTCATATACTAAGACAGTGCAAGGCGGCGGTTTGCAGAAAGGCTATGTGCCTTTCAAAAGCCGGCAACGAAGCAATGCCGACGGATATGCCCTCAAAAACGGGTTTGGACTATGTCGGTCAGGCTACGGAAATCTTATCATAATAAATTGCGCAGCGCAATAGCTTTGCACAAAAAAGTTGCACAGTGCTATTGACAAACCGACATTTTGGGTGCTATATTCGAATCAAGGTTGCGCAGCGCAACAAATATTCAGGCGGAAAATGCTGCATCGGAAGGCGGTGTTTTCCGCCGAACTTAGCTCTTTGAGTTGCGCTGCGCAACTCAAAGAGGGCGAGGAGGTCAGAAAATTGAAGGATATAAAGCTTGTTTACATAGAGTGCGCCCGCTGCGGAAATGCGGTGGAGCGGACAGCGCCGAATCAAAAATATTGCCCCAACTGCAGCCGAGGGAAAAAGCGTCCCGTCAGGAAAAAGAGGAAAAGCCTTTCCGAGCGCCTGTGCGACCACAGGGATTTGCGGGGCAAGAGTCTGGCGCGTGTGGATGCGGAGGCGAAAGCCTTTGGACTAAGCTACGGGCAGTATACGGCGGCGGTTTATAGCGGCGGGATTGACGCGCTGCTGAAAAGCAGGGGCTTTGATGACCCCGCGGCGGTTTTGCGGGGCGTAAAGAGATATTGAAAAACGGAGAAAGGAGGGGAAGGGATGGAAAATGATGCAGGCTCTAAGGGCTTCGGCGAGCTGAAGGCCGCTCTTACGGAAAGGCAGTTTAAGTTTGCTGAGGCGATTATAGAAGGCGCGGAGCCGAAATGCGCGGCAATAAAGGCGGGCTATTCGGAAAAAACTGCGGCTGTTCAGGCAAGCAGAATGCTGAAAAACGGGAAAATCCACGCATATATACAGGCGCGAACATCCGCAAAAGACCCTGAGGATATATCTCAGGATTGGGTGAAGCGAAAGCTTGCGGAGGTTGCGGAGCGTTGCATGGAACCCACTCCCCATATGGTGTGGGATAAGTCCAGCCAGAGCTATGTTCATGACGGAACATGGGATTTTGATGCGGACGGGGCAATAAAGGCACTCTCCGCCATCGGGAAACTGGATATGCTCTCCGAGCAGCCGAGGGAAAAGGAGAATTTTCAGGGAGTTGAAGCCTTTCTGGAGCAGCTGGACGGCGGACGGGGTTTTTGAAAATCCATAAAGACTTCCCCTTGAGGGGAAGGTGTCTGCCAAAAGGCAGACGGATGAGGTGTTGGGGAGTAATAAAAAAAGGAGAGAAAATGGCAAAAACAAATAATAATGCAAAAAATGCGGGAAAGCCCACAGCGTGGGATAAAGTCAAGGACTTTATAAATACCGGCAGAGAGTATCAGGTCAAGGCGATAGAGGATACGGCAACCTACTACGCCGACAGGATAAACAGCGAAAAGCAGAATAATTTACTGATAAGCGAAGCAAATGCTCCCAAGCCGACCACCCTCGGAAATATGAGTTATTCGGGAGACCCGAAGCTTAATGCATATCTGCAGAAGATAAATGCCGATCCCGACAGAGCCGTATATGACCCGCGCCCTGCAGAGAAGCCCGCAATATTGAACGAAGCAAAAAACCTTGTGAACACTGCCGTTGATAAGACGAAGGACTTTATAAACACCGGCAGAGAGTATCAGGTGCAGGCAATAGAAGATACGGCGGACTACTATGCGGAAAAAGCGATGAATAAGCCGAAGACGGACGACACATGGTTTCAGTCCGGAGCATTCAGCGATGGTTGGCAGCGTGGAGATTTACGAAATGCAGCCAAAGCAACGCTTGCGGACTTGAATATGAACATGGTTTCGGGTGCGCTCAGGTTGGGGGAAAATGCGGCAGACAGCACAAGAATGCTAGGCGCGTGGTCTTACGGAGGGCTGATGCCCTCGGAAGAAATGAGCATATACCCCGTTTATAGTTTCAGTTTGGACGCAAGAGAAGCGGAAAAACAGAGAGCAGCGGACTTCGTAGCCAAAGACCTTATTGATGAAGATGCCATAGCGGAAACCATTTACGCAGATTATCTTGCAAGAAACCCCGACCTTGATGTAGGGCGCGATTCAATTCTGGGAACGAAATCCAGAGTTCTTGCGAAGGAAGCGGGAGAGCTTGCAGCAGTTAGCGCTCTGCAGGCTGTGGGTGTTCCGTGGTGGCTTACAACGGGAGTGAAAGCCTTTGGAAATGAAGCGGAGCATGCTGCAAAAGAAGGTGCGACATTTGACGAGGCCGCCACAAGCGGACTCATAAGCGCAGGGGCGGATATAATTGTGGGCACAATATCAAGAAAAGCAAAGGGCTTAAAGGAAACACCTAGCTTAAATGAAGTTGAAAAGATGGGTGCGTATGCGTCTAGGAAATTGACAAAAGAACTAAAAAGTATTTTGGGAGATGCCACGAATAGTGGTTTTGAAGAGGTGCTTGCGAATACAGTAAAAAAATTTGGACAATGGCTCACATATCAAGATGACAAAACCTTCCACGAGCTTTTCTGGTCAAAAAATGCTCTGAATGAGGCGATAGAAGATTTTGCTTCAGGCTTCGCTCTTAGTTTTGTAGATCCAGCTAGACAAAAAAGAAATGCAGCCAGAAGAAGTTTCTCAAAGGGGGAGTATGGTTCCAGGTCGGATGCAGAAGGAAGCACGCCGAGGAGAGAGCCTGCCCTTACCGCACCTCAAAAATACCTGGCGTTACCTGATACCTATAAACCTCCACTATTGCCCGCGCCATACCATGCTGACATAGGGAGTGAAAATTTCAGCAGAAACATATATTCCGAATACCTCAAAAAACAGATAAAGACAGGAGAAAAATAAAAAAAGGGGAGCGAAAGCTCCCCCATATGAGTTATCTTCTTCGTTTTCTTGAGTCATTAACATAGTTACTAACAACTGTGATGACAACATAGATAATGAAAGCAACAATGGCAACTGTTTCTGAAGTATATGTAAGAAAAATGGTGATGATTACCCAAATAACAGGGACAACCACATACCATATCTTTTTATCCACTCGCCGAAGAACGTTAAACACTTCCAACCATATTTTAATAATTTTTTGCACATGTAGCGCAGCAATGAATCCGAAAAATAAGGCATATTCGAAAGGCATGCTTATGACCTCCCATGTTGTCAGGTGAGCGGAAGTTGATTTATTGAGCTCATTATATATCAGGCTGTGTGGCAATGCAAGGAGAGAACGATTGAGGAGTTTATTCAGGGATACCTGCGCCATATCGCACTGACATGTGGCAATAAGGTTCGGTGTAAAATCCTTATATGATGGAGCAGAAAACATTGTCGTTTGGGGTATGGAAAAATTTGGACAATGGCTTAGCTGCCAAGACGAAAGAACCCTCAAAGAAGTTCTCGAATCGGATGAGGCAAGAAAGGAATTGTCAATGGCATTTTGGAGTGGAGTAGTGTTGGAAGGCATTCCAGAAGCGGTTGGGTCAGTTTTCGGACAAAATGATCTTATAGGACAGACGTACGACTGGAATGGGAGACAATATACACCACTTTTACAACCACATAAATAAAAACTATTATCTAAAATTCTCCGAGGCAAAAGCAAAAGAGGGAGGAAATTCCTCCCTCTTGATCCTAGATTCTCTTATGATTTCCATTTGTCAATTAGTAATCTTATCCAGTGCAATGCCACCGTAACAGTGGTTATTGCAAGACAAACAATGAAAGTGATTGTCCATAGCTTTTCGGGTGCAAACATATTATATAAAGTTGTGAAAACCAGCAAAATTGGTGCAGATATGAAAATAGCTTTGGCGGGAATATCACTCCCGAACATATCAGCCCAGTACACAACTATAGCTATGCCAACGGCTGTGGTTGCGATTCCCAAAAGCAAGGACATGTCAACAGGCATTATTAATCCTCCAATGTTGTTGAATAAGCGAGTTGTATCTTTAAGAGTATTATATATCACGGGGCATCGGAATGCAAGGAGGCGGGCAGCAAGTGAGTCAGTTTTGAGTAATAGAGATCTTGTCGCACAGTCATACGACTGGGTCAAGGGACATTACACTCCATATTTACCATCACACGACTAAAAATCAGCCGTCCACGAACTATCGAAAAAGCCACAAAGGGAAAAAATCCCTTTGTGGCACAGAAGGTTATCGTATATCACTTTTTCCATTTTCTAATCAGTACCCGTATCCAATGCACACCGCAACTTAAAGTGCCGATCGCCAAGGTGGCAATAAAAGTGATTGTCCATAGCTTCTCGGGAGCAAACAGATTGTACAGGAATGAAACAACAAACAAGATTGGAAATGATATAAGTATTACTTTTCCGGAAATATCAATTTTAAATATATCAGCCCAGTAGGGCACAAGGATCACTATCAGCGTTGCTGTTGTAATTCCCCAAATCAAGGAAAACCATAGTGGCATAGTTTGACCTCCTCTGCGGCGCATAAGCGGAAGTTGATTTATTGAGCTCATTATATATCAGGCTGTGTGGCAATGCAAGGAGGCGTTTAAAGCCTCCCTCTGACGAGGGAGGTGCTTCCGAAGGAAGCGGAGGGAGAGAAGCGCTCCCTGAGTTTTTTGTCTCTCCCTCAGTCGGCTTGCGCCGACAGCTCCCTCGTCAGAGGGAGCCCTGCACAAAGGTGGTATAGCGCGGTAAAGAAACAATCCCTCCGCCTCGCATAGGCTCGGCACCTCCCTTTACACAAGGGAGGCTTTGGATGGCAGCGTTCCCACGATGTGGAAAGATGCGGCGGGAGCGGAGCTTAAAGCCTTCCCCTTGAGGGGAAGGTGTCTGCCAAAAGGCAGACGGATGAGGTGTTGGGGAGTAATAAAAAAAGGAGAGAAAATGACCGAAAAAATCTACATAAGCATCCCCGACGGCCGCGGGGAAAGGGACAAGCTCTCCCGACAGAAGGGAGGCGGCGGAGCCTGACAGACATACGAAAGCCTAAAATCTACTGCGAAAGCTTCCTGAAGATAAGGGATAAAAAGGGCAGAATTATCCCATTCGGCTTCAACCCGGCTCAGGAGGAGTTTTACAACATAGTCCGCGAGGAGCATCAAAAGGGCAAGGGGGTGCGCATTGTGCTCCTGAAGGGCAGACAGATGGGATTTTCCACCCTCATAGAGGGGATGTTTTTCGCCCACTCCGCCACATCCCGCAACACCAGCACCCTTGTTATGGCTCACGATGACGAGGCAAGCAGAAACCTTTTTGAGATGAACAAGCTGTTTTATGAGTCCTTACCCCCGCAGCTGAAGCCTATGCGCAAGGCCAGCAACTCACAGGAGCTTGTTTTCGGAAACCCCAGCCGAGACCCGGAGGCGGCAGGCAGAGAGCCCGGGCTCAGAAGCCGCATCCGCTGTGTCACCGCGGGAAGCAAGGGAGCGGGACGAGGCTTCACCTTTTCAAATGTCCATGGCTCCGAGGTGGCCTTCTGGCCCAACTTCAAGCAGACCCATGTTGCCGTTATGCAGACGGTGCCCGACGATAGCGACAGCTGCGTTATCTACGAGACCACTGCCAACGGACTTGGGGAATTCAAGGACTTCTGGGAGGATGCTGCGGCGGGGCGCAACGGCTTCCGCGCCGTGTTTATGGCATGGTACAAGGAGCCGGGCTACCGAAGAAGCGTGGAGCCGGGAACGATTTGGACGGCATACGAGAGGGAGATGATGGAGCGCCTTTCCCTCTCTCCCGAACAGATGAGCTGGCGGCGATGGTGCATAAGCACAAACTGCGCGGGAGACGAGGATATGTTCCGTCAGGAATACCCCTCCACCCCCGAGGAAGCTTTCCTCACCAGCGGAAGACCCTTTTTCGATAACCCGCGGATAAACCTGCTTCTGGCATCTGCGCCTCAGCCCATAAAGACGGGATATTTCATCCATGATGAGGAGCCTGGTGGCAAGCCCGCAAATCCACGCTGGGTTGATGACCCCCGAGGCTGCATACGGCTTTGGGAGGAGCCGCAGCGGGGCGTGCCCTATGTCATCGGCGGCGACACCGCCGGAGAGGGCAGCGACTTTTTCACCGCCCACGGAGTGGACAACATTACGGGAAGGCAGGTGCTGGAGTATGAGCGGCAGGAGGGGAGCATTTTCTATGTGCGCCAGCTTTGGTGTCTGGGCGAATACTTCAATTGGGCGCTGCTGGCCATAGAGGTGAACTTCGATTCCTACCCGCTGACTATGCTGGAACAATGGGGATACCCGAACCTTTATCAGCGCCAACGCTATGACAGAATAAAGAAGGAATATGTGGAGTCCTACGGCTTCCGCACAGATTCCGCAAGCCGACCTCTCGTGCTCAGCAACCTGCGCACCATCAGTGACGAGGCGGGGGAGGTTTTGCTCAGCCGCGCACTCCTTGGGCAGATGCTTCAGTTTCAGTACGATAAGCACGGCAAGCCCCAAGCCGCGGCCGGGGAGCATGATGACCATGTTTTAGCCGCCGCAATATGCCATTTTGCCCGAAGCCAGCAGCGCTGCGCTCTTCTGCCCGAGAGCGAGGAAAAGCGCCAAAAGCTCATAGACAAGCTGGAAAAGGGCAAAAAACGACGATTTTAAGAAAGGAAAAGTTAAAAATGGAAGACATTATTCTGGAAGAAAATACCCTTGCGGAGGGATCTGAGGCCGCGGAAAGCGCCGAGACAGCCGAAATGCCCCACGGCGAAACCGCGAAAGAGGCTCCTGCTGCGGCAAATGATTCCATTGGGGATATTCTTGATGCCCACATCAAGGAGATGGCGCTTCGCTTCCCCGATGTTGACCTTGGGGAACTGGATCTCAACCCCTCTTTCCGCCGCTTTGTGGGCTCCCGCTACGGCAAGGAGAGCATTGCAGACCTTTACGAGGCCTACACAGACATAGTAAGCGGCGTTGAAAAAGCCGCCATTTACAAAAGCGCCGCTAAAGCCTCCCGCACCACCGGCGGCAGCAGCGGCAAAAGCGCAGGAGCGCTCTCTTCCTCCCAGAAGGAGGCACTCCGACGCTGGAACGACTCTAACCCCGATATGAAAATGAGCGAGAAGGAATTTCTCCTCAGGGGCTGAGCGCATTATTAAAAAATCTTATTCATAAAAAGGAGATAAAAAAATGAACACTGCATGGAAAACTGATAACTACAAATTCGTAGGCAAGGCCTTTGACTACGCCTACGCAAACCGAATCAACAAGCTTCTTGCCATCATGGGCGAGGTGAACTCCAACTCCATTGACTACGAGATCACCGCATCCGGCGGCTACGGCGAAATGCCCGTTTATAACGGAAATGACCTGAACGAGGCCACTAAGATGCGCGGCTTCAAAACCATCATCACCCCCCAGGAATATTCCCTCACCGAGGCCGTTGCCTATAAGCAGGCCAAAATCGATAAGAGCGGCGAATGCCGCCGCGTGGGCGAATATCTGGGCGATGCTGCGGCAATGACCGTTTATGTCCACGCCCTCCGCGTTATCGGCGGCGCTTTCGACAGCAATAAGCTGGGCGGCGACGGCAAGAGCTGGGCTGCAACCGACCATCCCGTTGCCTCCAAGGGCTCCAACGGACGAATTTTTGTCCCCGATGAGGAGGCAGGCACTTTCTCCAACCTCATCACCGACACCCTCAGCGTAAGCGCGATCACTTCTGCCCAGTCTCTGGCAAGCCGCTTTGTGACCCCTGACGGTCTCCCCGTGCTGCAGGATATGAATCTTCTCCTTGTCTCCCCCGAACTGGAGGCAGAGGCCAAAAAGATTTGCGGCGAGAACGCCAAGTTCCGCCCCCTCCGCAACCCCGAGGATAACTCCAACGCAGCAAACCCCGTGGGCGACCTTCAGTATATGGTCATCGGCGGCGGCAAGGACGGCTTCACCGCAAAGCAGTGGGCCATCTGCGACCCCGTGCTCATGAAGCGCATTTTCAAGCTGGTCTACATCACCCGTCCCAAGGTGCTTCCCAGCGACACCGAAAATCCCCTGAAGGATCTTTACACCGGCTATGTGGACTTCGGCATCGGCTGGGGCGACGCACGACCCATCATCTTCTCCAACCCCAACTGATGAGAGGGAGGATAGAGTATGAGAAACAGATTCAAAAGCTGGGCGCTCTGGCTTTCTATTGGTGCGCTGATCATATTCTGTGTGAAGGAGTTTGCGGGAGTTGATATTTCCCACACCGTCAATGGTCTGCTGGACGTGCTTCTGCCCGTCCTCGTGGCCTTCGGTGTGGTAAATAACCCCACCGACAAGGAACATTTCTGAGGGACGGTTGTCCCCTCCGCGGGGGAGCAAAACTCCTCCGCGGAAGAGAGGAGCGAGAAAAATGACATTAGAAGAGGGAAAACGCAAGGTTTATATGCTGCTGGATGAGTATTCCTCCGGCGGCGCCCTCACCCGCGACGCGGACATAGAGGCGAAGATGGCGGATTTTTTCGACACCGCACAAAAGCAGGCGGCGGAGTTTAAGAAAATCCGCCGTATGCATACGATTGAGCGCAAGGCGGGACAGACCCATTATCCAATGCCCGGAGATTTTCTGAAGCTGGTGAGGGTCTGGAAAGGGGATATGGTTACCAAGACCTTCTCATGGAAGGGCAACAGCATCATCATTCCCGAAAGCGAGAAAGCGCCTATTGAGATAGAGTATTTTGCCCTTCCCACCACCATCGGGCCCAACACACCCGATAGCTATGAATTCGAAGTGGGGGAGGACGCGGCAAAGGCGCTGCCCTATTTCGTGGCAAGTCAGCAGCTCATAGCGGATCTGGTTATGGACTATGGCGCCCTTTACACCATTTATAGGGAGATGCTGAACTCGCTGATAAAATCCGACAGCCTTGGCTGGGAGCTTTGCAACAGCTTCTATCGGAGGTGAGGCTATGGCAGGAAAGAAGGCAAGAATAAAAACAAGCGTCTATCAGAAGTTCAGGGGTGCGGATTTTTCCACAGACCCTGCGCTTGTTGACAAAACGCGCTCTCCCTTTTGCACCAATATGGTCTCCGACGGAGGCGGTATGCCCGAAAAACGCTGCGGCTGGAGAACTCTTGCGGATTTTGGCGGGAGGATAAACGGCCTTTTCAGCGCGGTTTACAAAGGGGAGAGCATTTTCTATGTTCATTCAGGCAGCTGCCTTTACCTTTGGAACCCCGAAAGCGGGGAGAAGCGTCTCGTTATGGAAAATCTCCGCGACGGCAAAAGCAGAGGCCACAGCCTGAGCGGGAAATTCTGGATAGTCACGGGCGGGGAGTTTCTCTGCTGCCAGGGGGAGAAGGTGAGCTTTGTCCGCGAGATGGGATATATTCCCACAACGGTTATAACCCGTTTGCCTGATGGAGGCGGAGCGGTGCACGAGGCCATAAACCTTCTCAGCCCCTTCAGGCGCAACGGCTTCCAGACGGATGGCGAGACAAAAAGCTTTTTGCTGGACAGCGACTGTCTCGACACCGCATTTGTGCTGAGCGAAGCCATCGGAGAGGGTGAAGAGCTCTTTTTTGCCGATGGAGAGGTTTTTTGGTGCTTTGCCGCAGCCCGCAGCGCAGAGGCTGGTGAGGAACTGAAGCTGGATTTTGAAAACGCAAAGGTTTATACAGACGGCGCTGAGGCGGATATGGAAAAAAGCTCTGTGAGCAAGGGCAGAGATATCTCTTCTTTGGCAGAGCTTTCCCCATTCTCACAGGTGACAGCGGAGATATGGGGAGAGGCTACGGAGGATTTCAGCCTTAACAGAGCGGAGGGGATAATATCCTTTGCCGAAGCCCCCGCTGCCCCCGGTATGGGCAATGCGGACGGACTCACGGTGACCTTCCCCAAAACCGTGGCCGGCTATGCGGATATGGCGGATAACTGCCGAATCATAAGCGCCTTCGGCGTTGGCAGCAGCGACAGAATAGTTCTCAGCGGCAATAGCACCTATCCCGCCCGCGACTGGATTAGTGCCATGGGTGACCCCACATATTTTCCCGATTTGGGATACAGCGTGGTAGGCCTTGAAGATGTACCCATAGTGGGTTACTGCCGCGTGGGGGATTGTCAGGCTGTTGTGAAAAGAGATAACGGGCAGGATGCCAGCGTGTTTTTCCGCAGCGGAGAGCTCAGCAGCGAGGGGGAGGCGCGCTTTCCCCTTAAGCAGGCGGTCAGCGGCGTGGGCGGAGTTTCCGAAGGGGGCTTTGCCAACTTGCTGGACGAGCCTCTGTTCGTTTCGGGAACGGGCATTTTTGCTTTGAGCGCCAACTATCTGACAGGTGAGAGGGCGGGACAGAACAGAAGCTATTATATAAACTCCGGACTTGTCGGCGAGGAACTGAGTGAGAGCGAAGCCGTCAGCTGGAGAGGAATGTATCTTCTCGCCTTCCCCAACGGACATATCTATGTCCTTGACGGGCGACAGAGCAAAGCTTACCGCAGCGAGTCGCTGGGCGATTTCGTATATGAGGCCTATTACTGGGAGGATGTTCCCGCCCGCTGCTGGCTCAATTTTGAGAGAGAGGGGGAGGAAAACCTCTTCTTCGGCACGGCAGACGGGCGGGTATGCCGTTTTAACACGGATATAGAAAGCCTTGAGCGCTTCAGCGATGACGGAGCGCCCATAGACTCTGTGTGGGCAACTAAAATGGACGATGACGGCTGCGCCGCGGTGCTGAAAACCATGCTCAAGCGGGGCTGCGCGGTGACGCTGAAGCCCTATAGCCGATCCAGCGCTCAGGTTTATTTCCGCACGGACAGCGATCCGGGACCTCGCCTCGCCGCGGAGACCACGCTGGATATTTTCTCCTGGGAGAATATAGACTTTGAGCGCCTGAGCTTCGACAGCAACGACAGCGCCCGAGAGCTTTTCTTCAATACCAAGGTGAAAAAGTATACGCGCCTGCAAATTCTGGTGCGCAACTGCGTTGCCCATGAGGGCTTCGGCGTTTTCGCCATAACCAAAAACTATGTGGAGGGAAACTATGCCAAGAGGTGAAAAACTGAAAAAGAAAGTCTCCTGCATCCCCGGCTATGACTACTCCGACGCGGAGGCAAGGCAGACCACGGCAATGCATCTTCTGGACAAGGCCAAAAGAGCAAAAACCGTGGTGGAGGGGGAGTGGGAGCGCTATAACGACTACTATAATTTTATCCACGATGTCAGCTCCGAGCTGAAGGAGTATTGCCGCGAGAAAAATATTTTCTGGACTCCCGCGGTTTGCCCCGACCCCTGGATAGCCGTGGAGAGTCAAATTGACCCCAATATTCCCGAGCCGGAATTTCGCGGACGGGACAGCGACCTTGACAGTGTGAAGGCCAAGAAGAGGGAGCATGCCGTGAAATACATAATGGAGTCCAACGACCTTGAACATAAAAACACCGCCAACGAAAGACGTCTGCTGAAGCTGGGCGATGCCTTCTGGAAGGCGTACTGGGACAGCGAGCGCCGCTGCGGCATCCACGAGGGCGATATATCCGTAATCGATGTCTCCCCCGAGGCAATTTACCCCGACCCCGCCGTCAAAAACGGCGATATTCAGGATTGCCAGTATCTTGCCTATGTCTATTCAATCCACAAGGTGCGCTTCCGTCAGCTTTACGGCAGGGTGCTGGAGGAAAAGGATATAGACATCGAAGAAGTGCTCAGCGGCAGCTATGTTTCCGAAAGCAGCATCTTTGACCTCTCCACCTCCATTGATGACAGAGAGGACACGGTGCAGATCATGGAATTCTGGTTCCGCTGGCCTGAGGACAGTCAGGTGGAAACTCCCTTCGGCAAGGTGAAGGTGGAAGCGGGAGACATAGGCTGCAGCGTGCAGGCAGGCGGCGTGGAAGTGAAGCTGATCGCCAAGTATTGGGAGAAGACGGGCAGACAGTGCAAGCTTTTTCCCTTCGTCCACTACTGGCGCATAAAGGACGAAAACAGCTTTTGGAACAAAAGCGAACTTTTCCCCATTATGGATCTTGTGGACGCGCAGGATAGAAAGCTGGCTTCCGCATTGCTCAACGATGCCCTCCTCAGCAACGATACCCTCATTAT
>JAZUAQ010000146.1:0-3248 GCA_045638085.1 Oscillospiraceae bacterium
CCCTGTTGATAAAATATCAGTCCTCGTCATCCAGCTTGAGGACGGCCATGAATGCCTCGGTGGGCATCTGAACAGTACCCAAAGAGCGCATGCGCTTTTTGCCTTCCTTCTGCTTTTCAAGAAGCTTCTTTTTGCGGGTGATGTCGCCGCCGTAGGACTTGGCCAGAAGGTCCTTGCGGACGGCCTTTACAGTCTCGCGGGCGATAATCTTGCCGCCGATGGCAGCCTGAACGGGAACTTCGAAAAGCTGGCGGGGAATGTTCTCCTTGAGCTTTTCGCATATTCTGCGGGCGCGTCCGTATGCCTTTTCCCTGTGGACGATGAAGCTGAGAGCGTCCACCTGTTCACCGTTGAGAAGGATATCCACCTTCACAAGGTCGCTGGGGCGGTACTCAAGGAACTCGTAGTCAAGGCTGGCGTAGCCCTTGGTGCGTGCCTTGAGAGTGTCGAAGAAGTCATAGACTATCTCGTTGAGAGGAAGATTATAATGTATCTCAACAAGGTTTTTGTCCAGATACTGCATATCCTTGAACTCACCGCGGCGATCCTGGCACATGGGCATAATGTTGCCTATGTAATCGGGGGGAGCGATGATGCTGGCCTTCACGAAGGGCTCCTGACTATCCACAATAAGAGTGGGGTCGGGATAATCGTGGGGGTTATCTATGCGCAGGATACTGCCGTCGGACTTCTGAATCTCATAGATAACGCTGGGGAGGGTAGTGATAAGATCCAGATTGAACTCGCGCTCAAGGCGCTCCTGAATGATTTCCATGTGGAGCATGCCCAAAAAGCCACAGCGGAAGCCGAAGCCCAGAGCAACGGGGCTTTCAGGCTCAAAGACCAGGGAGGCATCGTTGAGCTGGAGCTTTTCCAGAGCCTCGCGGAGGTCACCAAAGCGGCTGCCGTCCTCGGTGTAGATACCGCAGTAAACCATGGGACGGGCGGGGCGATAACCGGGCAGAGGTTCGGCGGCGGGATTGAGAGCATCGGTGACAGTGTCGCCAACGCTGGTGTCTTTAACATTCTTGATGGATGCGGTGAAGCAGCCAACCTCGCCTGCGCGGAGGCAGCGGGTGTTTTCAACTCCCTTGGGGCGGAGATAACCGCATTCCAGAACCTTGAAAGTGGCGCCGGAGGCCATCATCTTGATCTCCTGACCAACCTCCAAAGTGCCTTCCTTCACGCAGACATAGACGATGACGCCCACATAGGCATCATACTGGCTGTCGAAGATGAGAGCCTTGAGAGGAGCGGAGGCGTCACCCTCGGGGGCGGGAACATTTTTTACAACGCCCTCCAGAACGGCGCGGGTATTGATACCCATTTTTGCGCTTATCTCGGGGGCTTCGGAGCAGTCCAGACCGATGATATCCTCAACCTCCTGCTTAACCTTTGCGGGGTCGGCAGCGGGCAGATCTATCTTGTTGATAACGGGGAGTATCTCCAGATCGTGGTCAAGAGCCAGATAGGTGTTTGCAAGGGTCTGAGCCTCAACGCCCTGTGCAGCGTCAACAACCAGCACAGCGCCTTCGCAGGCGGCGAGGGAACGGCTGACCTCATAGTTGAAGTCAACGTGACCCGGGGTGTCGATAAGATTGAGGGCATAGGTTTCGCCGTTTTCGGCAGTGTAGTCCAGACGGACGGCGCGGGCTTTGATGGTGATGCCGCGCTCGCGCTCCAGCTCCATGTTGTCCAGAATCTGGTTTTCCATCTCGCGCTGGGGCACAGCGTTGCAGTGCTCGATAAGGCGGTCGGAAAGGGTGGATTTGCCGTGGTCAATATGAGCAATTATGGAAAAGTTTCTGATATGGTCTTTTGAGATCATTTCTTCAGTTCCTCCAGTTTTTTATCTGCCTTTTCGCTGAGGGCACGAAGCTCCCCGACAAGGCTTTCAAGTTCCGCTATAGAAGCGGATTGGCTGCTGTCCGCGGAAAGTCCGAGAAGATAGTCGGCACTTACTCCGTAGTAACGGCAGGCGCGGCAGACGAAGTCAAGACCGGGCTCGCGGGCATCGTTTTCATAGTGGCTCAGAAGAGCCTGGCTTATTTTAAGGTCGGCAGCTGCTTTGCGCTGGCTTATGCCCCGCTCTTTGCGCAGCTCCGACATTGTCTGAGAAAATTGTTTCATTTATTTACTCCTAAAATGATAACTGAAAGTATTATAAAGGCTGAAAAACTATTTGTAAATAGCGAAAAGAGAGGAATTTTTGCAGGCTTCATTCTATATATTGGGCGGAAAAAGCGAGCTTTCCACAAGGGACAGAAAGCCGAAAAAGCCTTGAGAAATCAAGACTTTTCCCTTGACAAGCTGCCAAAAAAGTGTATAATATAAAGGCTTGCCAAGTAAGAGCAAGCGGGCAACGGTCAGATGTTGCCTAATCCTTGCCTGCATAAGAATGCAGGCCACTAGTCCAGAAGGAGGTGCTGAAATGGCAAAGACTACCGCTAAGTACGAGTGCATGTACATCCTCAATCCCAACCTGGCTGAGGAAGAGTACGCTGCTGTCGTAGAAAAGTTCAAGGCTCTTGTCGAAGCAAACGGTACTATCGATGAAATGCAGGAGATGGGTAAGCGCAAGCTCGCTTACGAAATCAACTACCTTTCCGAAGGCTACTATGTTCTCGTCAAGTTCACCAGCGGCCCCGAGTTCCCCGCTGAGCTCGACCGCGTCCTCGGAATCACCGATGGCGTTATCCGCAGTCTCATCACTCTTCGTTGCGAATAATTCGGATAAGGAGTAAAGACTATGCTTAACCACATCACCCTCATGGGTCGCCTCGTCCGTGACCCCGAGCTCCGCTACACCGGAAGTCAGGTTCCCGTGGCCAGCTTCACTCTGGCTGTTGACCGCGACTTCGGCGGCCGTGACGGAGCAGATCGCCAGACCGATTTCATTGATATCGTGGCATGGCGCAACACCGCGGAATTCGTTTCCAAATATTTCGCTAAGGGCAGCATGGCAGTTGTTTCCGGCCGCCTGCAGATCAGAGATTGGACCGACCGCGATAATAACAAGCGCCGCACAGCAGAAGTTGTTGCGGAGAACGTTTATTTCGGTGAAAGCAAGCGCAGCCGTGAAGACGGCTATCAGAGCGCTCCTCGCAGCAGCTCTCGCGACAGTTATCAGAGCAATTCCTATTCCGGTGGATACCAGAGCTTCGACTCTGCTCCCTCCGTAAACGCTTTCTCTGACCTGAGCGACACCGACGGGGAACTCCCCTTCTAAAAATAGCTGCGAACAAAAT
>JAZUAQ010000147.1:0-10725 GCA_045638085.1 Oscillospiraceae bacterium
GTCTCTTCAACCTGCTTTACCATCTGATGAGCAACAGCCTTGGTAACAACGTAAACGCTCTTGCAGTCAGCGTCCATGATGTACTGCCAATCCTCAACGGACTGCTCGAGAACGTTCATGGGCTTGTTGTAGCCGTGGCAAACAGCGAGAATGTCAATGCGGCCATACTTCTCAACGCAGGCAGCAACAACAGCGTCGAACTGCTCAACATTGGAGGGGTCAGCGGTAGCGAATGCGCAATCGATGCCCTCAGCAGCGAACTCATCCTGCAGTGCCTGAAGCTTGTTTGCATTGCGGCCGGTCATGAAGACCTTTGCGCCTGCATAGCCGTAAGCCTTTGCGAGAACGCAGCCCAGAGCGCCGGTAGCGCCGGTAACGAGAGCAACCTTGCCCTCAACGGAAAACATATTGTTTACAAAACTTTTTTCAACAGCAACCATTTTGGTTTTCCTCCGTAAATAATTATTTGTTATGCCTGGGGATAGTTAATAATAACAAGCATCTTTGCAGGCTTGTCGCTTGCGTTTACCAGTCCGCGACCCTCATTGGGGGGGAAGGAAATGGACTGCATGGGGCCGACAACATACTTATTGCCTTCCTTGTCGGTGACGGTCATTTCGCCTTCGAGGACGAAGTAAACCTTCTCCAGGGGGTTATCGTCATATGCCCAGTCTGCGCCGCCGCCGGGTTCAAACTCAGAAATGCCGATCCAGAACTTGTCTGCATTGGTCTCGTCTTTGCCGTGATAACGCTTGCAGGTCACGCCGAAGTGGCCGGCAGGAAAATAGGGTTCCAGTTCTTCATAAGTACGCTTAATCATATCCATATTTCCTTTCTTTCGCAAAAATTTGCATTTTGTTACAGCATAACGCTTCATAATATTTTACACCTAAATTCGCATCCTTGTCAATTTGCCAAGAACAACAAAAAAGGCTTGTAAAATTGTCTATGAGGCACTAAAGAAAGCAGAACTATGCCATCTTCTGTCACATCAAAATTATATATCATAATCCCTTGATTAGCTACTGAAAATGTTGTAATATAATTATAACCTTTTGGTTAAGTCTCTTGGAACGGAGGAATGATAAAAATGACGAACGGGCAGATAAACTGCTTTTTAACAGTTGTTGACGAGGGCAGCTTTGCCAAGGCCGCTGCAGCTCTCTTTATTTCCCAGCCCGCAATAAGCAAAAGCATATCCAAAATGGAGGAAGAACTGGGCTTTGACCTTTTAGAGCGCAAGATAGGCGCTTTGCAGCCCACCGCCGCCGGACGTGCTCTTTACCATTTCTTCAAAACAAGCCTTGATAACTATAACGAGCTTATTGCCGAAATACATGCTTCCCTTTCCAAGCTCAGCGGTACCGTACGGCTTGGCTGCCCCGAAACCTGGAATCCATCCAAGTTTTACGACAAAATAACGGCGCACTTCAAAAGGCTTTTCCCCTCTGTCAATCTGAGTCTGGAGTGCGGTTCCATCCCCCACCTTATGTCCAAACTTCAGGCAGGCAAGCTTGATATAATCATAAGCCACGAATTCCATCCCCCCGTCCAGTACGGCTTCACTGTCCGCCGCCTTACTGACACCGGATGCGGAATGCTTTACTCCAACGTATACTATAAGGATGTTGAAAGCCTTTCCGATCTGAAGGATGCTGATTTCCTCCACTTTGACAGCGATGTCGAAAAGAAATTCAGCACTCTTGTCAAGCGCGTATGCCAGGACTACGGCTTCTACCCCAACTTCAAAAACTGCAGTCAGTTTGCCTCCGCACTCTTCAAAATGTCCTGCGGTCAGGGTGTAATGTTCTTTACGGACTGGGATAACGCTATCAATAACCGTTCCTATACCTATCTGCCTCTCAACCACCGCTGCACGGTAAATATCATATATCCCGCCGTTGCCCAAAATGCCAAAACCCATATTTTCGCCGAAGAACTCATAAAGCTTTTCAACGAAAGCGGCGAGACCTAAAAAGGAGACCCGATTATGAAAGAGCGCTCACTTAATATACTGAAAGAACTCACAAATGCCCCCGGCGCATCCGGCTTTGAAGATGCCGTTGTTGCGGTCGCCCGCAAATATGTTGAGGGCATAGGCAAGGTTGAAGAGGATTTCCTCCGCAATCTTTATATCTACCGTAAGGAAAACACCGGCTCAAAGCCCATCGTTATGCTGGATGCACATTCCGATGAGGTGGGTCTCATAATCCAGCACATCAAGCCCAACGGTACGCTCCGTTTCCTACCTCTCGGCGGCTGGAACAAAAACGCCCTCCCCTCCAGTAAGGTTCTGGTGCGAAACGCTCTCGGCGAATACATCCCCGGCATTATCGCCGCAAAGCCCGTTCATTTTATGAGCGCTGCAGAGAAACAAAATCCCGGTCTTGAAATGGACGATATGGTCATCGATATCGGCGCCTGCTCTGCCAAGGAGGCTAAGGAGGATTTTCACATCCGCATAGGCGAGCCCGTTGTGCCCGCAACGGAGTTTGAATATGACGAAAAGCATAATCTCCTCTTTGGCAAAGGCTTTGACTGCCGTATAGGCTGCGCCGCCATGATCGAAGCACTGCTTCGTCTGGAAGGACGTGAGCTCCCCTGCGATGTGGTTGCCGTCCTCTCCACACAGGAGGAAATGGGCCCTCGCAACAGCAAAGTTACCGTCCACCACATAAATCCCGATGCCGCCATCGTTATGGAAGGCTGCCCCGCCGACGATACATTCACCGAGGACTATGCTATCCAGACCGCTCTGGGAAAAGGCCCTATGTTCCGCCATATGGATGTTTCCGCAATATGCTCTCCCCGCTTCCAGCGCTTCACTCTTGATCTGGCAGAGAAAAAGGGCATACCCGTTCAGGAGGCAGTGAGAAAGGGCGGCGGCAACAACGCAGCATCAATCCAGACCACCCTCACGGGTGCCCCCTCAGTAGTTGCCGGCATCCCCGTCCGCTATGCTCACACCACCAACTGCATCAGTTCCGGCGCAGACTTTGAAACCACTGTTGAAATGGTAATCGCACTTCTGGAAAATCTCACAGAGGATGTCATCAAAGGCTTTTGAAATTATAACAACAAAAATAGGACCTGATTTATGAAATCAGGTCCTATTTTTGTTTATTCTTTTATAAGCTCAGGAAGCTCAACAACATATTCGTTGACGCTGTATTTGCCGAAGCCTTCTTTGATGGTTTCTCTTCCCTTGGCAGCTCTGCCATGACCCCAGCGGATACCGTTTTCGTGAAGTTCCTGACCCGCAGGTGACCAGCGGCTCTTTGCTCTTTCCTCGGGAGTGAACTCAGCCACCACCTCGCCGTCAACCACCTTCAGTTCTGCCTTTGTCAGGCACTGAGGGCAGTACCAGCCGTCGGCGCGCTTTTCAAGGAAAGTGCCGTGGCAATCGGGGCAAATTCCGGGAGTTCCCTTATATTCGAATTTCTCGCCATTTGCCTTTTTGATAAGGGCATCAGCAATATTTTCGCCAAACTGATGCATGCGCTCAAGCACGCCCTCGGTGAGGAAAACGTTGCCCTTGGCATTTATGAAGTCCCAATGGACGAAGTCTGCCATCAGGTCATAAGTGCCGCAGATTTCCATGGCGATCATTTTGCAGAAATTGGGGGTGAAGTTTGTCCAGTCCGTGCCGCCGATGGAGAATGCAGCCGCAATTTTGGGCTCTCTTCTTATAACATCGCGGTAGTCACCGCTGGCGTGAACCTTGTTCAGCAGCTTTATGAGCTGACCCGTGGGGAGAAGATTATATGCGGGGCTGGAGACAACAATAGCGTCCGCCTCGCGCATGAGCTGCTCGATGAAATAGAAATGGTCGCTTCCGTTTTTATGTATGCAGCGAAACTCCCAGTCGCCTTTAAGATGGCTGACCATGCAGGTTTCACAGCCGATGCAGGTGTTTATTTTGGTCTCCTGAACTCTGACGATTTTGCACTCCGCTCCACATTTTTCCTCAATGGCGCGGAAGGCTTCCTTCATCATAATTTCGGTATTTCCGTTGCGTCTTCCGGCGCAAAGACCCAAAACCTTCATGCCTTTTACCACTCTTTCTTATTTCATGTACTTACCGTAGCTGAATACGGTATCCTTCCATGCTTCCATATTTTCCATCTTGACCTGGTCGAGAGCGAGGCTGTTGCTCATAACATATCCGCCACCGGGAGCAAGAAGATCTATCATGCGCTTGGTGTGATCGATAACTCTCTGCTTATCGCCATACATAAGATACTCGGTGGGCATACCGCCGGCAATACATGCGGTGCCACCAAGAATTTCCCTGGCTTTCACAAGATCCACATCCTCGAAGAAGTAGATAACCTTGCCCTTGGGCACATCAGCCAGCACCTCAAGACGGGTATTATACTGTCCTTCACACATAACTATGGGAGTCATATCCTCGGCTATAAGCATGTTCAGCAGTTTCTTGAGGCCAGGCCAATAGAAGCGCTTATAGTTTTCAAGGCTCATAAAGCTATCCATACCGCAATGGAGAGGCACAAACACATATTTTGCCTTCTGCATTTTTGCATTGGCAATGCTTGAGGGGAAGTGTCTTTCACAGATTTCAAGGGCTTTTTCAAGGCGCTCGGGCTCTTCTATGCAGTCCATACAAGCTTCCATTATTCCGCGTATATGGTCGGCATACTCATCGAAGGGACACATGCAAACGCTTCCTCCGAAGGGAATGAAGCCCCGGTCCACGCAGTGCACCGCACGCTGACCGACCTTGCCCAGATTCTCCATTATGTGCCTTCCCGTATCAATCATGGCCTGCAGAGTCTCCTGCATGGGAGGAGTTCCGAGGGCAGACAGAGCATAAATAACGCTGTTGCACATGGCATTGGGATTGAGCATGGCAAGAGGCTCCAAAGCCGCATATTTGCGGGGAAGTACCTTGCTGAACAAAAACCAGCTTGGGTCGCGCAGGAATTCGTCGAACTCCTCGTCCTTTAGAAACTGCTTGTCAATATACTGATAGGGCACTTCGTCCCCGAGATTATACAGTTTGCTCGGGAAACGCGCACAGGTGGATTTCATGCGTTCCATTGCCGGCGCAGGAAATACCGAAGGCAGATTAACAAGATCCGGCTCGAAGCGATCCAGCACCGCATCCACAGCGCCGGCAAGCGTAGAAGGATCTCTCATACTCTCTCCGAAGGATACGCCATAGTTCAGCTGAAAAAAATTATTGAATGTGGGAATAAAAGGGACTCTGTCCGGTTCCTGGAGGGCGACAGCAGTTTGCACACGCATACCACGCTCAGCAATAGGGGGCATAAAGTCCATATTGATTCTCCTTTTCCTTTTATCCTATTTCAATTGCAGCCATATAGCCGCCGCGGGTGGCTTGATCCACCTTGCCAGGAGCAATGGCGTCACCGATAACGGCAACGGGAATATCTCCTGCTGCGGCCTTGAGTGCCTCGATGCTGCGGGACTTCATACCCAGAGCGTGCAAAACGGTGTCAGCCTCGATGGTTTTCTCGGTGCCGTCAGGCAGGAGCACCTTGACGAAGTTTTCGCCGATTTCAAGGCAGCGGGTGTTTTCAAGAAGAGTCATATTTTCCTTGTCCATCTCACGGGCAAGAGCCTCGCGATACATACCGTAAGCCTCATTGGCCACACGGGGCAGCATCTCGATAACAGTGACATCGTGGCCGGTCTTTGCGAGGAAGAGACCCTGCTCAGCACCTATAAGACCGCCGCCGACCATGATGACCTTCTTACCGGGTATCACATTGCCCTTGTATGCCTCCAGAGACTGGTGAGCATTCTCGATGCCGGGAATGGGAGGGCAGCTGGGAGCAGCACCGGTGGCAATGATGATATGCTCGGGAGCAACAGATTTGATAAAGTCTGCGTCAACTTCGGTACCCAGCTTAACCTCGATATCTCTGCGATCAACCTCGCGAATGAGAAGGTCCTTGAAGTTTCTAAGGTCGGGCTTGTCGCTGTCCACGTCGGTGAAGAAAAGCATACCGCCGAGGAAATTTTCTTTTTCAGCGAGAATAACCTTATGACCTCTGTCGGCAGCTCTTATTGCAGCTTCCATACCTGCGGGGCCGCCGCCGATGATGAGAACACGCTTGCTCTCTTTGGCTTCAGGCAGCTCATAATGGTCGAAGGGCAGATTTGCGAGGGGGTTGATGGTGCAGGCGCCAACAATCTTGGCCAGTTCATTGCTGGTGAAGGGCAGGTCGGTATAACCCTCCTCGGGAGAACCGGGGAAGCACTTGAAGCAGCGGAGGCAGCGGCGGATGGTGTCCTCCTCACCCCTCAGTGCCTTGTTGGCCAGATCTGGGTCTGCAAGGCTCTGGCGGCCGAGAACTATGTAGTCAGCTTCGCCATTGGCAATAATTTCTTCCATCTGATGAGGATCATTGATACCGCCAACAACGCCAACAGGCAGGCTAGTGTACTGCTTAACTATCTTGGAAATATTTCTGTTGCAGCCATGGGGAACAAACATGGAGGAGAACTGGTGGGTGGCAATAGCATCATAGTAGATACCGGCGCTGACCTGAATGGAGTCCACAATGCCTTCCAACATATGGGCAAACATACCGGTCTCCTCGGGAGTTACGCCGCCTTCATAGCCATCGTCACCGGTAATGCGCAGCTCAATGATGAAGTCGGGGCCCATAGCTTCGCGCATCTTCTTCAGTATCATGATGGGGAAACGGGCGCGGTTTTCAAGGCTGCCGCCATAAGCGTCGGTGCGTTTATTGTAGGTGGGGCTGAGGAACTGGGTGAAAAGGAAGCCATGGCCGCCATGGATAATGGTTCCGTCGTAGCCGCAGGCTTTGAGGAACTTGCAGCCGATAACGAAGTCATTGGCAATGCGCTCCATATCATCCTCGTTCATAGCGCGGACATGAACGCCGTTGGGACGAACCTCGTCATTAGGACCGATAGCCTCTTCATTGGGTCCAAAGGGCATTTTCTCGGCACCGGGATGGCTCAGCTCGCAAATGGCAATTGCGCCATGCTTGTGAATGCGGCGGGCATATTCACCAACTCTGTCCACTGCATATCCCTCGGTCTGAGCGAAGTCCACAGGAGGCAGAGGAATGCGGCAGGCATCGGTAAAGTTGACGTCAATCTCACCAACAGCCACGCAGGCATCGCCGCCGCGGGCAATGCTCTCCAGCTTACGGAAAGATTTGTCTGCAGCATCGGGATCAAGGGCGATGAGGCCGAAGGCCATGGGGGCGCTCTCAATGCGGTTTTTGAAAGTGTACTTATTGTTTATCTTCAGAGGCTGAAAAAGATGGGGAAACTTGCACATAATTATTTACGCTCCTTCCGATTATAAATATATTTATCAGTCAAAAAGTTCTTTTGCTTTGCTGTAGTTGAAAACAGGGCCTTCGAGACATACATAGGTCTCGTTTATTTTGCAATGTCCGCATTTGCCCACAGCGCAGGACATTTTGCGCTCGAAGGACACCCAGATTTTCTCTTCCTCCGCTCCACATTTAAGACATTCAAGAGCGGCGAAGTGCATCATTGCCGGAGGTCCGACTATGACAACATTGTAGTCAGCAAAATCGGCAAAAGGTATCTTGCCTATATGAGCAGTTACCATTCCCGTCTCGAAGCCAGGCGCGGAGGAATTATCAAGGGTCTTTATGGTGTCAAAACTTCCAGCGTATTTCTCCAGATCCTCGGTGAACAAAACGGAGTTAATATCCTTGAAGCCTGCAATAAGATGAACGCTTTTCACTTCATCTCTATGCTCCAGGAAATAATTGAGGGTGGTTTTTACGGGTGCCATGCCTGTTCCGCCGCAGATTACCACAAGATCCTTGCCCTTGAACTTCTCAAGGGGAAATGCCTTGCCGTAAGGGCCGCGCATAAAGAGATTGTCACCTTCCTCAAGCCCGAAGATGCCGTTGGTGAGGCGGCCTATCTTGCGGATGGTGAATTCCACATAGCCCTCCCCTTTTCCGCTTACGGATATGGGGGCTTCGCCTATTTTGGGAATGGAAAGTTGGAAAAATTGTCCGTGGTCGGTTTCTCCCTCATACTCAACGCGGAAGGTATATTCCGCATTGGTCTCCTTAAGAACTCTCAGAATTTTGTGAGGAGTAGGCAGCATTATGTTTTTCATTTTACCTCTCCCCCCTCTTCTTTTTCAAGTGCATCCGCAAGACCGTTTATTGTGTCAAGAAAATCAATTCCCTTGGGACAGCGATCTATGCATCTGCCGCAGCCAACGCACATATGCTCTCCACCGAAGCGCAGGCAATAGTCATAAATTTTGTGAAGGGTCTTAAAGCGCATATTGGCTCCCTGAGTTTTTCTTGCAAGGCCTCCGCCTGCGGTCTGGGTGAAATCGCGGAGCATGCAGCTTGACCAGACTCTTCTCCGCTCCCCTTCCATGCTTGTTTCGTCATAGATAACATCAACGGTGTCAAAGCAGGAACAACCGGGGCAGACTGTTGAGCAGCCGCCGCAGGCTATGCATTCGTCATCATATTTATCCCAGAATTCCATTTTGCAAATCTCGCCAAGCTCAGCGCGTTCTATTTGGGGAATGCGGGCTTTGCGGGAATTTTCTTTGACAAATTCGGGTGTGAACTCTATAGGAACTTCATCGAGGAAATAGGGCAAAAGCTCCTCGTCGCAAATTTCCATAAGAGCGCAGATATCGTCAATGCGTATTGCGGCGCTGTAGAGCTCGGCCTTGTTAGTACCCATGGATGCGCAGAAGCAGTTTTCAAAGCTCTCTCTGCATTCCAGAAGGATGAACTTTACCTTCTCTCTCATTCTGCCGTAGAAGAGGTCTGCTTCACCGTTATGGAGAAAAACATTGTCAAGGCGTTTGAAGGCGTTGATGTCGCATGCGCGGCAGATTATGATAATGCCCTTGTCGTCGGCATTTTCCTGAACGGAGCAATCCTCTGCATCGAAGCGGAAAAGGGTCTGAGAAACGGGATAAATGCACTCTTTGGGGGAGAAATGAGATTTCTCTTTATAAACTATATCTGTAAGTTCGCTTATCTCGCCATAGCGGATAAGATCCTTGCCCTTGGGTCCTCTCTTTGCAAAACGCATGGGGGCATAAACACGGTAGCTTTCTCTCAGTTTCGCCAGAATATTGCTCATTCTCTCGTTTCGCACGGAGAAGCTGCGGGATGCGCTGACATCTCCGTTTTCAATAGCTGCAAGAAGCTGAGATTCAAGTTCAACAAAGCCCTCGGTTATACGGCCTATGGCCTTATAGAAGTCGCAGCGGGCATACTTATCTATATCTGCAGCGAAGTCTCCCACCCAGTTTGAAAGGTGTTTTTCGACAAAATTCTTTTGGGCGGCATATTCACCCTTCTCAGCCAAATAAGCCATAAATTCAAGCTCAAGGGCGAGATGATCCTCCATCAGGTCATCGTGTCCCTCTGCCTTACCCATCCCAAAGCGGGCGTATTCGGCGCATACCTCTTCCCAACTCTCCTGCATATAGATTTTTGCCGGGCTTGCATATACGGATTCGCAGGGTATGGCAGCCGCTCCGTCGGCGCTGCCTGCAGCAAGGAACACTCTTGCGTAGTCCACAGCCAGCTCTTCTACGGCA
Organism: Oscillospiraceae bacterium; assembly: GCA_045638085.1. Classification (GTDB taxonomy): domain Bacteria; phylum Bacillota; class Clostridia; order Oscillospirales; family Oscillospiraceae; genus SIG459. Next base: position 9,590 of record JAZUAQ010000147.1, read on the forward strand.
TTTTCACCGCAGGAGTCCAGATAGCTGCGCAGCATGGCGTAGCCTTCACCCAGTTTGCCTTCGGCGGTGGGGAAGCTCATCTCCTTTATGGCAGAGAGAGTTTTCTCATCCATCTCCACCTTATAGCAGCGGGAGAGAAAACGGTAGATATCCGCCCTCATGCGGGCATTTTCTTTACTTAGCATCATATTTTGCGTCCTCCCTTCTTCCATGCACTGTGTTCAATGCAGTCTTGAGGCAATATATCCTTCCACTGAGCGTGGCGGAGAATATATTTCACGGTGGGAGCATTGCCATCATCGCGAAGAGTATGGATATGCTCCGCCGCCATTGCAGCCAGAAGCCTTGCAACATCGCTTTCCGGATCATTAATATCTCCGAAATGGAGCGCACTTCCTGAACAGTTGCGTACGCAGGCTGGAGTTTCTCCCTTTTCTCTGAGCGAAGCGCAAATATCGCACTTATCGGCAACGCGAAGCTCCTTGTTGGCATTTATGCAGTCATAGGGGCAGGCTCTTTTGCAGCTTCCGCAGCCTATGCATATGCTGCGGTCAATTTTGATAACGCCATCGGACTCATCCTTGTAGCAGGCGCCGGTGGGGCATACATTCACGCAGGATGGCTCGGCGCACTGCTGGCACATAGCGGTCATAAAGTACATTTCCAGATTGGGGAAAACACCGCTGGGGCCAATGGTGCAGACCTTGTTGCGCCCCTGACCGAGGGCTACGGTGTTCTGCAGCTTGCAGGCAACCTGACAGCCCTTGCAGCCTATACAGCGGTCGCAGTCTATTACAAATGTATACTGTTTCATACGTGCACCTCCTCGGTGGCTTTGCTGGGCACAGGCAGCCATGCTCTGAAATCCTGAGGATCAAGCCATACGCCCTCGGGAGCTCCCTCTGCCTTATACACCTTCACTTGGAATGCGCGGAGGGTATAAGTTCCAACTTCGGGGTTATAGGGGGCGCTGACCTTTGTCAGCAGGTTTACATTCATTTCCTTCCAGCCATGGGTATCCGTATTGAGAGTTTCCGGAGTCCAGAACCGCTCCATATAAACGGTTCCGGGCTTGATACCTTCGGTAACTTTTGCGAGACCGCGGGTTCTGCCGCGAAGTCGGAGGCCAAGCGGTC
>JAZUAQ010000148.1:0-20976 GCA_045638085.1 Oscillospiraceae bacterium
CGCCCATGTACTCGAGACCCTTGCAGATCTCTGCGCGGTCCTTAGCACCGTTCTCGCCTACGCCAGCGGTGAAGACAATGGCGTCGCAGCCGCCCATAGCAGCAGCGTAAGCACCGATGTCCTTTCTTACTTCGTAGTGGAACTTATCGAGAGCGAGCTGTGCGCGCTCATTACCCTCAGATGCAGCGGCTTCCAGATCGCGGAAGTCGGAGGAAACGCCGGAGATACCCAGAACGCCGGACTTCTTGTTGAGGATGTTCATCATCTCTTCGATGCTGTAGCCGTAACGACCCATCAGGTACTCAATGATGGTGCCGTCGATATCGCCGCAGCGGGTGCGCATGGGAACACCTGCGAGAGGTCCAAGACCCATGGTGGTGTCAACGCACTTGCCGTCGATGCAGGCGGAGAGGGAGGAACCGTTGCCCAGGTGGCAGCAGATAACCTTGCTGTGCTCGGGGTTGCCGAGGAGGTCAACAGCGCGGGCGGAGACGTAACGGTGAGAGGTGCCGTGGAAGCCGTAGCGGCGAACCTGGTCGTTCTCATAGTACTCATAGGGGATAGCGTAGGTATATGCCTGAGCGGGCATGGTCATATGGAAAGCGGTGTCGAAAACAGCAACCTGGGGAGTGCCGGGCATAACAGCCTGGCAAGCCTTGATACCCATGAGGTTAGCGGGGTTGTGGAGAGGTCCGAGGGGGAAGCACTTTTTGATTGCAGCTTCGCAAGCATCGTCAACAATGCAGGATGCGGTGAATTCCATACCGCCGTGGAGAACGCGGTGGCCGCAAGCATCGATCTCGTCCATGGAAGCGACAACGCCGTTTTCTGCATCAACGAGGGCGTTCAGAACAGCCTGGATAGCCTCGGAATGGGTGGGCATAGAGATGGGCTGAGCCTTGATCTGAGCCTTGCCTTCAAGCTGGGGCTTGTAGGTGAAGAGGCCGTCGATGCCGATGCGCTCGCAGATACCCTTTGCGAGGACGGACTCGTTGTCCATATCCATCAGCTGATACTTGAGAGAGGAGCTGCCTGCGTTAATAACAAGAATTTTCATTTTTGCTTTCCTTCCTTATTGTAATTATTAAAATTTTCTGTAAAATATAAAAGTACACCATTGCATACCAGTTTATATTTTAATACAATATTTTTGAAACACAAGAGTTTTTTGCCTATTTGGAGTGCTTTATGAACATTTTTGGCATTATTTCGGAATATAATCCCTTTCATATGGGACATAAGCATCATATTGACCAAACAAGAGCGCTCTTGGGAGAGGATAGCGGGGTCATTTGCGTGATGAGCGGCAATTTTGTCCAAAGGGGAGAGGCTGCTGCGTTCACTAAAAATGCCCGCGCCGAGTGCGCAATACATGGCGGTGCTGACCTTGTGCTGGAGCTGCCTCTGCCTTGGGCCATATCTTCTGCGGAGGGTTTTGCCCGCGGTGCTGTGGGAATCCTTAATGCTTGCGGTGTTGTGAGTCATCTCTCTTTCGGCAGCGAAAGCGGCAGCGTTGAGCCGCTGGATGATATTGCAAAGCTATTGCTCGCTCCCGAATTGGATGCTATAATAAAAGACACCCTCTCAAGCGGCATGCCCTATGCAGCAGCAAGGCAGCTTGCCGTTGAAAAGCTTGCAGGCAGAGCGCTTCCCGAGATGAAAAGCCCCAACAATATTCTGGGAATCGAGTATATCAAAGCTCTTTATGACCTGCGTTCACCCATAAAACCCGTGACCGTTGCAAGAATAGGTGCCGGCCATGACCAAAGCGGCGGTGGAGATTTCCCCTCGGCTTCAGAGCTGAGAAAGCGCCTGGGCAGGGGAGAGAGCGTCCTTGCCAATATGCCGGCCGCCTGCGCAAAAGTGCTTGAAAGGGAGATGCATAACGGGCGCGGACCTGTTATGGGAAGCGCGTTGGATACCGCCATTATTTCCCGCTTGCGTATGCTGCCTCAGGAAACATACGAAGCTCTTCCCGACGGTGGAGAGGGGCTTGGTCTGCGACTTTGCCGCGCTGCCAAAACCGAGGTGAGCGTGGACGCGGTCATTGCCGCTGCAGCCACAAAGCGCTATGCCCTCAGCAGACTGCGCAGAATGATAATGTGCGCGGCTTTGGGAATAGGTGCCGGAGCGGGGGAGGGCATACCGCCCTATATCCGTGTGCTTGCAGCCAACGAAAGAGGCTGCGCCATTTTGAAGAGAATGAAAGAGAGAGCCTCTCTCCCCATTATCACAAAGCCTGCGGAGATAAACTATCTTGACAGCGATGCCAAAGCCTGCTTCGCTCTTGAAGCGGCGGCAACAGATCTTTTCACCCTCGGTTTTTCCGCAAGGGAAGAGCGTAGAGGCGACAGAGATTACAGAATCAGCCCGCTTATAATCAAATGATTTTCGGAGGAAAAATGAAGAGAATAATTATAATTTTCCTTGCAATATGCCTGTGTCTTTCTATGGCAGCCTGCGGGGACAAGGAAGAACCAAATCCCATCATTCGCATAGGCGTTTTCGAGCCCTTCAGCGGTACGGACGGCGCATTGGGAATGAAGGAAACTCTGGGAATTCAGTATGCCCACTACCTGCAGCCCACCGTTAAAATAAACGGACAGACCTATGATGTTGAGCTTGTTTATGCAGATAATGCTTCCTCCAAGTCTCAGGCGCCTGTTGTGGCTGAGAGTCTTCTGGAAGAGGATGTTGTTCTTGTGCTTGGCTCTTACGGAAGCGAATATTCTCTGGCCGCCGCTCCCGTTTTTGAAAACGCCGGCATAGCCACCGTAGGAATAAGCTGTACCTCTCCTGCAATAACGGAAAACTTTGATTGTTACTACCGTGTCTGCATTCAGGATACCCATCAAGGCGCGGCTCTTGCAAACTTTGCTCATACGGAAATAGGTGCAACCAAGGTTCTTTGCCTCAGTCAGGTGGGTAATGAATATGCACAGGGACTGGCAAACGGCTTCAAGGCAGCCGCAGAAAAGCTCAATATAGACGTTGTGAAAGTGGATTTTGCAGAAAGCTGCACGGACTTCAGCCCCTATCTCAGCGCTATCTCCGAGCAGGGCATCGATGCTGTTTTTGCTCCCTGTTCCGTCCGCTACGGAAAGCTCATAGTTGAAGCTATGGGCGCCCAGGAAGAGGCGGTGCCTGTTTTCGGCGGAGACACCTGGGACAACGATGCAATAAGAGACTGCGCAGTCGGTAAGAATTTCAGAATTTATACCTCTGCATTTTATGCTGAGGGCGGCAGCGTAAGTTTTGAAAACGGCTTCAAGGAATGGCTTGCGGCTAATGAAAACGCTCTTGCCAGCAACGGGGGAGACGACAGCGTGGCAGCGGTCACCGTGATGGGTTATGATGCATATAATCTTGCCCTTGCTGCCATCACCAAAGCGGGAAGCGATCACCACGCGGATATCCTTGCTGTGATGCCCAATGTTGGCAGCAGCGGAGTCAGCGGTCTCATCAACTTTGATGACACGGGAGACGCAATGCGCAACTCCATCTACATAAAGCGTGCGGACACTGAAGTTCCCCTTTGGAAATATGTAAAAAATCAGAAAATCGGCTGATAATAAAAGGACACGGAAACCTTGAGTTCCGTGTCCTTTCGTCATTTTTTACAAAATGAATGCCCATATACGCAAAACAAATGTTCTTCTGTGGTGGGCGTTTTGGGTTTACAAAGGGAATGCTTTGTGCTAAAATACAAAATGTTGCAATCTGTTGATTTAAAGAGGTAGCAAGGCGATGTTTGATAAGCTCCGTCAGATCGAAGAAAAGTTTATAGACCTTGAAGAACGCATGGGAACTGCCGAGGTTTATTCCGACCCTGCCATCTACGCAAAATGCGCAAGAGAGCAGAAGGAACTGAGCCCCATCGTTGAATGCTACCGCCGCTATGTCCGCTTTTCTCAGGACGCCGAGGATGCCCAACTTCTTATGGAAGATGCGGAAATGCGCGAGTTTGCTCAGGAAGAATATGCTGAAGCAAGGGCAGGCATGGAAAGCTGTGTTGAGGAGCTTAAAATTCTGCTTCTGCCCAAAGATCCCAACGATTCCCGAAATGTAATCATGGAAATCCGCGGCGGTGTGGGAGGAGAAGAGGGGATGCTCTTCGCTTCCGATCTTTTCCGTATGTATTCCATGTATGTGGAGCGGCGCGGCTGGAAAATCGATATAGTCAATCTTAACGATACCGAGCTTGGAGGCATAAAGGAAATCAGCTTCGTTGTTGAGGGCGAGGGCGCGTGGTCCCGTCTGAAGTTCGAGGCGGGCGGCCACAGAGTGCAGCGAGTTCCCGAAACCGAAAGCGGCGGAAGAATTCATACCAGCGCCGCAACTGTTGCAGTGCTTCCCGAGGCGGAGGATGTTGAGTTCGACATTGACCCCAAGGATCTTCAGATAGACACCTACCGTTCCAGCGGTGCAGGTGGTCAGCACGTCAATAAAACCGAAAGCGCAATCCGCATAACCCATATCCCCACGGGCACCGTTGTTGAGTGCCAGGATGAGCGCAGTCAGCATAAAAACAAGGACAAGGCCATGAAAATCCTACGCTCTAAGCTTTATGAAGCGGAGCAGGCCCGTCAGCACGCTGCAATCGCAGCTGAACGCAAGAGTCAGGTAGGCTCCGGCGACAGAAGCGAGAGAGTGCGCACTTATAACTTCCCTCAGAACAGAGTCACCGACCACAGACTTACCGGAGACAGCAAAAATTTCAACATTGCCGCAATTATCAACGGCGATCTGGATGAACTCATTGATGCTCTTGTCACCATGGATCAGGCGGAGAAGCTGAAAAACAATGAAAACTGAGATAATAACAACAAATATTCCCCGCGCCGCGGAAATAATCTCTCAGGGCGGTCTTGTGGCTGTTCCAACGGAGACGGTTTACGGCCTTGCGGGCAATGGCCTTAATGAAGAGGCTGTGAAGGAAATTTATTCCGTAAAAGGAAGACCTGAAGTGAAGGCTCTTTCTCTTATGGTTCCCGGCAAGGAAGCCATGGAGGAATACTGCGAAGATGTTCCCAAGGCTGCCTACGCATTAGCGGAAAAGTTCTGGCCGGGTCCCCTCACCATAATTTTGAAAAGCAAGGACTGCGTTCCCGATATTGTCCGCGCTGGCGGCGCTACTGTGGGTCTGCGCTGTCCCGACCATAGGCTGACTCTTGAACTGCTTAAAAGCTGCGCGCTGCCTCTTGCTGCGCCCTCTGCCAATCCAAGCGGAGAGCCCAGTCCCAAGAATGCAGCCAAGGTTCTTGAATACTTCGACGGAAAAATCGGAGCCGTTCTGGACGGAGGCGAGTGCGGAATAGGCACGGAGTCCACCATCATAGATATGTCCCAAAGCCCTTACCGCATTTTGAGAAGGGGAGCTTTGGAAGAAAAAGAAATCAGCAAAGCCCTTGCCGACAGCATGACTCTCGTGGGTATAACCGGCGGTAGCGGCTGCGGCAAGACAACCGCCCTTAAGGTTCTCGAAAAAATGGGCGCTCTCATCGTGGATGCGGACGAGGTTTATCACACTCTCTGCAGAGAGAGCGAAGAGATGCGTCGGGAGCTTACCGAGCGCTTCGGAGAAGTATACAGGGACGGAAAGCTTGATAGAAAAGCCCTTGGTTCAATCGTATTTGCCGACGCAGAGGCTTTGAAGGATTTGAACAAAATAACTCATAAATATGTGAGCGAAGAGATAGAAAGACGCCTTGAGCGTCACGCCATGAACGGCGGAGAAATGGCCGCCATAGATGCGATTGCCCTTTTGGAAGGGGCATTTGTTTCCCGCACTGCCTTTAATGTGGCCGTTACGGCCCCCACCGAGGCGAGAGTGGAGAGACTCCTGATGCGGGAGGGCATAAGCGAAGAATATGCCCGAAGCCGCATAGCCGCCCAGCGCCCCAATGAGTATTTTCAGGAGAAGTGTGATTATACTCTTCATAACGGAGGCAGCAGGGAGGAATTTGAATGTGTTTGTAATAAATTTTTCGCGGAGGTATTGAAAAATGTCTGATAACAAAGAACTTAGAGAAAAGCTTTTTTACGAGCAGAAGAACGGTTATGACCTTATAGACACCGAAGAGCGCATTGCTCTTGAGGAGTTTTGCGAGGGCTATAAGGTTTATCTTGATAACGCACGCACCGAGCGCGAGGCTGTAAACGAGGCTATCCGTCTTGCTGAGGCGGAAGGCTTTGTGCCCTATACCTACGGTATGGAAGTCAAGCCCGGCATGAAGCTTTACCGCAACAACCGCGGCAAGGGACTTATGCTGGCTGTTATAGGCAGCAAGAGCCTTGCTGAAGGCATTAACATTGCAGCTGCCCATGTTGACGCTCCCCGTCTCGATCTTAAGCAGATTCCTCTCCACGAGGACAGCGAGCTTGCTTATTTCAGAACCCACTACTATGGCGGTATCAAAAAATACCAGTGGCTGGCAATTCCTCTGGAGCTCCATGGTGTTGTCAATCTGAAAAACGGTGAGAATGTTGAGATAGTCATCGGCAAGGATCCCTCCGATCCTCAGCTTGTTATCACTGATGTTCTGCCCCATCTGGCAAAGGATCAGCTCAGCAAGAGCGCAACTGAAATAATCGCAGCCGAGAAAATGAACATTCTTCTGGGCTCTGTTCCCTATGATGATGAGGGCAGCGATCGCGTGAAGCTGGCTATTATGAGCCTTCTCAATGATACATACGGCATCACCGAGGAAGATTTCCTCTCTGCCGAAATTCAGGCCGTTCCCTCCTATCCCACCCGTGACGTAGGCCTCGATCGCAGCTTCGTGGGCGGCTACGGCCATGATGACCGTGTTTGCGCCTACTGCGAACTGAAGGCTATACTTTCTCTGGAGGCACCCGAACGCACCGCCTTCTGCATCCTTGCTGACAAGGAAGAGATCGGCTCTGAAGGCACTTCCGGCATGCAGAGCCAGGCATTTGAATGCTTTGTGGAAGACCTCTGCGAGACTCAGGGCGTAGCTCTGCGCCATTGCTTCGCAAACAGCTTCTGCCTCAGTGCCGATGTTTGCAATGCCTATGACCCCATGTTCGCAGAGATAAGCGAAAAGAGAAGCAATGCAAAGTGCAACTACGGTATGGGCATCCTTAAGTTCACCGGAAGAGGCGGCAAGGGTGGCACCAATGATGCAGATGCAGAGACCGTTGGCAAGCTGAGAAGAGTTTTCGATGAAAACAATGTTGTCTGGCAGATGGGCACCCTCGGCAAGGTTGACCAGGGCGGCGGCGGTACCGTGGCTCTCTTCATGTCTCGCAGAAATATTGCCACCATTGACGCAGGCGTTCCCGTCCTCAGCATGCACGCTCCCTTCGAGCTTGTTACCAAGTTCGATACTTATATGACCTATAAGGGCGTAAAGGCAATCTACGAAAACTAAATTAGATTAATAAAATCACCCCGACTGCAAATACTTAGAAAAAAGCAGTCGGGGTGATTTTTATGTCTATGGATAAAAATGAGCAGAACTCTTTGCAGGAATTCGGTACCTCATCGGCGGGGAAGGGCGGCATACACTGCGTTTCCATCATCGGTCAGGTGGAGGGACATCAGCTGCTGGGTGAGGACAGCAAAACAACAAAATATGAGCATCTGATGCCCCTTCTGGCATCTATGGAGGAATCTGCAGATGTCGGTGGAGTGCTCTTTCTTATAAACACCGCCGGAGGAGATGTGGAGGCTGGGCTTGCTATTGCGGAACTCATAGCGGGGATGCGAAAGCCCACTGCCACCCTTGTTCTTGGAGGCGGACACAGTATAGGCGTGCCCTTGGCTGTGGCGGCAAAGCGCAGCTTCATTGTGCCTTCCGCCTCTATGACGGTGCATCCCGTGCGCCTCAGCGGCACTGTTATCGGCACGGAGCAGACTTATAATTATTTTTCCCGAATTCAGGACAGAATTGCCCTTTTCATAAGTTCCCACTCCCACATTTCAAGGGAAAGTCTTCTTGAACTTATGCACGGCAGGCGGGACATGGCAAATGATATGGGAAGCGTTCTTTCGGGGAGAGAGGCGGTTGAGTGTGGTATTATAGACGCTGTGGGCAGTCTGGCGGATGCCCTCGATTATCTCCACAGCAGTATTGATAAGGAGAAAAAGGGAGGCTGAGCCTCTCTTTTTCCATCTCACCCAGAAAATTATGTAAACTTTATTTTCCGTCTCCCTTGTGCTTTGGTAAAATCTGTGGTAATATATATAAGTTAAAGAGATATTAACCAGTATTTACATATTCGGAGGAAGCTTATGAACTATTTAACTGCGGCTTTTCTGGGTCTTGTGCAGGGTTTGGCGGAATTTTTGCCCATCTCCAGTTCGGGACACCTTTCCATATTCCAGAATTTTCTCGGCCTGACCAATATTGAAGAGGGTAGCTACGTTTTCTTTGATCTTTTGCTCCATCTTGCAACCTTGGTTGCCGTCTGCGTGTTTTATCGCAAGGACCTTATGGCTATAATCACTGAGGGCATCACCTATGTGAAGAGCGTAGGTCATCCCGTACCCGGTGTTAAGAAGAAATATCCTGCTGTGAGACTTCTTGTGATGATGTTCTTCGCAACTCTGCCCCTTTTCGTTATCCTGCCCATAAAGGATAAAATCGAGGGCCTTTATAACAACACCATGTTTATCGGCTTCGCTCTTTTGTTCTGCGGCGGCATGCTTTATATTTCCGATCGCCTGCCCCGCGGCAATAAGAACGAAAAAACCATGAAGGTTAAGGATGCCCTTATAATCGGTGCTTTCCAGGCTCTTGCAACCGTGCCCGGACTTTCCCGCTCCGGCACCACTATCACAACCGGTATCGCAACGGGTCTTGACCGCCAGTTTGCAGTGAAATTCTCCTTCCTGATGTCCATTCCCGCAATTCTGGGAGCAAATATCCTCTCCATCGCAGATGCCGTTGAGGCAGGTATAAATACTGCGCAGCTGCCTATGTATCTTGTGGGCATGCTGGTGGCAATGGTATCCGGTTATTTCTCCCTTGTCCTTCTCCGTTATATCTCCCGCAAGGGACGCTTCGGCGGCTTCTCATTCTACTGCCTGGTGGTGGGCGTAGCAACCATCATTCTGACTATAGTTCTCTGAGGTGAACTTTAATGGCAACAAACTCCAAATCCGGTGGTAAATCCACCGCTAATAAATCAAAATCGGCTTCCTCCGGAAAGCATAGCGCCTCCAAGACCGCCCCTGCAAAGAAGGCGTCTGAAAGCAAGGCAAAGCCCATTAGGAGAGAGGTCTGGGCCATTGCGTGCTTTTTCCTTGGCCTTTTCACCATTATCGGCTATTTCAATGTGGACGCAATATTTATTACATATATCTGCGGCACAATAAAAGGCTTTATTGGCTATGGCTATATCATTCTGCCTCCCGCTCTGATTGCCTGCGCGTTTATTCTCGCCTTCCATAAGGGCCGTCCCGTGAAGGCAAGGAGCATATGCCTTGTGATTGCGCCTGTGATTTTTGGTGCCCTCTGCCATATCATCTTTGCCAAATATGAGCCCGATTTCTCTAAGTTTGATGTGGTGTTCAAGACCGTCTATTCCGACGGTATGGCAATGCACGGCGGCGGACTCATTTCCGGCTTCCTTGCAATAGGACTCAAGCTTCTTCTCAGCGCATGGGGCGCAGTTCCCGTTTTCATCTTTGCCCTTATTGCCCTTATAATGGTGGGCTTCCGCATCACTCCCGAGATGGTTATCAACAAGCTCAAAAACCGCGAAAAGCTCAGCTATGATGTAGAGGATGAGGACGCTGAGCCTCCTCTTTTCACAGTTCCCGATAACTCCGCACACAAGCTCAGCCGCGAGAAAAAGCGCAAAGTTATTGAAAAAGAGGAAGAGGAAGTTGTTCCCGTCAATTTCACTGCCAAGGCTAAGGAAGAAAGAGCCCGCCGCAGTGCAATTGACATCCCTATCGACGACGAAGAGGATTTGGGTCTCGGCTATGAGGAAAAGCGTGTTGGATTTTTCAACGCAAATCCCAGAGTCGCAACTCCCGGTCAGATTCTCAATGAAAGCGCCGCCCATAAACGCAAGACCCCTGCGGTGAGCTATCCCGCTCCCATGGAGGAGAAGCCCGTCTCTGAAAATCCCACAGAAAATGTTAAGCCCCTCAGCTATGAGGAGGCTGCCGATATTGCAGGTGTAGAGCCTGTAACTATAAAGAGCGAGGAATTCAGCTCGGAGAGAGTTAAGATAATCCAGCCTGCTCCCAGTCCCAGAATCAGCAAAAAGGCAGCCGCCGAAGCTGAGATTGCCCAGGAATCCAGCGAGGTTGCCAAGGCTGTTGAGGAAAAGGATGCGGAGAACCACGGCGAATATCGCTATCCTCCCATCAACCTTCTCAGAAGCCGCAGCGGAGTTGCTGCCGACGGCAGAGAAGAGATGGCTCTCAACAGAGAAAGACTTCAGGCAACTCTCAATTCCTTCGGAGTGAATGCCTCCATTACTGATATCACAAGAGGTCCTACCGTGACCCGTTATGATATTGAACTTGAGTCCGGTGTAAGGCTTTCCAAGATAACCAATCTGGCAGGTGACCTTGCTCTGGCTCTCGGTGTAAGCGGAGTCAGAATTGCTCCCATTCCCGATATGGTGGCAACCGTGGGCATTGAAGTTCCCAACAAGATAGTCAGCACCGTTTACTTGCGCAGTATAATTGAATCTCCCGCATTCCGCGATGCCGCCAGCAAGCTCACCTTTGCTATCGGCGAGGATATAGGCGGCGAGAGCATTTGCGGCAATATTGCAAAGCTTCCCCATCTGCTCATTGCAGGTACCACAGGCTCCGGTAAGAGCGTATGCATGAACAGCCTTATTCTGAGTATCCTCTATAAGGCAAGTCCTGAAGAAGTCCGCTTCATTATGGTGGACCCCAAGATGGTTGAGCTTGGCATATATAACGGCATTCCCCATCTCTATATCCCCGTTGTTACCGACCCCAAGAAGGCAGCGGGCGCCCTTCAGTGGGCGGTTGTTGAAATGCTCAAGCGCTACCGCCTTTTCTCCGAGGCGGGAGTACGCGACCTTGCAGGCTATAATGCCATAAGAAAGCGCAACGGCGAGAGCATACTGCCTCAGGTGGTTATCGTAATCGATGAGCTTGCCGACCTCATGATGGTTGCAAGCCGCGAGGTTGAAGAGAGCATCTGTCGCGTTGCCCAGATGGGACGAGCCAGCGGTATGCACCTTGTAATCGCAACCCAGCGTCCCTCTGCGGATGTAATTACCGGCCTTATGAAGGCCAATATCCCCAGCCGTATTTCCTTCGCCGTTTCCTCCGCTATGGAATCGAGAATCATCATGGACCAGTCCGGCGCAGAAAAACTTGTGGGCAGCGGCGATATGCTCTATGCAGCCCTGGGAATGGGCAAGGCCAGACGCGTTCAGGGCGCTTTCGTCAGCGACGAGGAGAGGGAAGAGATAGTCAACTTCGTCAAGCGCTATTCAGAAGCGGATTACGATGACGATATCATCGCCGCCGTTGAAAAGGCTGCGGAAGCCAAGAGCGGCGGAGAAGGAGGAAAATCCTCCGAAGCCGAGCCGGAGGAGAAGACTCAGTATGACGAACTGGTGCCGCAGGCTGCCGAAGTTATTTTCGAGACAAAGCAGGCCAGTGTATCCATGCTTCAGCGCCGACTGAAGCTGGGTTATTCCAGAGCCGCAAGAATTGTGGACCAGCTTGAAGAGCTTGGCGTCCTTGGTCCCTATGAGGGCAGTAAGCCCCGCCAGATTCTTGTCAGCAAGGAGCAGTGGCAGGAGATGCAGCTGATGCACGGCACCGCTCCCATTGATAAGGCTCCCCGACAGATGGACATGTTTGAAGAGGACGAATTCGAAGAGGGTTGGGATAACTGATATGACAGATTTTCTTGATATCAAGCTCTCAGAAGCCGAGATAAGGGCAATTTCCAATCTGGGACTTGCCCATATAGGCGACTGCGTATATGAGCTTATGGTTCGCTCCAAAATCATATGTTCGGGACGCAGCACCTCCGCAGGGCTTCACAGAGAGACGGTGAAATATGTTTCCGCCCCTGCTCAGGCAGCTGCGGTTGAAAAGATTCTGCCCATCCTCAACGAAGAGGAAAGGGGAGTTTACCGTCGCGGACGCAACACAAGAGTCAACTCTGTTCCCAAGAATGCGGATATATCCCAGTATCATGCTGCAACGGGTCTGGAGGCTCTTTTCGGTTGGCTTTATCTCAATGGCTGCCGTGAGCGTCTCAACGAACTTTTCGCAATAATAATGGAGGAAGAATAATGCCTCTGGACAGCGTATGCGTTTCCGCCCTCGCATCTGAGCTTCGCGCTCAGATAGTGGGCGGAAAAATTGATAAAGTGCAGCAGCCGGAGCGGGATACGGTGCTTTTGAGCATCCGTTCTCCCTTCGGCAATGTTCGTCTTGCCCTTTGCGGTGGTGTGGGAAATGCCAGAGTCCATCTGACGGAGGCAAAATATGAAAACCCCGCTCAGCCACCCATGTTCTGTATGCTTCTGCGCAAGCACCTTGTGGGCGCACGCATAAGCGCGCTGCAGCAGCCTGAGAGAGAAAGAATAATCATCTTTGAACTTGATGGCTATGACGAGATGGGCGTGGCGGTGAAAAAGCAGCTTGTTGTGGAGATGATTGGGCGCGGCACGAATATAATCCTTGTAAACGCTGACGGAATAATCATCGACTGTCTTCGAAGAGTGGATGCGGAAATGAGTTCCATCCGTCAGGTTCTTCCGGGACTTATCTACCGCCTGCCCATAAGCCAGACAAAACCAGATTTCTTCGCAGTAACAAGCGAAGAGAGAAGAGCGCTTTGGGAAAAATATGACGGACAGAAAGCCCCCGATAAATGGCTTCTGGAGACCTTCTCCTGCCTTTCTCCTCTGGTATGCAGAGAGATAGTTCACCGCTGCTACGGGGATACGGACTGCCTTCCCGAATCTATGGACGCTCTTGCGGAATCGGTTGAGAGAGGGGAATTCGTGCCCTATATGCTTCTCTCCGAGGGTAAGCCCAAGGACTTCAGTTTCATTAGAATAGGACAGTACGGAGCGGATATGAGCGGAGAATGCTTCCCCGGTTTTTCCGCGCTGCTGGATGCCTTTTATACCCGCCGCAGTCAGGCGGAGGATCTCCACCGCCGTACTCAAAGTCTGCGCAAGACGGTTAAAAATGCAAAGGACAGAGTCAGCCGCAAGCTTGAGCTTCAGCGCATAGAACTTGAAAAAACCGCCAAAAGGGACGAAAAGCGCCGCTGGGCAGACCTTATAACTGCCAACCTTTACAGAGCCAAGGGGGGCAGCAGTATAACTGTGGAGGATTTCTACGAGGAGGATTATCCCTCTGTCACCATTCCTCTCGACCCTCTGAAAACGCCCCAGCAAAATGCAGCGGCATACTATAAGGAATACACCAAGGCAAAGACTGCAGAGCGCTATCTTACGGAGCTTATAGCGCAAAACAGCCGCGATGAGGAATACCTCAGCAGTGTTATCGATGAAATAGACCGCGTGAAAAGCGAGAGCGACATAGCGGATATCCGCCGCGAGCTTACGGAAACGGGCTATCTGCGCCCCCAGAAAAATCAAGGCAAACAGCGTGTGAAGGAGACCGCTCCTCTCAGCTATATTTCCACAGGCGGATATGAAATTCTGGTGGGACGCTCCAATATCCAAAATGATAAGCTCACCCTGAAAACAGCCCATAAGGGGGATATCTGGCTCCATACCCAGAAAATACACGGAAGCCATGTTATCATTCGCTGCGCAGGGGAGGATGTGGACGATGCCACCCTTGCCGAAGCCGCAAGCCTTGCCGCCCTCCATTCTCAGGCGGGGGCAGGAGCTAAGGTCAGCGTGGACTATACCCGCGTGAAGTTCGTAAAAAAACCTCAGGGCGCTCTCCCCGGAATGGTAATCTATACGGACTACAACACCATCATTGCCGAAGCCGACGAAGCTCTGGCAGAAAAGCTTAAAAGATGAAAAAACAGCTGTGACGAGTGTCACAGCTGTTTTTTTAATTTCTGTTATCTGCAATAGCCATAGCTCTGCTAATCATCTCCGCAGCCTGGCTGCGGGAAATGGTGTCATCCAGAAGGGAAAGGGAGTCGGGAATTATTTCACAGGCGGAAAGGTTTGCGGCGGACTGGACAGCCCATTCGGGCAGGAACTGATCAAAACTGAACCATACCGCAACAACATCGGTGACGGAAGCAACATTATCAAGGATATAGGCCGCCTCCATGGCACTTATAAGTTCGTCCCCTGCAAAAACCGTTCCTTCCTCGCTCTCGGAGCCCATCACATAGCCTTTGGAGAAGGCGGTGCCCGCATAGGGCTTGAGCCATGCGTCGATGGCATCATCGTCAGCAAAGCCGGTGTTTTCAATGTCCCACATAAGTTCGCTGTCTGCGGCTTTCATACACATGGCGAGAAACTGGCTTCTTGTAAGCCGGTCATCGGGGCGGAAAACATATTTGCCCGCAATGTTCTCGCCTACAAAAATGCCTTCCTCGGCAAGGGTGACGGCAGCCCACGCGGAGGGATTTCCATCCATGTCGGAATAGGTGACGCGGGTTTTCTGCTTTTTGATGCTGATGATAACTGTGGCTTCCTGAGAATACTTGCCCTCAGCATCAATGGCTTTGTAGCCAAAATAGTCCTTGCCCCGCTTGCCCTCGTCGGGGGTATAGACAAAGCAACCGTCGTCGCTGAGCTCAACCTCTCCCTTCGCGGGCTTTGTGGTAATTTCAAAGCCGATGACCTCGGCACCAACATCGGCAACGGAGAGTCTGCCGCCCACGGCAACTCCGCGGTAAGTGCTTATCTCAAGATTTTCGGCAATGAGACTGCCGCTGTCGGCGAAAGCGTAGCCAATCGCAGTAACACAGAGTGCAGCAGCAAGACAAAGAAAGAATAACTGTCGGAATTTTTTCATCTTCCTGACCTCCCAAAAGTGGATTTGTGCTCATATTTTTCCTCCGCTGCAGGGAAAATATTCATTTTTGCGGAAAAGATGAAAAGATGCTGGATTTTTTTCTCAATCGTGCTAAAATGAATCCACTATTGCGATTAGTTTGAAAGGTAAGTTTGCCTTGAAATCACTGTTTAAAAAAGGTTTATATCACGGCATACCAATTGCCTTGGGCTACCTCTCGGTATCCTTCGGCTTTGGAATTATGTCCGTACGTCTGGGTTTGGGTGTGCTTGATGCGGTTATCATATCCCTGACTAACCTGACCAGTGCGGGTCAGGCGGCGGGCGTGGGCATAATTGCCGCAGGCGGCGGATTGATAGAGATGATAATGACCCAGCTTGTTATCAACCTCCGCTATGCCCTCATGGCCTTGTCATTGTCACAAAAGCTGGACGAAAAATTCAATACACCACGCCGCATGATAGTGGCCTTCGGCATCACCGACGAGATATTCGCTGTGTCCTCCGTGCAGAAAGGTAAGATACAGCCGATTTATATGTACGGCCTTATTTTGATATCCGCGGTGGGCTGGACGCTTGGCACCTTCCTCGGCGCTGCAGCCGGCAATATATTGCCTCAAATGATAACGGATGCTATGGGACTTCTGCTTTACGGAATGTTCCTTGCAATCATAATCCCTCCCGCGAAGGAGAGCAAAAGCGTTCTTTTCGTTGTGGCGGTGGCCGCTGTCATCAGCGTTCTTTTCTATTATGTATTCACCTTTGTGTCCAGCGGCTTTGCCATAATCATAAGCGCTGTGGGCGCGGCTTTGCTGGGTGCGTGGCTTTTTCCCATACCCGATGAGGAGGTGGAAAAGGCATGAGCATAGCAATTTACATAGCGGTAATGGCGGTGGTGACTTACCTTATCCGTATGCTGCCCTTCACCCTTTTCCGCAGAAAGATAAACTCCCGCTTTATAAGATCTTTCCTTTACTACATACCCTATGCGGTGCTTGCCGCAATGACCATACCGGCAATTTTCTATGCAACGGGCAATGTACTCACCTCGGTCATAGGCGCCGTGGTGGCGGTGGTGCTTGCTTATTTCAAACTGCCTCTTATCGTCGTGGCTCTGGCTGCTTCCGCAGCCGCCCTGCTGGCAGGTTTCATTTTCTGAATATAAAAAGTGCGGAGACTCCTTCGGGAGTCTCCGCTAGGTTTTTCTGCAAGCATGATATAGGCAGCCTTCGCCCTGCAGCTACTTCAGGAGTGACAGATGAAAGGAAATACGCGGGATATGTATGTCTCCCGACTGCCTGATGCTATGTTAGCAAAAATATAAGGTGAAATCAAATGTAAATAATGGTAAAAACAAAAAGAAGCTTTCGAATGAAAGCGGCTTTTCTTGCTGGTGCGAGAGAGGAGACTTGAACTCCCACGTCGGCTGACACACGCCCCTCAAACGTGCCTGTCTACCTGTTCCAGCACTCTCGCATTTGCAGTGCAAGAGTGATTATAACAGAATATCGGAATTTGTCAACACCCTTTTTTAATTTTTTTTGAAGGTTTTGCCAAAAGGGAAAAGAGCAGGGCAATAAGGGCAATCAAGAGGGCTGCTGCGCCATAGCTCATGGGCAGAAGGAAACGAAGCTTCAGGTAGGCGTGGTAACCCAGCAGCGAAGCGAAGCTTACCAGTACGGGGACAAAGCCCAGAGCGGGAATGACAAAGGCCACAGCCACGCTGAGCACGTCGGAGATAAAGAAATATCGGTCGTGCATATGTGGGAGGAGGTAGGGGACTGCCAGAACAACTATCATGGAGCAGATAAGAAGCGCGCGGTTATCAAGAGTGCTGCGCCTTATATAGCAGTGGACAAAAAGCAGGAAGAGGAAAAGGAAGGCTATAACAATGCCCATTTCGGTAAGCGCAGCTTCGTTTACCTCGGCGCCCCAGGGAATGAAGGCAAATACGGAAGGGGAGTTGTAGTTAAGGGCGCTGCCCACAGTTTCTGCCTGGTTGAAATAGAGGAGTATTGCGTCCTTGAAGGGTCTGCCGCACAAAACAGCGGGAAGGGCAGTGACAATATAAGTGGCAGGGAAGGCCAGAAGATGGCGCCAGCGAATCTTTTTGGCGAATATATAAATAAGGAATACAGGCATAAGGAAAACGGCCTGCAGTTTGAATGCGAAGGAAAGGGCAATGCTTATAACGGAGAGTACGGGACGGCCGGAGAGGGCGAAGACTATGCTCCATATTGCGAAGGCAGCATATATACTGTCGCACTGTCCCCACAAAGCGCCGTTGAGATAAACGGTGGGGAGGAAGAGGGTGACGAAAAAGGCCCAGAGAATGGTGTTTCTGTTACTCTTGAATATATAAACGAGTCTTGCCACACCCCACGCAAGGATGAGGTCGAAGAAAACGCTTAGGAGCTTTATAAGGTAAAGATCGGGGACATCCAGATAGGAAAAGGCGGCCAGGAAATAGAGATAGGGGAGGTTATAGTTGCCCACACTCTGGGAAAGTCCTCTAAAGCCTCCGCTTTGGCGGTAAAACTCCACCCAATGCGAGAGGAAGGTGTTATAGTCTCCGGTGCGGTAATAAAAGACATAGCCGCGAATGGCCATGGCCGCAATCAGAAGGAGAATGCATATTATTATTCTTTTTGGAGTGTTGGCCAGGCCCTCGCAGTAAAGGATTATAAGTCCCATGGCTGCGATGAGGATAAGGCCGAATACTGCAGCTGCCATATGTAAAACCTCGCAAGCAACGTTTTCTGATTCAATTATATAGGTAAAAGCCGCGAATGTACAGTTAAAACAAGCTGGGGAAATAAAAATGCGGCATTACAATATAAAACCCATATAAAAAGCAAAAAAGCCCTTGACAACTCAAGAGCCCAATGATAGAATGACTTGCTATGTTTGTAGACTGGAGCCCATAGTGCCCCAACTTCATCTACACCTGTATTGTACCACAATGCAGTGAAAAATCAATAGCACTTAGCAAATAATCAACAACCCACCCGGGCGTTCCAAAATACTATTCTAAGGAGTGAAGGCCAAAATGCCAAAGGATGTTTACTATGGCAAGACCCTGAGAAAGAGCTTTGCTCGCACTCAGGAGATTCAGGACATGCCTCATCTGCTGGAAGTTCAGAAGAATTCCTATAAGTGGTTCCTCGAACAGGGACTTAAGGAAGTCTTTGATGACGTTGACTCTGTCAGCGATTATTCCGGCAACCTGGAGCTCAGCTTCGTCAGCTATTCCATGAACGAGAAGCCCAAGTATTCCGAGCAGGAATGCAAGGCTCGCGATGCCACCTATGCTGCTCCCCTCAAGGTCGGCGTAAGACTGCGCAACAAGACCACCGAGGAGATCAAGGAGCAGGAAATCTTCATGGGTGATTTCCCCATCATGACCGCAGGCGGCACCTTCATCATCAACGGTGCAGAGCGTGTCATCGTTTCCCAGATTGTTCGCTCTCCCGGCATCTACTTCGACAAGACCACCGATAAGGCCCTCATCTCTGTTTATGCCACCACCATTATCCCCTATCACGGTGCATGGCTTGAGTTTGAGACTGACGCCAACGATGTGTTCTATGTCCGTATCGACAAGAACCGTAAGATTCCTGTTACCTGGCTGCTGAAGGCCATGGGTCGCTATGATGTGGATGAGCCCAGCACCTGGCTCAGCTGCTGCGACACCACCGCAGGCTGCGTCACCAATGAGATGATCAAGGAGATCTTCGGTGACGATATCCGTCTCGCTGCAACCTTCGATAAGGACACCTGCGCAACCCGCGAAGAGTGCCTCCTCGAAATCTACAAGAAGCTCCGTCCCGGCGATCCCCCCACTGTGGACAGCCCCGAGAGCCTTCTCAACGGTCTGTTCTATGACCATCGCCGTTACGACATCTCCAATGTTGGCCGTTATAAGTTCAACAAGAAGCTTGCTATCGCTCCCCGCATCAGCGGCCGCGTTCTGGCAATGCCCGTTGCTGACCCCATGACCGGCGAAATCATTGCTGAAGCCGGCGAACTTCTCACCCGTGCAAAGGCTGACGCCATTGCTGATGCAGGTGTAAACGATGTTTGGCTCGATGTTGACGGCAAGAGCGTCCGCGTATTCTCCAACGGCATGGTTGACCTTGCCAAGTATGTTGACTTCGATCCCGCTGAACTGGGCATCAAGGAGAAGGTACGCAACATCATCCTTCAGAACCTTCTGGAGAACTACTCCGGCGAAGAGCTGAAGGAAGCCATCATGGACAACATCGACAAGCTTATTCCCAAGCATGTCATCCTTGATGATATCTTCGCATCCGTCAACTACCTCAACTGCCTTGCAAACGGCATTGGTGAGGCTGACGATATCGACCATCTGGGCAACCGCCGCATGAGAAGCGTCGGTGAACTGCTCCAGAACCAGTTCCGCATCGGCTTCAGCCGTATGGAGCGTGTTATCCGCGAGCGTATGACTCTGCAGGATCTTGACATTGTCACTCCCCAGAGCCTTATCAACATCCGCCCCGTAACCGCTGCCATCAAGGAGTTCTTCGGCTCCAGCCCTCTGAGCCAGTTTATGGACCACACCAACCCCCTGGCTGAGCTGACCCACAAGCGCCGTCTTTCTGCTCTGGGCCCCGGCGGTCTGAGCCGTGAGCGCGCATCCTTCGACGTCCGCGACGTTCACTACAGCCACTATGGCCGTATGTGCCCCATCGAGACTCCCGAAGGTCCCAACATCGGTCTTATCAACTATCTTGCAAGCTTTGCCCGCGTAAACGAGTACGGCTTCATGATTACTCCTTACCGCCGCATAGAGCACATCACCGATGAAAACGGCAAGGTCATCGCAAGCCGTCTCACCGACGAGGTTGAGTACATGACCGCCGACATCGAGGACCGCTACACCGTCTGCCAGGCAACCGAGCCTGTTGACGAGAACGGCTACCTCCTCAATGAGCGTATTGCTTGCCGTCACCGCGACGAAATCATCGCGCTTGACCGCGAGAAGATCGACTACATGGACGTCAGCCCCCGCATGATGTTCTCTATCGCAACCTCCATGATTCCCTTCCTGGAGAACGACGACGCTAACCGCGCTCTGATGGGTGCTAACATGCAGCGTCAGGCAGTTCCCCTCCTGACCACTCAGGCTCCCATTGTTGCCACCGGTATCGAGCACAAGTGCGCTGTTGACTTCGGCGTTGTTGTTCTCGCTCAGGGCGACGGTACTGTAACCAAGGTTTCCGCCACCGGCGTAACTGTTAAGTATGACAGCGGCGAGGTTGTTGACCACGAGCTCATCAAGTTCGCAAGAAGCAACCAGGGCACCTGCTTCAACCAGCGCCCCATTGTTTCCGTTGGCGAAAGAGTTTCCTATAACACCGTTCTGGCTGACGGTCCTTCCACCGCACAGGGCGAGCTTTCTCTGGGTAAGAACATCCTCGTCGGATTCATGACCTGGGAAGGCTACAACTACGAGGACGCTATCCTCCTCAACGAGCGCCTTGTTATGGAAGACGTCTTCACCTCCATCCACGTGGAGGAATATGAGTGCGATGCCCGCGATACCAAGCTTGGACCCGAGGAAATCACCCGCGATATCCCCGGCGTAGGCGAGGATGCACTCAAGTATCTGGACGAGCGCGGAATCATCATGGTCGGCGCAGAAGTCCATTCCGGCGATATCCTTGTCGGTAAGGTCACTCCCAAGGGCGAGACCGATCTGACCGCTGAGGAGCGTCTGCTCCGCGCTATCTTCGGCGAGAAGGCACGCGAAGTTCGCGATACCTCCCTGAAGGTTCCCCACGGCGAAAGCGGCATCATTGTTGACGTTAAGCGCTTCACCCGCGAAAACGGCGACGAAATGGGCCCCGGCGTCAACGAAGTTGTCAGAGTTTACATCGCTCAGAAGCGTAAGATTTCTGTGGGCGATAAGATGGCAGGTCGTCACGGTAACAAGGGCGTTGTTTCCCGCATCATGCCCAAGGAAGATATGCCTTACCTGCCCGACGGCACTCCTCTGGACATCGTTCT
>JAZUAQ010000149.1:0-18074 GCA_045638085.1 Oscillospiraceae bacterium
TCCGTCGGCAATGGTGCGGCCCTTGCCCTTGTAGTCATCCTGCCAGTTGATGGGGATGTGGGCGAAAACGAAGGGAGGCATCTCGCCGCCGCCGGAGGAGCGGTGGGTGTCGCCATCCATATTGGCGGCCTTAGAAAGATCAACATTGTCGTCGGGAATCATGCCCTGCCAACGGAGAACCTCAACGGGCATACGCTCGGTGAAAGCGTTGACGCTCATTTCGGGAGCCATCTCGTTGGTGAGCCAGTAATGCTCGGTCATCTGGAAACGACGGGTGCCGAAGCGCTCACCCTGAGGAGGAGTGGGAAGAGCGTTATAAAAAGCATACTTGGTGACGTAGGGGCCGAACTTGCTGATGGAATCGGGGATATGGGTGGCGTAGAGCCAATACTGAAGTCTGTGGCGGTATTCTTCGCGGACACAGTCAACGAAGATGAGGCTGCGCATGGGACGATACTCAAACATGGATATACCTCCTGAATATATTTAAGTGAACAAAACTATTTTAACAAAATGCACATTGAAAAACAATGCAGTAAATAGCGGAAAAGATGTACTTTTTTGTGGAATTACCTTACAGAGTCAATCATAGCCTTGAGGTTTTCTATTTTGCAGTTGAGAGGGACCTCGCAGCCAGAGCCAAGAATGAAGCCGCCTTCCATACCCATTTCAAGAAGCTTGTCGCAATATTCGCTGACCTTGTCGGGAGTGGAGAAAGCGAGGAGGGCGGGGGGAACGTCACCGCGAATGACCTGATAGCCCTTGAGAATTTCATAGGCCTTGAAAATGTCGGTGGCGCCGTCAAGCTCGATGATGCAGCAGGCCTTGGGCAGTTCCTTGAAATAATGGAGCATGGGCAGCCAGTTGCCGTCGCAGTGGACAACGCTGGTGATGCCTGCATCGTAGAAGCCAAGAATCATCTGCTTGAGATAGGGCCAGGCGAATTCTTCGAACATCTCCATGGAGATGAAAGTGGCAGAGGAACGCATGGCAAAAATGGCGATGCGGTTGCCGCCTGCGCTCTTCACGCCGGTGATACCGGTTTTGATGATTTCGGGGGTTGCCTTTTCACAGGCAGCTTTAACCTTTTCGGGGCAATCGTAAAGATCCATGCAGAATTCACCCATGCCACGGGACATGGAGAAAGTGTCGAATGCGGGAGCGGTGCCGGAATGGAACATGAGGGGGATATTTTTGCTGTCCCAGAACTTCTTGTTTTTCTTAACTTCCATACCGCAGCCGATGAAGCCCTTGAGAACCTTGAACTTGAGGAAGGGGGGCTTGAAAGGAGGACTCTGAATGGAAGCCACAAAAGGAGTCTGCCATGCGCCGAAGCCCTTTTCGATGATAAGGTCATAGTCGCTCTGCTGCATGATTTCTTCCTCGATAAACTGGAAGAGGGCATTGTCGTCAAGCTCGCGGCCGGGGATGCGCACCTTCATCTGCTCGATATAGGTGACAGTCTTGGGGCCGAGGGGGAACATCACATCGGGATAGCCGGTAACTTCGCAGCATTTTTTGTAGGCATCCATCCATGCGTCGTTGCCCTTAAAAATATCTGCCTGAGTGACGCCGGCGGGAACGGCGGCGAAAGTGCAGATGTGGGGGAAAACGGGGATATCCTTCTTGCTTGCAAAGGGTTTGAGACTCATTGCGTGGTCGAGTTTTTCCTGACTTGTCATATAAAAAACTCCTCTCGGTTTCTTTATAATACAAAAAGATTATACCGAGAGGAGTGAACTTTGTGAAATTATGTTTTCAATTAGGGCTATAACAAAATGCTATTGATTTTCTATTAATTCAAGAAAGTGAGTTATAGCAGGGTTGTTGTTTTCCTTGCGCCAGACTATGCAGGTTGAGGCATCGCCGAGGGGGATTTCGTCTATGAGGCGGATATCGGGATTGCCTGCAATGCTGGAATGGTGGTTAATAACGCCGACGCCAAGACCAAGCTCAATCCAGAGGAGGATGGTTGCAAGGTTGGGGGCTTCTCTTATGGTAAGAGGGCCGCAGTCTATGGCGCGAAAATGGCTGAGAGCGTGTTCATAGCCTGCGCGGCAATCCTCCTGAGAGGTGAGAAGCAGTGTCTCCTGCATAAGGTCTTCCATTTTAATAGTTTCTTTCTGCCCCAAAGGCAGACGTCTGCTTATGGCGAAAACAGCGGTATCCGGGGTGTAGACCTTGAAGTTCACTCCGTCCATATCGCCAATGTCAAAGCGGAGGGTGAAGGCGGCGTCGATGAGGCCCTCACGAAGGAGTCTTCGAAGTTCTCCGAAGGAGCCTTTGCTTATGCGCAGGTCTATGTTGGGATGCTTTTTCATAAAGCGGCGGAAAACCTCGGTGAGTTCTGCGCCCAACCACTGACCTTCAAGCAGACCCAATCTAAGCTCTCCCGTGTAGCCCTGACCAAGAGTCTGAACCTTCTTGATAAGCTGCTGCTGAGCATCGTGTATGCCCGCCAACTCTTTTGCAAGAAGCGCGCCTGCAGGAGTGGTGGTAACACCCTTGCTGCCGCGTAGGAAAAGCTGAGTATTCAGTTCCTGCTCAAGGGAGCTTATCTGGCGGCTCAGACCGGGCTGGCTCATATAAAGCCGGGCAGCAGCCTTTGTGAAATTGAGAGTTTCTGCAAGGGCAAGAAAGCATTTTATCTGTGTTGTGTTCATTGTTTTTACCTCACGGGGATCCATTGCTCGGTGGTGAATTTATTCAGCACCCAGCTGCCGTTGAAGCGTCCCACGCCGCTTTGTTTTTCCGCGCCGAACATAACATGGGGCTCATCGCCTATGGACTGGTCGTTTATATGCACCATGCCGCTTTCAAGCTTCTGTGCAAGCATCATGCCGCGGTATCTGTCCCGGGTGAAGATGCTGTTGGAAAGGCCGTAAATTGTGTCGTTTGCCATAGTGATGGCTTCCTCTTCGCTCTCGGCTTTTATGATGGAGCAGACAGGCCCAAAAACCTCTTCCCTTGCGGCGGACATGGAGTTTTCCACATCGCAGAGAAGCCAGGGATGCACAAGATTGCCCTCGGTTTTGCCTTCAACAAGGACTTTTGCCCCTGCCTCTACTGTTGCGGAGATGAGAGAGTTTATATGCTCCACCTGCTGGGAATTTATAATAGGTCCGATAAAAACATCATTGTCGGCAGGGTTGCCTGCTTTGAGGGAGCGGACAGCCCCGGCCATTTTTTCGCAGAAAAGATTGTAGTTTTCCTCGCCCACAACAAATATTCTGTTCAGAGACATGCAAATCTGACCCTGATGGAAGTAAGCGCCGAATATGGCGGCCTCCACCGCGGCGTCCAAATCTGCGTCTGGAAGCACAAGCATGGAGTTGTTGCCACCAAGTTCAAGGGACATGTCGCGGATGTTTTCTCCTGCGATGCGGCCTATGCGGCGACCAACCTCGGTGGAGCCGGTGAAGGAGACTATGTCGGAAAGGGGATGGGCAACGATGTAATCGCCTATATCGCTGCCGCGTCCGGCAACAACGTTGAGAAGACCATTGGGGAAGCCGGCTTTTTCAAACATCTCGCCAATTATAAAGGCGGAGGCAGGGGTTTCGCTGGAGGGCTTGAGCACAACGGCGTTTCCTGCGGCAACAGCGGGGATAACGCTGCGAAGAGCCAGTATAAAGGGAACATTCCATGGGGCGATAACGGTCACAACGCCCTTGGGTTTTCTGAAAACAAAGTTGGTCTGTCCGGGAAAATCGGAGCTTTGAATGCGACCTTCCATCATTTTGGGGAAAGCCATGCAGTAGCTTACAAAGTCGGGAGAAGTTCCGGCCTCATAGTCACGCTTGGGTTTGGCGCAGCCTGCCTCAAGAAGCAGACATTCGTCCATAACGGCTCGATATTCGCGCATAATGCCAAGAAGACGCTCCAAAACAGCCACCTTTGCAGAGGGGGAGTAATCTGCCCAAATTTTCTGGGCTTCCTTTGCAGCGGCGTAAGCATCGTCAACATCTTCTTTTGAGGCAGGGCGGTAGGAATAGAGGGTTTCACCGCTGAAGGGATTGACATTCTCAAGATAACCCTCGCCGCGACCCTCGCGCCAAACGCCGCCGATAAACTGCTTGTCATATGCTTTCATATACTTCACCTCTTGAGAAAATTATATCACGGCTGTCATGGTGAGTAAAGACAAAGAAAAGCCTCCGCCACATCGGGCGGAGGCTTTGTATAAGTGTGTTTTGGGGGGAACGATAAGCTTTTTTCAGTTGTTTCCGAGAAGCATCTGTGCAAGTGCAGAGTCTGCGGAGAGGATTATGGTTTTTTCGCTGCCGCTAAGACTTTGCTTCAATGCATCAAGAGCAAGGGTGAATTCATAGAAATCCTTCTTATCGTCGCTGTTGTAGGCCTCGGCCAGCATACGCATATATTCTGCTTCGCCCTCTGCCTCCAACTTGGCGGCCTCTGCCTTGGCGTTGGAGACGATTATATTGACCTGCTTATCAACATTGTTGCGGATAATGGAGGCCTCATAATTGCCGTCAGCGGTGAATTTTTCTGCAATCTGGTTGCGTTCGGAAATCATACGGGAATAGACGGCGTTGAGGTTGCTGTCGGGCAAATCAAAGCGCTTTATTTTTACATCCTCTATTCCTATGCCGTAGGTGAGAGCAAGCTCATCAACATTGGAGGCTATGCCATTATATATGACATTTCGCTCGGCTCCGTCATCCATATTGATGATATCTGCCTGCGCAAGAGTGCCCATAACCTTTTTCAGCTCGTTATAGGTAATAGCATCAAGGCGCTGTTCGGCGGAGGTGGTTGTGCCGAGTGTCTGGTAGAACTTCTTGGGGTCTTCTATGCGCCAAACTATGTAGCAGTCAACGGTCATGTTCTGCTTGTCACTGGTAAGCACCTCGGAGGGAGGAATGTCATAGAGCATGGCGGCTTTGGTAAAGCTTTTTACAGTGTCGAGGAAGGGTACCTTGAAATGAAGGCCGGCGGTATCGGTTGTTTTGATTATCTTGGCAAAACGTACAACGCATGCATATTCGTTTTCCTGAACGGAGTACATGGAGCCGCTCAAAACAATAATTGCGAGAAGGATGACCAAAACGGAGATAAGAACAGTTTTAACTTTTTTCATACGGACACCCCCTTAGTCAGTAAAGCTTTCAAGGGGCAGAATTTTTTCAATTCCGCTGCTTCCGGTATCGATATAGAGCTTCACACCGGGGAGTATTTCCCTTATAGCTTCGTAATACATTCTGGTTTTGGTTATTCCGGGGTTAAGCGCATATTCGGCATACATGGCATTGAACATGGCAACCTGCTCTGCCGCCTCATTGATGCGGCGCTGTTTGAGATATTCGGCGTTCTGGATAAGCTTGTCGGCTTCGGCTTGGGCGGAGGGAATCTGGGCATTCTGATATGCCTTGGCATCGTTCACCACAGTTTCCGCTCTCTGCTTGGAGGTTTCAACTGCCTTGAAAGCTTCAATAACCTCCTGAGTGGGGGGCTCGGAGTCCTGGATTTTTACATCTACAAGACTCAAGCCGATGTCATAATCAGCGAGAACCTCGGTCACAAGCTCCTTCACCTGGCGCTGGATATTTTCCTTACCGTCGGTGAGAACACTGTCAACGGTGCTGGAACCTACCACATTGCGGATCTGGCTTTGAATGAGATTTTTGAGAATAAGCTGAGGATCATTGGATGCGTAGAGATATTTTACGGGGTCGGAGATTTTGTATTCTACGAAGAAATCCACGTTGACTATGTTGTAGTCGCCGGTAATCATTACGCTTTCCTCTTCAACAACGGAGTAGTCGGCGAGGCCTTCGGTGCGATAACCCAACTCGATTTTCTGGTATACATTTACATTTACCTTTCGCACTTTCTGGATTCCGAAAGGCAGCTTGAAGTGTACACCTGCATCGTTGACATCGGTGACTTTTCCGAAGGTGGTGACAACGGCTTGCTGTTTGTCGTCAACGGTGTAGAAGCAGGTGCATATACCTATGAAGAGTATAAATGCCAGAATAACTATCGGTATGATGCGGCCGATGCGCTTGACAGTCTCTTTTGCAGAGGTGGCATTGGCGGTTTTAATCGGACGGTTGTTGAGCGGTCTCATATGTGTGCATTCTCCTTTCTAAATCCATGGGGAAACGATTTTTATCCTGTTAATACACAGTAAGTCTACTATAATTTGATATTTTTTTCAATGTCTTTCCTATGTGCCTACAGTATAGAGCTTCCACAAGGTGGAATGTCAAGACATGTTTTATGTGATTGAATTGACCTGTGGAACATGATAAAATATTTTACAGAAAGACGATAATATGAAAACGCAGCTCGAAAAACATTAGTGGCATTATTTAGAGGAACTATTATGAAAAATCGGGAGCAGAAAACAATATATTATCTGATGGCGTTGGCACTATCCCTGTTTGCGCTGCTTGGATGTGCAATTATTGAAGGCCCTCCTCACTTCTCTGAGAAGCCTATTATAATAGGTCTTCTTGTTTATATTATTGTTGGCGCTCTTTACGGCATCACCCTTAAAATGGGTAAGGTGAAGAAACCGTTTCTTCTCAGCTATGCAGCAGGAAGCTGCATTTTGGCTCCTGTTTTTTTGGAGTCTTATATTGATTTAGCAGTTGTGATTATTTATATTGCAGCATTCTTTTCTTTACCAAGTTTGTTCACTTTTGCGGAAAAGGGATTTAGAAATCGTGCAAAAGATGCCCGTATGGACTTTGCTTCCCGCGAGTTTTGGTCAGACGGGGAGTACCCTCTTGTAATCGCCGATAACTTTCAGGGATATGTTTATCAAATTATTAAATGTGATGATCTTATCCTGACTTATTATATAGGCCAAGACCCTAAAGGCTATGATTACAGATTAATTCAGCTTGGGGATAAAGCCCTGCGTCCTCTTTCAAAAAGAGACAGATGTTTTTATCTGAAGGATGTAGATTCCATAGTCATTGACAATTCACCCTCGTGGCGGCTGGGAAGGGATTTTTCAGTTCTTGTAACTGTAGGCAATTCTACTTTTTTATATACGCCTTCCTTGTTCTGGCCTGACCGTGACAGCTCCGGTGAAACGCTCAAAATGTTCTGGGAAGACATGCTGGAAAAGTTGGAAGCGATAAAAGCCGGCTCTGTGGAAGGGAAGTAAACATTTGAACAACAAAAAATGTCTGTGGAGTTTCCACAGACATTTTTTCGCTGTATAAGAATTAATTCAAGGCTTTTTCCTTCTCATCCAGCATTTTGGATATTTTTTTATAGAGCAGCACTGCGAATACAAGACCGATGACCTCGGCGATTATGGTGGAGAACCACACATAGCTGAGCACACCGGTGAGGGAGAGGAGCCATGCGAAGGGGAGCATAAAAATAACAAGGCGGCAAAGGTTGATGAAAAGGGAATAGTGGGGGCGTCCAAGAGACTGGAAAGAGGTGCTTATGATAACGGAAATGGAGCCGATGGGGATGGTGATGCAGCATATTCTCACGGCGGGGATTCCGATTTCAAGCATATAGGGGCTGGCGTCGAAGAAGCCCAGCAAGGTGGCGGGAATGAACTGATAAAGCACCATAACTGCGGCCGATACTATAAAGCCAACGATGAGGGAGAGCTTGAGAGTTTTGCGGACCCGGTCGATTTTTCCTGCGCCGTAGTTATAGGAGAAAATGGAGATTGTGCCGTTATTCATACCGAAGACGGGCATGAAGCCGAAGGAATGGAGCTTCATCCAGATTCCGAAGAGGGCGGCGGCAGTAGTCGAAAAGCCCAAAAGGATGAGGTTCATGAAGAAAATCATAACGGAGTTTAGGCTCATTATTACCATGCTGGGTACGCCCACGGCATAAATGCGGCCTATAATACTCCAACGGGGCACCATTTCGCGGAAGCGGAAATGTATGCCGGATTTGGCGCGGATGCAGAATATAAAGGCGAGGATTGCGCTGAGAATCTGACCGAGAACGGTTGCAACGGCAGCTCCGGCGATTCCCATTTCGGGGAAGGGACCAATGCCGAAGATAAGGAACCAGTCGAAGATTATGTTGAATACTGCGCCGGAAATCTGGGCAATCATGGATTGGGTGCTCTTGCCCAATGCTATGAGCAGCTTTTCAAAGTTCTGGGCAAAGAAGGAGCCGAGAGAGAAATAGCATATTATGCGAAGATAAACTACGCCGCCTTCAACAATATCGGCAACATCGGTCTGCGCCACGAAAAAGGGGCGGGCAAAGAAAAGTCCGATAAGGAAGAACAAAACTATGTATACCGCCGTGAGGAAAATCTGATTGTTGGCGGTGCGCTGGGCATCGGCATGGTTTCGCTGACCCAAAAGACGGGAGATGGAGGCATTGGTGCCTATACCGGTGCCGACGGCAATGGCGCTCATAATCATTTGAATGGGGAAGGCCAAAGATACGGCGGTGAGGGCGTCCTCACTTATTCTGGCAACGAACATGGAGTCCACGATGTTGTAAAAAGCCTGCACGAACATGCTTATCATCATGGGAACTGACATTTTTATAAGCAGGGGGACAATCGGCAATGTGCCGAGGGGATTTTCTTTCTGAACTTCAGAACTCATCTGATTCTCCTTGATAAAATTATTACTCTAATTCTAAGCTTTTTTCGTCACAATTCAATGGGATTTTTTCACAAAAACAAAAAATTTTTCGGGGAAAAAGCAAGCAAAAGTTCCTTGACAATTTTTGCGCGGCAGGGGTATAATCGGGGCAAGTAAATATTGTTTAAACCGATGAAGTGGGAGTAAAGGCGGCTATGCTCTTCCAGAGAGTCCGGGAGGCTGAGATCCGGACAGAAAACAAACCGTCAAATGGGCCACGGAGGGCGCAGGGAAAGGTGGAAAACCGAGTATTTTGCGACGCGGAGGCATGCGTCAGTTGCCGGGAATATGATAGTATTCCAATAAGAGTGCGGCTTCGGGCCGCAAATCAAGGTGGCACCGCGGATTTATTCGTCCTTGACAGAGCTTAATTCTGTCAGGGATTTTTTGTTTTTCTGGAGGAAAGATTATGATTTTGCTCACAAGACGATGGCGGCTTTTGTAAGAAAATCAAAACCCACCAAACCAAAAATAAAGGAGAATAAAAAATGAACTTCAACGGCGTTGATTTTGATACTTATTTCAAGCACTATCCCGATAAGCAGGGCTTTTTCGGCAAATACGGCGGCTCTTTCGTCAATCCTGAGCTGCAGAAGGCTATGGACGAGATAACCGAAGCCTATTTCACCATCTGCAAATCCAGAAAATTTATCGCTGAGCTTCGCCGCATCCGCAAGGAGTTTCAGGGTCGCCCCACCCCCATCTCACATCTTGAGCGCCTGAGCAATTCCATTGCCAATGTTCAGCTTTACGCCAAGCGCGAGGATCTGAACCATTCCGGCGCCCATAAGCTCAACCACTGCATGGGTGAAGCTCTCCTTGCCAAGTATATGGGCAAGAAGAGAGTCATTGCCGAAACCGGCGCGGGTCAGCACGGCGTTGCCCTTGCCACCGCCGCCGCTTATTTCGGTCTCCAGTGCGATATTTATATGGGTGCTGTTGATATCAAGAAACAGGCTCCCAACGTTGCCAGAATGAAAATTCTGGGCGCAAATGTCATCGAAGTCACCGAAGGTCTTCAGACCCTCAAGGAAGCTGTTGACGCAGCCTTTGATGCCTACGCCAAGGACTATAAGGATTCCATCTACTGCATAGGTTCTGTCCTCGGTCCTCACCCCTTCCCCCTGATGGTTCGCGATTTCCAGAGCATCGTGGGCATAGAAGCGAGAGAACAGTTTACCACTATGACGGGTGAACTTCCCGATGCGGTTGTTGCCTGCGTGGGCGGCGGAAGCAATGCAGCCGGTATGTTTGCGGGCTTTCTCAATGATCCCGTGGATATCTATGGCGTTGAGCCTCTGGGGCGCGGTCCCAAGCTTGGCGACCATGCCGCCAGCCTGAAGTTCGGCACCGAGGGCATTATGCACGGCTTCAACTCCATTATGCTCAAGGATGAAAACGGCGAGCCCGCTCCCGTTTACTCCGTTGCAAGCGGTCTGGATTATCCCTCTTCCGGTCCCGAGCATGCCTTCCTCCACGAACTGGGCAGAGTGAAATACGACGTTGTGGACGACGAAGAGACCATCGACGCATTCTATAAGCTTGCCCGCATGGAGGGCATCATCCCCGCCATCGAGAGCGCCCATGCCGTTGCCTTCGCAATGCGCCTTGCCAAGGAGATGGATCATGGCTCCATCCTCATCAACCTCTCCGGCCGCGGAGACAAGGATATGGACTATGTCATCGAAAACTACGGTATAAGATAAATCTAAAAAAGAAGCCGGTCAGAGGATGTTTTTGACCGGCTTCTTTTGCAAAGCGTATGTATTTTTTCAATTGACAAGCGTTTTACATAGTGATACTCTTATCCTAGCTGAATATTACGTTTGAGTGCCTGCGGAAGCGGTAAAAGCCCCGCAGGAGAATAGAGAATCGTGTGAAAATCACGAACGGTACCGCCACTGTAGGCGCGGAGGCCACCACATTTGACGAAAGTCGGTCATTGGCGAAAGCTGAGAAGGCTGTGTGGGAGCTTGTGAGGCGCAAGTCAGGAGAACTGCTCAGGCGATGAATTAACACCGGGATCTGCAAGTACGGATCGTGGTGCTCTTTGTTGTGGGAAAACGGCCGCAGCGAACCCTGTTCAGGGGGGCGCTGCGGCCTTGTTTTGTTTTAAATACTTGATGCGGATATGGTGATCCGGTTTGAATCCGGAACAACCGTCCATTGCTGTATTTGATCCATGGGGAGCATAAGTCAGAGCCTCGCCACAACGCGGGACACTTTGAAAACCAGAAACGGCAGGGTAGTGGTAGGAGAATGAAAATGAAGAGAATTATTTGTGTGCTTCTGGCGGCGGTTATGCTGCTTGGTTTGTGCGCCTGCCGGGGTAATTTCGGCAAGGTGAATTTGCGCGATGCCATTGAGATACCCGAGGACGGCATCATAAAAGAAAATATTATAAAACAAATTAAGGACGAAAATGCCATTGGAGTTTTCACGGGAGAGTCCAATGGTTTGAAATATGAATGGACAATTTTTGGCAGTGATATTGCTCAGCCCGGGGAGATAAACCTGATGGTGGTTCTTGGCAAAACTGCGGAGGGCAATGTGGAGGTCAGTCTGCCAAAGTCGGAAGACTTCGGCTTTCCCGCTCTGCTGTCTGTGTATCTTGATGAAGTGTGGGAAGCACAAAGCGCAACAGCCTACAAAGAAGGTAAGGCAATAGCATCTGTGTCCCTTACCGGCAGCAGCGAGACTATTCTGAATCTTTCCACAGACGGGGGCTTGGGCAATGCAGTGATATGCCTCGACGAAATGCCGGAAGATGAGTCGCTTGCAAAAGAAAGCGAAAAAGCGGAAATTCCTGAAGCAACGGCCTCCCCCGAAATCAGTGACGATTATCTCTCCGACGTGAAAGAGAGCGACAGTAAGGTATATACAGACGGCAAGGATAAGTATCTCACCGACCCCATCCCGGAGGGCAAGCCAAAGCCGGTGGAGCCGGAGAATCAGGAAGTGGATAAAGGCAAAACTCTCAGCTGCACATTCTCCATCGAGTGTTCCACAATCTTCAATAATCTGGATATGCTTGAGCCGGATAAACTGGAGATGCTGCCTTCCGGCGGAGTTATTTTGAGCAAAACCACAGTAAGCTTTTATGAGGGCGAGTCTGTTTTTGATGTGCTTCAGCGTCTTTGCAGAGAGAAAGGCATCCACATGGAATCTGCGTGGACGCCTATCTATAACAGCGCTTATATTGAGGGCATACACAATCTTTATGAGTTCGATTGCGGCAGCTTGTCCGGCTGGATGTACAGAGTTAACGGTTGGTATCCCAACTATGGATGCTCGCGCTATCAACTGAAAGACGGCGACAAGGTAGAGTGGCGATATACCTGTGACCTTGGAAGCGATATTGGCGGCGGCCAGATGTTTCGTTAATGATGGATAGATTTGCAAATTATCACCCTTTGGTGAATTTTCTGTATTTCGGATTGGTAATCGGTTTCTCTATGGCGCTGAACCACCCTCTGGCACAGCTTATTTCCATTGTCTGCGCGTTTATATATGCCGTGCAGGCGGAAGGCAGAAAGTCGGTGATGTTTTCCCTGAAATGGGTGCTTCCGATTATGCTGCTGACAGCTTTTGTTAATCCTGCCTTCAGCCATGAGGGTGTGACAATCCTGCTGTATTTCCCAAGCGGAAATCCCCTGACTTTGGAGAGTATACTCTACGGTCTCAGCGCAGGAGCAATGCTGGCAACAGTGATGCTGTGGTTTTTGAACTTCAATCGGGTTATTACCTCCGATAAGTTCATATATCTCTTTGGCAGACTCATCCCGGCGCTGTCTTTGGTGCTGAGTATGACTTTGCGCTTTGTGCCAAAGTTCAAAAGTCAGATGGATACAGTGGTGGAAGCTCAAAGAAGCATAGGACGGGATATCTCCCAGGGCAGCTTGTGGCAGCGTGTGAAAACCGCTGTTACCATTTTGTCCATCATGGTTACATGGGCGCTGGAAAATGCCATAGAAACTGCTGACAGCATGAAAAGTCGGGGTTACGGCCTTAAAGGGCGCAGCGCCTTTTCAATCTATCGTTTTGATGACAGGGATAAGATGGCGATGCTGTACTTAGCTTTCTGTGGATTTTATCTGCTGGCAGGTGTAATCATATCAGCTTTTGGATTTCGCTATTTCCCCAGCATCCGCTATGTTGGAGTGAATTCTGTGACCCTTTCTTTTCAGTTTGTGTATTTGATTTTGTGTTTGATGCCCGTGGTGCTGAATCGGGCAGAGGAGAGAAAATGGAAAGCTATTCATTCAAAAATGTAGATTTTACATATCCGGAGGGTGAGAAAAAGGCGCTCCGCAATATCTCTTTTACCGTTCAGCAGGGCGAGTTTGTAATTTTATGCGGCCCATCCGGTTGCGGAAAGTCTACATTACTGCGGCACTTAAAATCCTGCCTGACACCCCACGGGCTCTTCTCCGGCGAGATTCGCTATCAAGGCACACTGCTGTCTGAACTATCCCAACGGGAGCAGGCGCAGCAAATTGGCTTTGTGCTTCAATCTCCGGAAAATCAGGTTGTAACGGACAAGGTTTGGCATGAACTGGCCTTTGGACTGGAAAGTTTGGGCTATGACACCCCTACTATTCGCCGACGGGTTGCGGAAATTGCCGCTTTCTTCGGCATTGAGAATTGGTTTTATAAGAATGTCACGGAGCTCTCCGGTGGACAAAAACAGTTGCTGAGCCTTGCATCAGTCATGGCAATGCAGCCGGGTGTGCTGGTGTTGGATGAACCCACTGCTCAGCTCGACCCCATTGCCGCCGCTGATTTCCTTGCTTTGCTTGGCAAGATCAACCGGGAACTGGGAACAACCATCATTCTGACGGAGCATCGTCTTGAGGAGGCTTTCCCCTTTGCAACACGGGTTATCGCAATGGATGGGGGCGCTGTTATTTGCGATGACAAACCGGAGAAGGTGGGCATGCAGTTAAAGGATAAGGGCAGCGGTATGTTTCTCGCTATGCCCACCGCAATGCGGGTTTGGGCGGCTTTGGAAACAAAGCTGGATTGCCCCCTGACCGTTCGTGACGGCAGCAATTTTTTGAATCAGCGACTTCGAGAACAAAAACTTCTTCCCCTTGCAGAAAAACTTCCTCCGGTTTATCCGGAAGAAGTCACTTTGGAATGTGATGATCTGTGGTTCCGCTATGAGAAGGATAGCCCTGATGTGGTGAAAGGCTTTTCCCTGAAGCTTCACAAGGGTGAGTTCTATGCCATTCTGGGCGGCAACGGTGCCGGTAAATCCACAACTTTGAAAGTAATCTCCGGTCTGCGCTGCGCTTACCGGGGTGATGTTCGCCTGCATGGCAAGCTGGGACATTTGCCTCAAAATCCCCAGACCCTGTTCGTGAAACGCACTGTCCGCGAAGATCTCTATGAGGTGTTCCGGGGGCAGAAAAAGTCTAAAGAAGCTCAGGATGCTGAAGTGGCCAGAATTGTGGAGCTTTGCGGTCTGAAGGATTTTCTTGACCGACATCCCTATGATATTTCCGGCGGTGAGCAACAGCGCAGCGCTTTGGCGAAGGTGCTTTTGACACAGCCTGATATTTTGCTGCTGGACGAGCCTACCAAGGGCTTTGACGCAGAATTCAAGGTGACCTTTGCGCTTATTCTCCGCAGATTGCTTGCCCAAGGTGTTACCATTCTGATGGTGAGCCACGATGTGCCCTTCTGCGCCGAGTATGCCCATAAATGCGGTCTGTTTTTTGATGGCAGCATAGTGGCCGACGGTACACCCCGTGAGTTCTTTTCCGGCAACAGCTTCTATACAACACCTGCCAACCGAATGGCTCGGCACTTATTGGCTGAAGCGGTTACAGTTTCGGATGTTATTGCCTGCTGCGGAGGGGAATTGCCTGCTGAGCCGGAAATGCCGGAAGCAAGTGTTCTCCCCGAGCCTAAAGAAACTGCGGTGAACTTCAAACCCAAGCCTTTGCCGCTGTGGAGAAAAGTGCTCGCTGCCATTTCCCTGGCAATTGCAATGTCAGTATTTTTTTACGCCACCAGTATTACA
Source organism: Oscillospiraceae bacterium (assembly GCA_045638085.1). Classification (GTDB taxonomy): domain Bacteria; phylum Bacillota; class Clostridia; order Oscillospirales; family Oscillospiraceae; genus SIG459. Next base: position 14,641 of record JAZUAQ010000149.1, read on the forward strand.
GATCTTTCTGCCCTTATTGGCAAAGATGGCATCAGCGCCGCCGGCGAACAGCAGCTTTTCATGTATTTGGTGCTGATCGCTGCATTGGGAGTGTTTATTGCCGCTATTGGCCGCAGGAGTGCTCCATCTGTTATGCTGCAGATTCCCGCTAAACAACGAAAGCTGAGCAAGCGTACCCTTGCTGCAGCGGTGCTGATCGTACTGTGCATTCCGCTGACCATTTTCGCCGGTGTGGTGTATTTGGGCAATCAGTATTATAATGTAACAGCTTTGCTGGTGCTTCTGGAGTGCATGGTGCCCTTCTTTCTGGTGTTTGAAAGCCGGAAACCCAAAGCGCGGGAACTTGTTATCATTTCGGTTCTGTGTGCCATCGGCGTAGCCGGACGAGCTGCATTTTTCATGCTGCCTCAATTCACACCGGTGATGGCTTTGGTCATCATTTCAGGTGTTGCCTTCGGCGGTGAAACGGGATTTCTTGTGGGCGCGGTCACCATGATTGCCTCAAACATTCTGTTTTCTCAGGGGCCGTGGACGCCCTGGCAGATGTTCAGTATGGGCATTATAGGATTTCTTGCCGGTGTGCTGTTTCGTAAAGGGCTGCTGCGCCGCAGTCGGGGCAGCCTTGCCACCTTCGGCGCTTTTGCCGCAGTAATAATCTATGGCGGCATTATGAATCCCGCTTCCGCGCTGATGTATAATTCCCAGAGTATAAACTGGGAAATGCTCAAGTTTTACTATGTGTCCGGTCTTCCTATGGACCTTGTCCATGCCGCGTCAACGGTTATTTTCCTGCTTGTTGCTGCAGAAGCCATGCTTGAAAAACTGGATCGAATCAAAGTGAAATACGGTCTTGTAGAGTAAAAAAGTCTGCACAGCGCTAAATAAGCTCTGTGCAGACTTTTTATCGGTCGGGATAGAAGCGGATCAATCAAACAGCGCTTTGCCCACTTCGGCAGCTTTTTCCAAAAGCTCACCGCGCTGTGCCACTGCGCCAATATCGTTGGCGAGGGTGCAGACGATGGTTTCCTTCACGTTGAGACCCATGGCGCTGAGGGCAACATTGTTGCGGTCGATGCCAACGCGGAATTCATCGGGGAAGGGAGAGCCCTGAGAATAGATGGCAACGGTATCCTTTTTGGGGATGCGGAGGGTGTACTGTCCGTTTTCACCCGCAAGGAGGATGTAGCCGCGGTGGATGAAGGCGGTGACGGCGCTGCAGGCGGTGCCGAAAAATACAGGGATGGAAATAACCACTTTGTCGGCTTCGGTGATGGCATCGAGAAGGGTAAGGAAATCGTCCTTATGTACGCAGACATTGCCGTTTCGGCGGCAGACGAAGCAGCCCTTGCAGTGGGCTATTTCCATGTCGGCGAGATAGAATTTTTTAATTTCAACATCCTCGGGGATGGCGTCGAGAGGCACATCGGTGAGATGGGCGGAGTTTCCGTTTTTTCTGTGGCTTCCGTAGATGGCAACAACTTTTTTCATATTCGCGGCCTCCTTTTTTATTTGGAGATATTATATCATTAGGGATGAGGAAAAATCAATTTTTCTGTTCCAAAATTGCAGAGTTTGCGTTATAATATAGCTGTGAAAATTTGAGCATAGGGGCGAGACTATGAGAGATTATAAACAGGAATTTGAAAAGCGCGTGGAGTTTATCCGCGGTCTTGTTGAGCAAAGCCATACAAACGGCATAATATTCGGCAATAGCGGCGGCAAGGACTGCGCCCTTGTGGGCATTCTCTGCAAGGCTGCCTGCGAGAATACCGTGGGCGTTATTATGCCCTGCGCAAGCAAGCGCAATTTTGGCTCCGACTATGAGGACGGAATGGCTGTTGCGGAAAAATACGGCATTGAGACCCGCGTTGTTGACCTCACCGCCGTCCGCGAAGCTGAGCTTGCCGCCCTTGCAACTGTGACGGAGATGACTCCCGCATCCACTGCAAATATTGCTCCCCGCCTTCGTATGACAACTCTCTATTCCATTGGCGGCAGCGAGAATCTGCTTGTTGCCGGAACGGGCAACCGCAGCGAGCGCTATATGGGCTATTTCACCAAGTGGGGCGACGGCGCTTTTGACTTTGACCCCATTGCCGACCTGACCGTCACTGAAGTTTATGAATTCCTCGAATATCTGGATGCTCCCCGCTCCATAATTGAGAAAGCTCCCTCCGCAGGTCTCTTTGAGGGACAGACCGATGAGCAGGAAATGGGCGTCACCTATAAGGCAATTGACGAATATCTCCTGACGGGCGAGGCAAATGAAAAGGATAAGGCTATTATTGACCGCTATCATTCCCGCTCTGCCCATAAGCTTGTGCCCCCTGTAATTTACGAAAACTGAAATTTTTTCTGAAAAAAATATTGTCAGGAAAAAACAATGGTTGTATAATTTATTTTCGTTGAAACAAATCTATTTTGGAGGGATAAATATATGTCTAACGTACGTCCCGAAAGCATGGAGCGCATAACTACTCCCGCTCTGGCTGAGGCATTTATCGAAGAGCAGATCGCCGCTGTCCGCGAGCAGGTTGGCGATAAGAAGGTTCTGCTGGCTCTCAGCGGCGGTGTTGATTCTTCCGTCGTTGCCGCTCTGCTTATCAAGGCTATAGGCAAGCAGCTTGTCTGCGTTCATGTAAACCACGGTCTCATGCGCAAGAATGAGTCCGAAAGCGTTATCAAGATGTCCAAGGAAGGTCTTGATGCAAACCTTATCTATGTTGACGCCACCGATCATTTCCTTGATCTGCTGGCAGGTGTTTCCGACCCCGAGAGCAAGCGCAAGATCATCGGCAAGGAATTCATCACCGTATTCGCAGATGAAGCCCGCAAGCTGGAGGGCATTTCCTTCCTGGCTCAGGGTACCATTTATCCCGACATTCTGGAGTCTATCAAGGCTGCCGAAGGCAAGAAGGCCGTTAAGTCCCATCATAACGTGGGCGGTCTGCCTGAGGATCTGCAGTTTGAACTGGTTGAGCCCATCAAGCTCCTGTTCAAGGACGAAGTACGCGTTGTTGGCGAGGCTCTTGGCCTGCCCCACAGCATGGTCTATCGTCAGCCCTTCCCCGGCCCCGGTCTTGGCGTACGCTGCCTTGGTGCCATCACCCGCGACCGTCTCCATGCTCTCCGCGAGGCTGATGCCATTCTCCGCGAGGAGTTCGATCTCTGCGGCCTGAACGAAAAGGTATGGCAGTATTTCATCGCCGTTCCCGATATCAAGAGCGTTGGCGTTAAGGACGAAAGCCGCTATGAAGGTTGGCCTGCCATCATCCGCGCCGTCAACACCAAGTACGCCATGAGCGCCACCATCGAGGAGATTCCCTATGAGATTCTCCACAAGATAACTTACCGCATCACCCACGAGGTTGAAGGCATCAACCGCGTTCTCCTCGACCTCACCCCCAAACCCATCGGCACCATCGAGTGGGAAT
>JAZUAQ010000150.1:0-8555 GCA_045638085.1 Oscillospiraceae bacterium
AAGAGTTTGAGGAAAGCTACCACAAACTCATCCTTTCTCCCGCACCAAAGCCGACACACCCCCGTTTTCCCCGTGCAGACCTTGACAAAGTGTTTACGCTACGCACCGTAGAAGACACGCTTCGGATCAAGAATTATATAAATGAAAATCATCCCAAGTCAGCGGTACTGGCAGGCGGTGGATTTATCGGCCTTGAGCTTGCAGAAAATCTGCGTGAATTGGGCATGGATGTTACCGTCGTTGAATACGCAAAGCAGCTAATGACTCCCTTTGACTCCGATATGGCATCGTTTATCCATAACGAGATGAGAAAGCACGGCGTAAAGCTTGTGCTCGGTCGTGCGGTGGAGGGCTTGGAAGAAGCAGACGGCGGCGTTAAGGTTCTGCTCAAGGACGATGTACCTCTCCACGCTGATATGGTGGTGCTCGCCATCGGCGTTACGCCCGATACGGCTCTTGCCAAAGAAGCAGGTCTTGAACTCGGTATCAAGGGTGCTATCGTTGTCAATGACCGTATGGAAACCTCGGTTCCCGATATTTACGCCGCAGGCGATGCGGTGCAGGTGAAAAACTTCGTTACAGGCGAGGATGCACTGATCTCCCTTGCAGGTCCTGCCAATAAACAGGGACGCATTATCGCAGATAATATTTGCGGACTTGACAGCCGATATAATGGCTCGCAGGGCAGCTCGGTCATTAAGGTCTTTGATATGACGGCGGCACTGACGGGCATCAACGAACGAAGTGCGAAGGCGGCGGGACTGGATGCGGATACGGTCATCCTTTCGCCTATGAGCCACGCAGGCTATTATCCCGGCGGCAAAGTCATGACTGTTAAGCTTGTCTTCGAAAAGGGCAGCTACCGCATCCTCGGCGCGCAAATAGTCGGCTATGAAGGCGTTGACAAGCGCATTGATGTTATCGCAACCGCAATCCACGCAGGGCTCAAGGCCACCGAGCTTACCGAGCTTGATCTGGCTTATGCTCCCCCTTATTCTTCCGCAAAGGACCCCGTGAACATGGCGGGCTTTATGGTGGATAATATTGCAAAGGGCGTTTTGAAGCAGTGGTTTGTGGAAGATGAGCCCGCTCTGCCCAGAGACGGCAGCGTTATCCTTCTGGACACCCGCACCCCCCGCGAGTATGCGGGCGGTCACGCCGAAGGCTTTATCAACATTCCCGTTGATGATCTCAGAGAGCGCATAGGCGAGGTTGAAAAGGGCAAGAAGGTATATGTTATGTGCCAGAGCGGCATCCGCAGCTATATTGCCTGCCGCATCCTTGAGGGCGAGGGCTATGAAGCCTATAACTTCGCCGGCGGCTACCGCTATTTCAATGCCGTCAATTCCGACCTTCGTCTCGCCGAAAAAGCCAGCCCCTGCGGCATGGACGCATAAAATATCATCAAAAAACGGAGCGTACCGGTGTCGATACGCTCCGTTTTTTCTGTATGCTCATCCGCACCTACCTTGGCTCTCCCTTTGGGAGAGCTGTCACCGAAGGTGACTGAGAGGGGTTTTTCAATCTCTCTTGAATAGTGCGGTCAATTTGCTCGCATACACTGCGAAACTCTCTGTCTATCTCGCGGTTGGAAAACCTCAAAACCTCCAAACCAAAACTTTTCATAAGTTTTGTGCGCCGGAAATCATAATCCGATTCCACAGCTTCATAATGCTGAGAGCCGTCTATTTCAATAACCAGTCCGGCAGATGCACAATAAAAGTCTGCAATAAAGCTGCCGATGATACGCTGCTTGTAAATTTTTACAGGATATCTGCGGAGAAAGAGATACCAAAGCTTTCGCTCATGAGGTGTCATTTCTCTGCGAAGTCGACGGGCATTTTCCAATTGGCTGTTATCTTTTGGTATGGTCATATTTTACCCTCTCCGTCCTCGCTTCGCTCTGCCACCTCTCCCATAGGGAGAGGCAAGGCGTGTATCTGAAAATTTCTGCATTTTTTGCTGCAGCAGAAAGGGTCAATTCAGAGATCCAGCCGCAAGACTATCTCATCACCGTTCATTTCGCCCGTCTCGGCAAAACCTGCTTTATGATAGAGGTGAAGGCCGCATTCATTTTCAGGCTCTGTGCTGAGAAGGATTCTGTCTGCGCCCTTATCCTTAAAATAGCGGATGATTTCTGCCAAAGCCGCCTGACCATAACCCTTGTTCTGTTCGTTTTGGTCAATCATAAGACGCCAAAGCCAGTATCTATCGTCTTCATCCTCTGCTTCAGGCTCAAAGGCGAACATGCAAAAACCCACCGCCTTTTCATCTGCATAAATGGCAAATGGACGCGCCAAATCGGGGCACTCCGCATTAGCTTCCTCCGCCTGTTCCAGAGATCTGCGATTAGTGGCGCAAAAGGGCTGGTCCTCCCGTATGGAGAGACCTAAAACAGCATTCTTGTTTTCATCGTTGATCGCAACAAGCTTAATATTCATTTGTCTTTCCTCCATAAATAGTCCCGACGGCATTCGCTGTCGGGACTTATAAATTATTCCGCTAGAGCTCTTAGCTTTTTCTCGTCAAGCACTTCAACGGCGCCTCTTGTGAGTTTCACCATGCCCTCGGTCTGGAAATAGCGGAGCATACGGGTGACAACCTCTCGAGCAGTGCCAAGATGGTTGGCAATTTTTTCATGGGTGATTTTAAGCTCTGTGCTGTCTTCCACCAAAATCTCTTCCAACAGGAAAGCGGCAAGGCGCTTATCAAAGCTGCGCCACATTATCTGCTCCATAAGCCACATAAGCTCGGAGAAATTGCTGCTCATAAGGCTGTTGGCATAGCCGGAGACGGCGGCAGACTCGTCCATCATATTTTTGAAAAGGCAGGCGGGGATTGACCAGAATTCGCTGTCCTTTTCCGCCTCTATCATAACATTCAGCTGCAAATCGGGCATAACGCAGGAGGCGCTGAGCAAGCTAACATCGTATTCAAAAAGACGGTTTATGCTTACTTCTCTCCCGTCTTCGGAGAGGATATAGGTGCGAAGCTGACCGCTTTTCATAACAATAAGACCCAAACAATCGGCTCCGGAATCATGGATATGAGTTCCTTTTTCAACCTTATGAAGCTGGAGGACCTCCATTATTTTCTCCTGCTGCTCGCCGTTGAGCTTGTTCCATATGGGGAAATAATTCTTAAATTCCATATCGCATATGCCCCCTTTTTCTTCAGTATAGCACTACGAAGATATAAGTCAAATCCTAATTGACAACAAAAATACGCAGGAATATAATTGAGCCAAAGGTATATTATCGGTTTTAGTATATATACTTTTCATTATCAGCTGTCTTTCTTTATGTGACAAAATCACGGAAGTTCTTATCGATACCGTGTATTATTAAGCCATAAAGAAAAATAAAAACACTACGGAGGTAAATATAATGGAAAAGTGGAAATGCAAAGTTTGTGGTTACGTTCACGAGGGTCCCATGACCGCCGATTTCACCTGCCCCAGATGCAAGAAGGGCGCAGAGTTTTTTGAGATGATCGCTCCCGTTCAGACTCCCTTCGCAGGCAGCAAGACCGAGAAGAATCTTTGGGAAGCATTCGCAGGCGAATCCATGGCCCGCAATAAATATACCTATTTCGCATCCGTGGCCAAGAAGGCCGGTTTCGAGCAGATTGCTGAGATATTCCTGAAGACTGCAGAAAACGAGAAAGAGCACGCAAAGCTTTGGTTCAAGGCTCTGGGTGAGCTGGGCGACACCGCACAGAACCTCCTCCACGCAGCCGAGGGCGAGAACTATGAGTGGACCGACATGTATGACCGCATGGCAGCCGATGCCGAAGAGGAAGGCTTCCTGGAGCTGGCAGCACAGTTCCGAGGCGTTGCAGCTATCGAGAAGACCCACGAAGAGCGCTATCGCAAGCTTCTCCACAATGTGGAAGCCAAGGAAGTCTTCGAGAAGAGCGGTCTCACCCTTTGGGAATGCCGTAACTGCGGCCACATGGTACTGGGCGTAAAGGCTCCCGATGTCTGCCCCGTATGCGCTCATCCCCAGGCTTACTTCGAAGTCCGCGCAGAGAACTATTGATAATCCGATAAATAAAAAACAGCCCCTCTCGGGGCTGTTTTTTTATTCAAATATCTGTCGCAGCATAGCTTCCTCGGCTCCGCGTATATTTTCCTCGGAGATCAATGTTTCCATAAATTGATAGTGGAAACGCATAAAGCTTTTCTCGGGAAGCATATTTTTAATTCTTAAAACCGTTTCCAAGGCCTTCGCTGGCTCCTTCATATCCTCGCGGGCAAAACTGTAGCTTCGTCCGTCGCTGCAGACAACAGTTAATTCATAAGACCAATAGGAGTTAAATCGGTGTGTATGCTTATATATCTCAAACTCCGCTCGTTCATAATCGTCCACATTGTAGCGGGAGATTGGAGCGAGGCTGTTATAAGCATTTACATCGCCGTTATCCTCAAAACATATTCGTCTGCATATCACCGGACCGGAAATGATAAATACGAAAATCAGTATAAGGCACATTATTGTGACATAACATCTCCAAAAGCGCCTGTTCTCCACATTTATTCGATGTGTTTTTCGTCTTCTATCAAAAATAGGATAAAGATTTTTTGGCCACGGATACTCTCCGTAAGCTATAGTCTTATCTCCAAAAATTGGGTTTCTCTCAATAAACCCTTTTATATACAGAGTAATGGTGCAAACCAGTAATACTGCCAAAAGCAGCCACATTGCAATAAAGTCCGATGCTTCTCTTCGCATCGCCGCCGGCTGAATCCAAATCCCAAAAGCCCTTGCTCCCCAATAACTCCAATCCGGCACCAAAGCAAGAGTTAAAAGAAGAAATATCATTATAAGCGCAATATATATCCTCTTATCAAGGCTGCTCAGCGGCGGAGCTTCTTTCCGTTTTCTCTTTTTATTCACTCCCCCACCACCTTTCACTGTATGCAGATTTAATTGCCCTTTAATTATATCGCAAACGTGTATATTTTTCAATAATTCACACAGAAAGCAAACTCCGCAAGCAAGTCTCCACCTACGGCTTTTCGACTCAAGCTTGCCTTAATCCAAAGACGGTTGTATAATTATTGCAGAAAGGGGTGAGCGTTACGGCAAGCAAAAGCAGGAGGAAAGCCCCCAGCGGCAGGCGGGAGGAATACAGGAAAATGGAGACCGTTTGGGTTCTCAGTGCCTTTATCCTCATCATAAATCTTCTTATCTTTGCGGCTAAATCCGGAGGAAACGAAAAGTCTTATCTTATTACTGCCGGATTAGTCCTTTTTCTTGGTCTTTCACTCGTTTTTGAAAAAAGCACCCGCAATCACGATTGGTGGTGCATTATTCCTATGAGCGCCCTTGCGGTTATTCCTTTTCCTCTTATCAAAATAATCCAAGGCTATCATTTTTTCATTTGGATATTCGCCGCAGAGCTTATCATCTTCGGACTAATAGTCTTTGCTCTGCTTAAAGGCAGCATAAAAAGGAGTAAAAATAACCGACAACAAAAAAACAGACCCTCCTGAGGGTCTGTTTTTTATTTATCCCAGTGCGAATAGGCCGCCTGCACCGCCGGTGTGGATGAAGAGCACCTTATCCTCGCTTTTGAAAGCGCCCTCCTTCGCCATTGCAAGAAGGCCTGCGAAAGCTTTGCCGGTATAAACGGGGTCAAGGAAAAGTCCTTCTTCCCTTGCAAGCAGCGCCACCGCGGCGTTGCCCTCCTCCGAGGGTATGGCATAGCCGGGCCCGCACATATCTCTGAGAGTGAAGCTATCAGAGTTTATCTCTATATCAATCCCGAGAATCTCCGCTGCGCCCTTCATAAGGGCGGGGGTTATTTCATCAAAGGGGTCGGTGTCCACCATCATACCGGTAACCTTTGCCTTAGGCGCATAGAGCATAGCACCCAAAGCAACTCCCGCCATGGTGCCGCCGCTGCCCTCCGCGCAGATAATATGGTCAAACTCAATGCCCTGACCGCTTATCTCTTTTATGCAGTCAACATAGCCCACGCTGCCCAAAGCATTTGAGCCGCCGCAGGGGATTTTGTAATAGCTCTTGCCAATCTCCCCACCGACTCTATCCATCTCTGCATAGATATCGTCATAGGAATCCGTATCCATGAAGCGGACATCCACTCCCATAAAGCTGTTGAGAAGCTGATTGCCCACTTTTTCGCATACGCCGCGCTTTTTCAAAATGAGTATGGGCTCCATTCCCAGCTTTCTGCAGGCCGCAGCCGTGAGCATTGCGTGGTTGCTCTGGGCGCCGCCGGTTGTGAAAACCACCTCCGCGCCTTTGGCTTTGGCATCGGCGAGAAGATATTCCAGCTTGCGCAGCTTATTGCCGCCAAGTGCAAGACCGCTCATATCGTCCCTCTTGATATAAACATTTGTGCCCAGAAGGTGGCTTATGTTTTCAAGCTTGTGTATAGGTGTAGGGAAAATGCCAATGGAGATTTTATTGGGAAATTTTGCTTCCATATTCGTCACTCCTTTTTGCGTATAATAATTATAATCTATATGCTTCTTCAAGTAAATAGCATCCCTTGACCTTGATTTTTCAGGATGATATACTTATCACAGCCATCAAAAGAGGAGAAAATTTATGTTCTACTGGGACTACACATATATTCTTGTAATAATCGGCGCTCTTATAAGCGCCTTTGCCTCCCTGAGAGTGAAGACCACCTTCCGCCGTTTCAGCGACATGCGCTCCGTCCGCGGACTCAGCGCAGAGCAGGTGGCACAGCGCATTCTCAACGGTGCGGGCATTCACAATGTACGCATCGAGCGGGTAAACGGCTCTCTCACGGACCACTATGCCCCCAACGAAAAGGTGCTGCGCCTTTCCGACTCCGTTTACGGCTCCACTTCCGTTGCGGCAATCGGCGTTGCCGCCCATGAATGCGGCCATGCAATTCAGCACGCGGTGGGCTACGGGCCTTTGAAGCTGCGCAGCCTTGCGGTGCCTATTGCCAATATTGGCTCCAAGCTCAGCTGGCCCATCATCATTATCGGTCTTGTTCTGGGGCTGACAGGGCTTGCTCAGGTAGGCGTTTTCCTCTTCACCTTTGTTGTGCTTTTCCAGCTGATAACTCTGCCCGTTGAATTCAATGCATCCTCAAGGGCTTTGAAGATTCTTGAAAGCGGCAATATGCTGATGGATGACGAGCTTCGGGGTGCAAGCAAGGTTCTCCGCGCAGCAGCGATGACCTACGTGGCTTCCCTTCTTGCAACAATTTTGCAGCTTCTCCGCCTTGTGCTCATCACCCGCAGAAGACGGTAAAAAACAACACCTCTGACCTTTTTCAAAGGCCAGAGGTGTTTTGTATCTATTTATCCCGGGACTTCGTCAGCGCATCCGCGAGTCTGTAGGCATACTCGCCGAGGCGCAGCCTCCACTTCGTAATGGGCGCGGATTCTTCGCTCATCGGCGCGCCAAATACCTCAATCTGCCCCATGCGCGTATCTCTTTCATGTACACGAACATAGGCAATAATGGCATCCTGAAGCCAATCCGCAAGAGGAATTTCGGCCTCTCGTGCGCAGCGCTCAAGAGTTTCATAGCTCCATGCACCGCAACGGGGAAGTTCGATAATTATCTGTTCGATATCATTTTTCTGTTCCATTTTCCCCTCCATAATTATTCAAAGTATAAAGCTTCCGCGTTCCTTGCCGTCTATGGCAAAGGAAAAGAGTACGTTCTTGAATATTGCCGCAAAATAATCGCTGCGCTCAGACTCAGCCTCATAGTGCTTGCAGATGTGCTCCAGTGTTTCCCTCAGCTGAAGCATTGCGGCAAGGCCATGCTTGCAGTTTCCGCTGCAGAAGCAGGAGCATGTGAGGGCGGAAATTTCGCCCGAAATATACTCAAACTCCACTTCGTAAGCCTCTCTGCCTTCCACGATTGCATAGCCGCGGCCGCCATCAAGGCATATATACCTCACCTTATTTTCAACATAATAGTCTCTGCCTCTATCGGCAACAGCCGGGCTTATGTTCATACCAGAGAGATCATTTAGGCTGAAAGAGCTGTCATCACTGCTGCTTATAATTTCCTCTTCATCCTCGGTATTATTGGGAGCTATAAACCAAGTGCGAACCTTGTCAACGGGGATCGAATCTCTTTCAAAGCTTAAAAAATGGCTGCCCGCAGTAAAGAAACGTCCCTTCACATCCGTATCCACCAGCGCAATGACACGCTTATAGTCAGAAAGCTTTATCCTGAAGTTATAGTTAACTCCGGTTATAATGCCAATCTGGCCTTCCAGCTTGTCCTCAACATAGACCATATCTCCCCGCTTGAGGTCGAAGCTGTCGTTATAATAGCTCAGTTCCATCCCACGCTTCGGAAACTTCACCTGCACCACAGACTTTCTTGCGGTCGCCCCGACCTTCGCGCTCGAGCATATATGCTCCGCCGTCTTGCTTTGACAATGCTCCGCTGTGAAACCTATCTTGAATGCCATAATATTTTCCTCCCCAAAAAGATTTCTTATCATGGCATCATTCTATATGCACCCATGTCCCATAAAACGGACTTATAAACAAAAAAGCCCCTTTTGTCCGATGGACAAAAGGG
>JAZUAQ010000151.1:0-4426 GCA_045638085.1 Oscillospiraceae bacterium
TCAGAGTGCCAAGCTCGCTGCCATCCTCGGTGACAACTTTTGCACCGATAATGTCGGAGATGAAAAAGTGCCCCTTCGGCAGCTTAACATCCTTGCGGGCGATATAAACGGTCTTATTTTTCATGGCCATGGCGGCGTTTACATCATCAACGCCATCCAGCTTGGCCAGAACGCAGCCCTTATGAACGCGGGATGCGGTGACGCGGTAAGCCTCGCCGCCCACATAGAGGGTCTTTATCTTCTGCAAAAACTCGGGAGAGTCTGCCCAGGGCATTATTTTAACTTCGCCGCGTACGCCGTGGGTATTCACGATCTGACCGGCTTCAAGATATTTTTCTTTTTCCATAACTGTTCTCCTTCGGGAACCGTGTGTTTCTAAAAAAGCCCTCCGTTTTACGGAGGGCTTTTTTAACTCTCTTAGTCGATAACCTCGACAGATACCTTTTTGCCCTTTCTCTGGGCTACGGCCTTCATAAGGATGCGGACCTCTTTAATGATCCGGCCCTGACGGCCGATGACCTTGCCCATATCGCCGTCTGCGACGCGCACTTCGAATACGGTCTCATTGCCGGCTTCGCGCTCGGTCACAGTAACCTCATCGGGATGATCCACGAGGTTCTGTATAATATAGGTCAGCAGTTCTTTCATAGGGTTATTTTTCTCCTTATGCCTCAGCCTTCTTCAGCAGGGCCTTGACGGTATCGGTGGGCTGTGCGCCGTTAGCGATCCAGTACTTTGCGCGCTCCATATCGATGTTGATCTCGGAAGGAGTAGCAAGGGGATTGTAGGTGCCGATTTCCTCGATGAAACGACCATCGCGGGGGAAATGAGAATCAGCAACAACAACGCGGTAGTAAGGGCTCTTCTTAGCACCCATTCTGCGCAGTCTGATCTTGACCATTGTTCTTTTCACCTCCAGAATAAAGATTGAATTATAAATAAATTTATGTGTGCACCATAAAGGCGCGTTACATACTTTTTAGAAGCCGAAGCCGCCCATTCCGGGGAAGCCGCCGCCGCGGCCTGCCATGCGCTGCATGCGCTTGAGCTGTTTGCCGCTCTTGCCGTTCATCTGCTTCATCATCTTCTGCATAGCCTCGAACTGCTTCAGCAGGCGGTTAACATCAACAACCTGAGTTCCGCTGCCTGCGGCTATACGCTTTTTGCGGCTGGAGCCGATTATGCCGGGATTCTCACGCTCGCGGGGAGTCATGGAAAGGATGATAGCCTCGGTGCGGGCCATTGCTTTCTCATCCACATCGGCACCTGCCAGAGCCTTTGCGTCCATTCCGGGCATCATTGCCAGCATTTCCTGCATGCCGCCCATATTGCGGATCTGCACCATCTGGTCATAGAAATCCTGCAAAGTGAACTTATTGGCGCGGAGCTTTTCTTCAAGCTCCTTGGCCTGTTTTTCATCAAAGGCGCTCTCGGCCTTTTCGATGAGGGTGAGCACGTCACCCATGCCGAGGATTCGGCTTGCCATGCGGTCGGGGTGGAAAACCTCGATCTGATCGAGCTTTTCGCCTATACCGGCGAACTTGATGGGCTTTCCGGTCACTGCCTTGATGGAGGGGGCTGCGCCGCCTCGGGCATCGCCGTCCAGCTTGGTGAGCATAACGCCGCTCACACCCAGGGCATCATCAAAACTCTTTGCGGTGGTGACAGCGTCCTGACCTATCATAGCATCGATAACGAGCATTATCTCTGCGGGACGAGTCTCAGCCTTGATGTTCTTGAGCTCTTCCATGAGCTCTTCATCTATATGGAGACGACCTGCGGTATCGAGGAACACCAGGTCGTTACCGTGCATCTTTGCGTGGGCAATACCCGCTTTTGCAATCTGTACGGGATCACCCTGTCCCATCTGGAAGACGGGGATATCCAGCTGTGCGCCAACGGTTTCCAGCTGCTTGATAGCGGCGGGACGATAAACGTCGCAAGCTACCAGGAGAGGACGCTTGCCCTGCTTGCGCATATAAGCGGCGAGCTTTGCGCCGTTGGTGGTTTTACCTGCACCCTGCAGACCAACCAGCATGCAGACGCTGGGGTTTTCGCTGCCTATATTCAGCTTGACGCTTTCGCTGCCCATAAGGGAAATCAGCTCTTCGTTGACGATCTTGATGACCATCTGTGCGGGAGAAAGGCTTTCAAGCACATCTCTGCCCACTGCACGCTCGCTGACTTTTTTGACAAAATCCTTAACTACCTTGTAGCTGACGTCGGCTTCCAAAAGTGCAAGGCGCACCTCACGCATTGCCTCTTTAACGTCCGTTTCACTGAGGCGACCCTTGCCGCGAAGCTTTTTGAAGGCCGCAGACAGTTTATCGGAAAGGGATTCAAATGCCATTTTTATCTCGGCCTCCTTTGGTAGTTAGTCGTTAAGTTCCTCAACAATGTTGAGCATTTTTGCTTTATCCTCACCTTCAGGAAGCAGAGAAAGCATTTTCTCAAGCTCCTCAAGGCTCTTGCGGCGGCGGACAGCTCTTGAAACAAGACCGGTCTTTTCCTCAATTTCGAAAAGGCTCTGCTCCGCACGGCGGATTATGTCCCAAACAGCCTGACGGGATACACCGCTCTGCTCAGCAATTTCCTGCAAACTCAGGTCGCTGTTAAAGTGGAGATCATAGTACTCGCGCTGCTTTTCAGTGAGCAGGTCGCCGTAAAAATCGAAGAGCATGGTACGCATAATTGTGTTGTCCATATTCCGCGACTCCCCCACTGTAAAGGTTTTTTACTTAACGCCTACGGTAGTATACTATCTCTCCCTGCCGCTGTCAAGTGTTTTTCATTAACAGCCGCAATCTTTTTTCGCAATAAATTTAATTCACAAACGGAAGAATATATGTTATGATGTATGTTGATAAATTATAAGCTTCATTTCTATCGGAGGGGGTATCCGTATTGGATATTAAAAGAAAAGAAATATTTCCCGGAGTATGGCTCAGTTGCCTGCAGACAGACAAGTTTAAGTCCGACTGTCTGAGTCTCAGCCTGCTCACTCAGCTGGAAAGAGACACCGTTGCCCTTAACGCGCTTGTCCCCCGCGTCCTCAGCCGCGGCACTGCCTTCCACCCCGATATGGATTCTATTTCCGCAGCCTGCGACGAGCTTTACGGGGCACGCATTCTGCCCGTTGTCCGCAAAAAGGGTGAGGTTCTTGCCCTTGGTTTCTACGCAGGCTTTATTGCCGACCGCTACACCCCCAACGGGGAAAAGCTTCTTGAAAGCGTTGCAAGGCTTCTGGGTGAGATGCTGGTATCCCCCGCCACCCGCGGAGGTCTTCTTATGAAAAACTATGTGGAAAGCGAGAAGGAAAAGCTCATCGACGATATCCGCGCCCGCATAAACGATAAGCGCAGCTATGCCGCTCACCGCCTCATCGAGCAGATGTGCGCTTACGAGGACTACGGCTGTGACGACATGGGTGACGAGGCTACCGCTGCCTCCATCAACTATATTGACCTTACCAAGCATTACCGCTCTCTTTTGCAGGAATGCCCCATCGAAATTTTCTACTGCGGCAATTCCAACCTACGCCGCGTTGAAGCCGCCCTCAAGGATGCCCTTATGGCACTTCCCAGAGGTGACATCAACTATGAAATCGGCACCGATATCCGCATGAATGCGGTTTCCGCCCAGCCCCGCTATTTTGAGGACGAGCTTGATGTAACTCAGGGCAAGCTGGAGCTTGGTTTCCGTCTGGGTGAAATAATGGACGACCCCGATTTTGCAGCTATGCGCGTTTTCAATGCCCTCTACGGTGGAACCGCAACAAGCCGCCTTTTCCTCAATGTCCGCGAAAAACTCTCCCTTTGCTACTACGCCGACTCCTTCTGCGACCGTCTCAAGGGCATCATGCTAGTCTCCTCCGGCATTGAGTTTGATAAATTCGAAGAAACCAAGGCCGAGATTCTTGCCCAGCTTGACGCTATCAGAAAGGGCGAGTTCAGCGATGAAGAGCTCACTTATGCCCGCAAGGCTGTATGCAGCCAGCTTGTTTCTCTCACCGATTCTCCCGGTGCTCTGGAGGATTTCTATCTGACCCAAACTCTCACCGGTCTTGACTACGGTCCTGATGAATATGCCGCCCTCTGCGACATGGTCAGCCGCGAGGACATCATTGCCGTTGCAAAGAGCATAGAGCTTGACAGCGTATATTTCCTCAAAGCGGGAGAAACATGGGACGAGGAGGAAGAAGATGACTAAATTCGAATATTCCAAAGTCGGCGAGGTCATCTACCGCGACACTCTGCCCAACGGTCTGCGTCTCTCCGTTATGACCAAGCCCGGCTACAGCCGCTGCCACGCATACTTTGCCACCAACTATGGCGGTGCCGACCGCCGCTTCCGTCTCGGCGGAAAGTTTATAGACACCCCTGCAGGCGTTGCCCACTTCCTTGAGCACAAGATGTTTGACATGCCC
>JAZUAQ010000152.1:0-4778 GCA_045638085.1 Oscillospiraceae bacterium
GATGATATCAACAAGGTCGGGAACAACGCTGCCGAGGAGCTCCAGAGGCCACTTTTCAAGAGCCTCGCTCATAACGGTATGGTTGGTGTAGCAGTATACCTTGCGGCTGATATCGAAGGCAGCATTGAAGCTGTAGCCCTCGTTCATAAGCAGGCGGATAAGCTCTGCCGCACTCATTGCAGGATGGGTGTCGTTGAGCTGGATGGTGATAAACTCAGGCAGACGGGTATAGTCGTCGCCGTGGTTTTCGCGGAAGTAGCGGAGAATATCCTGAACGGATGCGCTGGAGAGAACATACTGCTGCTTGATGCGCAGTCTCTTGCCTTCGCGGGTGCTGTCGTTGGGATAAAGGACGCGGGTGATGTCCTCTGCCTTGTTCTTTGCAGCAAGAGCGCGCTCATACTCCTGAGCGTTGAAGGCATCGAAGTCCAGCTCTTCCTCGGCTTCGCACTGCCAGAGGCGGAGAGTTCCAATATTGTCGTTGCCATAGCCGATAACGGGAACATCATAGGGAACGGCAAGGATGCTGTGGTCGGGGAAGTCGATTTTCAGGGTGTGTTTGTCGCGGCGGTAGGTCCAGGGATCGCCGTACTTTGCCCAGTCATCAGCGCTCTGTTTCTGGTCGCCGTTTTCATCCCAGCTCTGCTTGAAAAGACCGAAGCGGTAACGCAGACCGTAACCGGTGAGGGGTACGTTGCAGGTAACAGCAGCATCCATAAAGCAGGCGGCGAGGCGGCCAAGACCGCCGTTGCCGAGAGCGGCATCTTCTATATCCTCAAGGTCTGCAAGGTCAACGCCCTTTTCGGCGAATGCAGTCTTGAGCTCATCCAGTATACCAAGATTGAAGAGGTTGGAGTATACAAGACGGCCGATGAGATATTCGGCAGAGAAATAATATGCGTGTCTGCCTGCTCCGCGCTGGCGCTTGCACTCATACCATTTCTTGGTTATTTCCATCATAATTACCTGGCCGAGGGCATCATGAAGCTGCACGGGAGTGGCATCCTCGATGCCGACGTCATGCTGCAGACGGAGAAGTGTCCGGGTCTGGCTTACGATTTGATTGCAATTGAGTTCCATATTTTCACCTAAATAACATATTCTTACCCATACCAAACGTATGGACTATCTGTAACATTATGCACTAAAAGCTCGCATTTTGCAAGTTATATTTTTTGTCCACATTTTATATGATTCGTTGCAATTATCCCCCGAATATGCTACCATTCATACTATGTGAAAACACTTCATTTTGCGAAAGGAACTTTTACTATGGTTATCGGAAATATTGAGCCCAAATCTGTTATGAGCATTTTTGAAGCCATCTGCTCCATCCCCCACGGCAGCGGCAACACCAAGCTCCTCAGCGACTGGTGCGTTGATTTTGCTGCAAAGCGCGGTCTTGAGCATTATCAGGATGAACTTAACAATGTAATAATTATAAAAGAAGCCACTCCCGGTTATGAAAATGCAAAGCCTGTTATCCTGCAGGGTCACATAGATATGGTCTGCCAGCAGGAGACCGATCTCGAAAAGGATATGAGCAAGGAAGGTCTCGACCTCGCTGTTGAAGGCGACTTCATCCGCGCCATTGGCACCACGCTCGGCGGAGACGACGGCATCGCTGTTGCAATGGCTCTCGCCATTCTCGATGCTGAGGATATCCCCCATCCCCGCCTTGAGGTTATGCTCACCGTTGACGAGGAAACCGGAATGTACGGCGCCGCTGGAATTGACGTCAGCCCCCTGAAGGGCAAGACCCTCATCAACATAGACTCCGAAGAAGAAGGCATCTTCACCGTCAGCTGCGCAGGCGGCGCAAGGGCAAACTGCGCCCTTCCCGTGAAGCGCGAAGAAGCTTGCGGCGAATATGTGAGCGTGGTTATAAGCGGTCTCAAGGGCGGTCATTCCGGCGTTGAAATCGACAAGGGCAGAGCAAATGCCAATATTCTTATGGGCCGCTTCCTCAGTCTTCTCCCCGCCGCCTCCTTCCGTATTCTCTCCCTTGAAGGCGGCAGCGCCGACAATGCCATCCCCCTCCGCTGCGAGGCAGGTCTTTTCGGCTGTGCAGAAAAAATTGCAAAAACTGCAGAAATAGCAGAAGCAATTTTCAAGAAAGAGTTCAGAAACACCGATGCAGGTGTCACCGTTGAAGTCAGCGCCGCTGCAGCACCTTGCACCATCGCTCTGGACAAAGAGTCCACTCAGCGTGTATGTGACCTTCTCATTCTGGTGCCCAACGGCATTCAGGCTATGAGCAGCGATATTCCCGGCCTTGTTGAAACCTCCCTCAATCTGGGCATTCTCAAGCTGAAGGAAGACCGTCTCCGCGCATCCTTTGCTCTGCGCAGCAGCGTTGGCAGCCGCAAGGAGCTTATGAAGACCGCCCTCGCCTCCGTCACCCGCGTTCTCGGCGGCAGCATCGAAATCACTGGCGACTATCCCGCATGGGAATACCGCGCCGAATCTCCCCTCCGTGACCTTATGCGCGAGGTTTACCTCCGTCAGTACGGCGAGGAGCCTCAGGTACTTGCTATCCACGCAGGTCTTGAATGTGGTCTCCTTTCCGCAAAGATTCCCGACCTCGACTGCGTTTCCATTGGCCCCAATATGAAGGATATTCACACCACTCAGGAGAGAATGTCCATTTCTTCTGTGCAGAGAGTTTGGAAGTTTGTCCTCGAGGTTCTCAAGGAAAGCAAATAAAACTCAAAAAAGTCTGTGGAAATTATCCACAGACTTTTTTATTTTACACATTATGAAGGCTTCGCCTGTTTAATCAGGAATTTACATAGTCTACAAATCTGAGAAAAGCAGCCTTGCCCTCTTCGCTGCGAGCATACACGCCTGCATGCTCCAGAACCTTAGCGAAGACCAGACCGACTTCTTCCTTCAAAATCTCGGAAGCATTTTTCTTGGTGAAGCTATACTTTGCCTTCAGCTCCTCAAGCCAGGAAGCATGCTTGGAAAGAACTTCATCAGAAGAAATATCCGCGCCGCTCAGAATGGCTTCTTCCAATGCTGCAAGCTCACTCTTCAGGCGGGCGGGCAGTACAGCAAGTCCCATAACTTCGATAAGACCGATATTCTCCTTCTTGATATGGTGCAGATCCTTATGGGGGTGGTAGACACCCATGGGATGCTCCGGGGTGGTAATATTATTACGAAGCACCAAATCCATCTCGTAAGATTTCCCTCTTCTTCTTGCGATGGGGGTAATGGTGTTATGAGGCACACCTTCGGTCTCCGCAAAGATGAAAGCATCTGCGTCGGAATAGCCTCTCCATGCACGCAAAATCTTATCGGAAAGCTCGGCAAGGCGCTGTCTGTCACTGCATGTCAGGCGGATAACGCTCATAGGCCAGTTTACTATACCTGCCTTGATATCTTCATAGCCCGCGAAGTTCAGAGAATACTCAAGCTCTGCAACTTCCATGGGAAAAGTGTAGTGACCGCCCTGGAAATGCTCGTGGCTGAGGATGGAACCTCCAACAATAGGCAAGTCCGCATTGGAGCCAACAAAGTAATGGGGGAACACGGTCACAAAGTCCAGCAGCTTTTCAAAGGCGGACTTATCAATGACCATAGGTGTATGTATGGAATTGAGAACAATGCAGTGCTCATTATAGTAGACATAGGGGCTATACTGCAAAAACCATCGGCTGTTGGCAATTTCAACAGGAACTATACGGTGGTTCTGGCGGGCAGGATGATTCATTCTGCCGGAGTAACCCTCATTTTCGATGCAGAGCATGCACTTGGGGTAGCCGGTCTGGGCTGCGTTTTTTGCGGCAGCAATTGCTCTGGGATCCTTCTCCGGCTTGGAAAGATTAATGGTGATATCAAGCTCTCCGTACTTAGTGGAGGTCTTCCAGCGCATATCCTTGACTATGCGGTAGCGACGGATATAGTCGGTGTCCTGACTCAGCTTATAGTACCAATCGGTGGCCTTGCTAGGAGACTCCTCATAAAGATTTGCGAATTTAGCTCTCACCTCACGGGGTGCTGGTGTAAGGATGCCCATAAGCTTGGTGTCGAAAAGGTCTCGAGCGGTGATGTCATCGTCACAAATACCTTTTTCAACAGCATAATCAAGGAGCCCCTTCAAAATCTCTTCAAGAGGCAGATTTTGAGGCTCGGTCTCCTCATAGTCAACCATGTCCAGGCACTCCAGAAGGCTATTAGTAATATAAATTTTGTCGCACTCTTCTATGAGGCCGGTTTTCAAACCGTACTGCACTAGAGATGCAATATAGCTACTAATCATAATCTACCTCTAATAATTATCTCAAATAAAAGAAAAAGGCGCCGCGCATTGCTGCGCGACCCCTTGGCAGGGGCTGAAGGGATCGAACCCTCGGCCTACGGTTTTGGAGACCGCCGCTCTACCAGCTGAGCTAAGCCCCTATATATCTTATTTAGAGTGGTGGACCGTCAGGGACTCGAACCCCGGGCCGACCGGTTATGAGCCGGTTGCTCTAACCAACTGAGCTAAAGATCCGTATTAAATTAAAAAATACCCGTAAATATGACATAGCCTTACTACACTAATGTGCAGTAAGGTTACGTCTTGGTGACCCGTACGAGAATCGAACTCGTGATACCGCCGTGAAAGGGCGGTGTCTTATCCGCTTGACCAACGGGCCATAAATGGCTCCTCAAGTTGGACTCGAACCAACGACCCTGCGGTTAACAGCCGCATGCTCTACCGACTGAGCTATTGAGGAATATATAAGAGAAGAACATTTAAAATATTCTTCTCTTTTGTTTCGGCGATG
>JAZUAQ010000153.1:0-6739 GCA_045638085.1 Oscillospiraceae bacterium
CTTAATATGTGATGAAAATTGATTTTATAAATTATTGAAAGATTTCAATAAACTGTGTGGTAGTGCCGACGGCGGTGTAGAGACCATCACTCGTTTCAACGATGACCTTTTCGCCAGTGAAATAAAGCCTTATTTCACAAAGAGTTCCGCCGCAGTCAAGCTGAAGCCATGCGTCAGCTCTTTCGTGAAGGGTGTACCCGTCGGAGTAAATATCAGCCTCGTCAAGCAATGCAGTAAGGGCATTACTGTCGGTGTATCCGCTTCCGATAGCTCCGTCGATGCTGTAATCGTATATTGCAGAGTTTATTTCTGCACCCGGGATATATACTGCAGTTGCAAGCTCCATTTCCCAGAAGGGTTCGGCAGGCTCGGCCGGTGCTGCAGGCTCAGCCGGGGCAGCGGGCTCAGCAGGAATATTTGGGTCAAGCGTGGGTGCGGGGATAGGAGCAGCTCCATAGTTGACTTCGTTTCTTTCAAGAATGAAGTAATCCATATCGGGGGCCATAGGAGCCTCCGCAGCGACAGCAGCGGGAGCGCCCGGATCGGGAGGTGCGGCGGGAGCGGCGGGGACAGCCTTATCGTAGCCTCTGCCGTTTCCAACGGCCAGTACGGCGCCCACAACAAGCACGAGGCAGGCGGCTGCGCTGAGATAAGAACGAAGGGGAATTATTTTAGCCTTTTTCCGCTTAGCCTTAACTCCGCTCATAATGTTTTCGTGGAGAGCGGCAGGAACGGCAGAAAATTCTTCCTTAAGGGAAATGCTGAGGGCGGAAAAATCCTCATACATGGCTGCGCATTCCGGACACAGTGCAATATGCTCTTCGACCTTGGCGCGCTCTTCATTATTGAGCTCGTTGTCCAGCATAGAGCTTATCATTTCCTGAATTTTTTCGCAGCTTATCATACCTGCTCACCTCCTTTCCGTGCTTTAGACGGGAAACTATCAAAAAAGTTCCCGTCTTCGGAAAGAATTTCGCAAAGTTTTTTTCTTGCTCTGAAAATTCGGGATTTAACTGTTCCCAAATCGGTATGAAGCAGGGAAGCTATCTCAGCGTAGCTCATACCGCCGCTTTCGCGCAGAAGCAGCGCTTTGCGGTAATCCTCGGGAAGAGTCTCCAACGCTGCTGCAAGGGCGCTTTGGCGCTCTTTTTTCTCCAGCGCTTCCTGGGGAGTTGGAGCAGTGTCGGGGATATCAAACTGATTTTCGCCGCCTTCATCGTTTTCTGTGAAGAGACTTATTGTGTCATTTCTTCTGCGGCGGAGAATATCTGTGCATACATTGCTTGTGACGCGGTAGAGCCAGACGGAAAGTTTGCTTTCGCCTCTGAATGAGGAAAGGGAAGTCCATACTTTGATGAAAACCTCCTGAGCGGCATCCTGCGCATCCTGCTCGTTACCGAGGGTGCGCATAGCGAGGTTATAGACAAAAGCCTCGTTGGCACTTACCAGCTTTTCAAAAGCGGCAATATCGCCTTTCTGCGCTTTGAGTATTATATTTTTTTCCTCATCGCGATTCACAAAGCCTCACCTCAATTCGCTTTTGATGCGCTTGGCTATCTTTCTCATATCCTCAAGGGTTTCTATTTTTACAATGTCGCTTTTATATGCGCCGGAATAGGGAACACCGCGGAGATACCATGCCATATGGCGGCGGGCTTCAAGGCAGGCAAGACGTTCACCCCGCATCTCAGCGGAAAGCTCAATCTGAGCCATAACAGTGTCCATTCGCTCCGCAACGCTTGGACGGGGCGGAATAGCCTCTCCAGCAATTGCTGCGTTTCCGTCGCGGAATATCCAGGGGTCGCCGAAGCTGCCACGGCCTATCATAGCCCCATCACAACCGGTATAACGAAGAATGTGCTCAGCATCCTCGCCTGAGAAAACATCGCCGTTTGCAATGACGGGAATGGAAACCGCATTTTTAACATCTCTTATTATGTCCCAATCGGCCTGACCTTCGTACATCTGCACTCTTGTCCTTCCGTGGACGGTTATTGCGGAGGCGCCGGCTTCCTGACACATTTTGCCGAACTCAACGGCATTCACGCTGCCCTTGTCCCAACCCTTGCGGAATTTAACGGTTACGGGAACGCCTGCTGTTTTCACAACGGCTTCGATAATTTTACGGGCAAGCTCAATGTCCTTCATAAGTCCGCATCCGTCGCCGTTGCCTGCGATTTTTCCAACAGGACAGCCCATGTTAATGTCGAGGATATCAGCTCTCGAGTATTCAACAGCCATAGGCGCAGCCTCTGCCATAACTTCGGGTTCGTGTCCGAAAATCTGGGCGGCAAGAGGTCTGTCCTCGGGAATGGAGGCAAGGAGAGTGCGGGTCTTTTTGTCGCCATAGGTGAGGGCCTTCGCGCTTACCATTTCGGTGTAAACCATTGCCGCACCCATTTCGCGGCATATGTGGCGAAAGGCAAGGTCGCTGACTCCGGCCATGGGGGCAAGAAGAAGCTTTCCTTCAAGTTTTATATTGCCAATTTGCATCATAATTCAATCTCAAGTCCAACAGGGCAATGGTCGCTGCCCATAACCTCGGGGAGTATATATGCTTCCTTGATGTTGTCCGCTGCCCGATTGGAGCAAAGGAAATAGTCAATGCGCCAGCCTACATTTCTCTCTCTTGCGGCTGCGCGGTAGCTCCACCAGCTGTAGGCATCACGGGTGTCGGGATGGAGATGGCGGAAGGAATCGGTGAAGCCTGCGGAGAGAAGCTCGGTGAACTTTGCGCGCTCTTCGTCGGAAAAGCCCGCGCTGAAATGGTTGGTGGAGGGGTTTTTGAGGTCAATCTCGTTGTGAGCAACGTTCATATCGCCGCATACGATAACAGCCTTTTTGCTGTCAAGCTGCTGCAGATAGTTTCTGAAAGCGTCCTCCCAGCTCATGCGGTAGTCAAGGCGCTTGAGTCCGTCCTGAGAGTTGGGGGTGTATACGCATACCAGATAAAAGTTTTCATACTCGAGGGTGACAACTCTGCCCTCGGTATCGTGTTCGGCTATGCCTATTCCGCGGGAGACAGAGAGGGGAGTATGGCGGGTATAAATGGCGGTACCTGAATAGCCCTTCTTTTCCGCATAGTCCCAGTAGCTTTCATAGCCGGGGAAACTCAGGTCAATCTGACCTTCCTGAAGCTTAGTCTCCTGCAGACACACAAAGTCTGCGTCGAAGGAGGTAAAAATATCCTCAAAGCCCTTTTTGACAACGGCGCGAAGACCGTTTACATTCCAGGAAATAAACTTCATTCCTGATTCTCCTGTCTGCCTCTGGCATCGGAAAGGCTTGCGTTGCGAAGTCTCTCAACCTCGCCGTCGGCGGTGGTTTTGGTGTTTGCGGTTTTGATGGCAACAAGACGGTTTATCTTTATTCCTTCTGCATGGAACTTTGCCTCATAGTCGGTCATAATACCGCAGATGCCATTTTCATGGAGGTCATTTGTGACTTCCTTGAGCTCCCAGCCCTCAAGCGCAAACTGCTCAAGGCTCCACTGGAAGAGAGGAAGATTATCGGTCTTGAAATGTATCTCGCCGCCGATGGGGAGAACGTCTGCGTAAAGGCGCTGGAAACCGGGGGCAGTGAGGCGGTGCTTTGCGTCGCGGCTCTTGGGCCAGGGATCGCAGAAGTTGATGAAAACTCTGTCAACTTCGCCCATTGCAAAAATCTCGGGAAGGAGAACAACGTCTCTGTCCATAAAGCGTACGTTTTCAATGCCGCGGGATACAACGCGCTCCATGCCAACAACCATGGCGTCGGGAACTTTTTCAACGGCAACGAGGAATATTTCGGGATTAGCCTCAGCGGTATCCGCAGTGAAGCGACCCTTTCCGCAGCCAAGCTCAAGCCAAAGCTCTTTGTAGCCGGGGAAGCTCTCTTTCCACTTGCCGGGCATGGTTTCGGGCTGGTTTATAAGTGCAGAGCCGGCCTTCTCCATTCTGGGAAGAAGATTGGGCTTTTTTCTCATTCTCATAGGATTACTCTCCTCATATTTGTTCTACCCTTTAGAATAGCATACTTTTATGTAAACATCAATGGAAATAAGATAAAAACCCACACTATAGATGTATGGCAAATTAGAAAAATCCTCCCCATGAGATTTTTATGGGGAGGATTTGGGTTTTGAATATCGCGGTATTATTCTGTTCGACAAATTGGAATTTGTTAGTTTATGGTTTGCAGAGCCACCATTCATTTTCGTATAGTATTGCAATACCATCCTTGACCCTTGCATAAGGCATATTTAATACTCTATTGAAGTTTGTTTCGCCATTACTACTAGGCATTTCGTCAGTATAGGATGTTGTATATCCTATAATTGCACTCTCGTCAATTTCAGCAGGCATTGCATATTCTAAATAATAAATTAGATCATCAACCATAATGGCGGGCAGATAATCTCCCTTTACTGCAACTGCAGCATATTCGTTCACTGAGGATTCGTATAGTTGATTATTTTTAATTTCGATGGCTTGGTTAAAAGCAATGAATCCCAAAATACAAGTTAATATCACGGCAATTATTAGCGTTCTTATTGCCTTTGTTTTTTTCATACATTCACACTCCTTTGTCAAATTCAAGTTTGTACGATTGTTATTTCCAGTTTATCATAAAACTGTCCCACATACAAGAATAGTCCCGACAGGATAATCTGTCGGGACTAAAACCACATTTGGGCTTTATATTATATTCCGTATACCCGGAGATGCACCATGCCGAAGGCTTCGCGGATGAAATAGTTGAGCCTTAAAACGGGGTAGCTTGTGCGTCCCGGAATACCGTAAAGCTCTTTGCCCAGCATTTTTCCCATAGTTTTGGCGCGGTGGAGATGGTACTCGCTGCTTATAACGGCAACGGTGCTTTCCTCAAGTTCTTCCCCTATAATCTCGAAGGAAAATTTAAGGTTTTCTTCAGTGGAAGTGGCCTTATCCTCCATAATGAGCCTATCGGGATTAACTCCGTGGTCTGTAAGATAATCGAACATGGCCTGCGCTTCGCTGAGGTTTTCTCCCTCGCCCTGACCGCCCGTGAGTATGGCTATGCAGTCGGGGTGCTTTGCCATATATTCAATGGTGGGGGTCATTCTGTTTACCATGGAAAGGGAAGGTTTGCTTCCGTTGACTCCCGCACCGAGGACTATTACATAGTCAGCGTCAACATCTTTGTCACCGCGGGAATCGAGAATAACTGGGATTTCCATGTAGGCAAAAAGACAAAAGCCGAGGAAAAGAAGGACGGAGAGAATTATCAACAGAGCCTTTTTTCTGCGCTTTATCAAAAAACCGTAGATAAGAACAACTGCGGCTGCACACATAAGGCAGTAGGCAAGGAAGGAATAGCCGATAAGGGCAAAGCGGAGAAAAGCCGCAATGAGCAAAATTATGCCAGCTGCAATGTAAAATCCTTTTTTCATGAGTTGAGCTCCTCCCAAAGCAGATAAAGCTCTTCAAGCTGCTGCTCGAGGAGCGATCTTTCCTCGCCTATTTCCATAAGCTTCTGATAGTCGCTGGAAAACTCCTCGCAGAGTGCATCCTTTTCGGCAATCTGCTCTTCAAGCTTTGCAATGTCCTTTTCGATGCGTGCTATGCGCTTTTCGGTGTTCTGGCTGGTCTTTTTAGGGGGAGTCTCCTTTTTGGCGGGTTCTTTTTTAGCCTGCGCATACTGAATGGACTGCTGACGGGCCTTGAATTCACGGAACTGGGAGAAAGTGCCTCGGTAATCGGTGATTTTTCCGTCGCGAAGTTCCCATATTCTTGTGGCGAACTTTTCAATAAACCAACGGTCGTGGCTTACAAAAAGCAGAGCCTCTTCATAATCCAGTATGGCGGATTCAATCCATTCGCGGGAGGCAATATCAAGATGGTTGGTAGGCCCGTCAAGGATGAGGAAGTTCATGTCGGCCCGCATAAGCATACAAAGTCGCAGACGGCTTTGCTCGCCGCCGGATAGGGTGCCTACGCTCTTGAAAACATCCTCTCCTGAAAAGAGGAAGTGACCCAGTCTGTCGCGTGCTTCCTGAGGAGAGCATCCGCAGTCATAGATCATGGTGTCATAGAGCGTGCGCTGAGGGTGGTCAAAATGAATTATCTGGGGGAGATAAGCGGACTTGACGGTGGGACCTTTGCGGATGAAGCCTTTGTCTGCAAATTCCTCACCCATAATAAGCTTTATGAACGTTGATTTGCCTGTGCCGTTGTCGCCTATAAGGGCAATGCGCTCCTGACCTTCTATCAGCAGTTCAAGGTCGGAGAAAAGTGTTTTCTCTCCAAATGCCTTACTGACGCCGTCAATGAGGAGAACCTCGTCGCCATAAAACTCTTTAGATGAGAATTTGGCATTGAGCTTCTTCGAAGTTTTGGGCTTGGGAGAACTCTGAAGCTTTTCCATGCGCTTTTCCATGGAAAAAGCACGCTTATGGAGCTTGTCCATGCCCATAAAGGCCCAGAGGTGCATCTGCTCCGCGGCTTTGGTAAGCTGCTTTATCTTCGCCTGGTCCTTTTCGTATTTCTTCATCATCTCGTCGAAGCGGCGCTGCTTTTCCTCAACGAAAAAGCTGTAGTTGCCGGAATAAAATTCCGCCTTGCCATCAACTATCTCAATGCAGCGCTGGGCAACGGTGTCGAGAAACCATCTGTCATGGCTTATTGCCAGAACAGTACCCTTAAAATGGTTTACATAATCCTCGAGCCATTCAGTGGCGTGGAGGTCAAGATGGTTGGTGGGCTCGTCCAGAAGGAGAATA
>JAZUAQ010000154.1:0-3799 GCA_045638085.1 Oscillospiraceae bacterium
ATCGTTGGTCTCCAGCTCACCAAGCTCACCGCTTATAACGAGTATATTACCGACGTTATCATCGCCGTTATCGTTTATCTGGCAGCATTCTCCCTGGTTATCCGTATGTGGCTCAGCGGCCGCAAGAAGGATAAGGTTGGCGCAGTGAATGCCAATGCCGAGCCTGCCAAGGCTGAAGAGCCTGCAGCAGAGGAAACCGCCGCAGATGCGGCGGAGGAAAACGAGAAAGGAGGCGAGCAGGCATGACATTTCTGATTCAGCAGACCCTGATTTACGCCGTTCCTCTTATGATCGTTGCCCTCGCCCGTGTTTTCGCTGAGCGAAGCGGTATTATCAACCTTGCTCTTGAAGGTATTATGATTTTCGGTGCTTTCATAGGCGTTCTGTTTGTTCGCGTTATGCAGCAGGCTGAGGTTTTTCAGGCTGCTTACGATGCAGGTAACTGGATAGCTCTGCAGGGCTTTGAGCTTCTTGCAATGCTGGTTGCCGCCATCTTCGGTGCAATCTTCTCCCTGCTCCTGAGCTTTGCATCCATTAACCTCCGCGCTGACCAGACCATTGGCGGTACTGCTCTGAACCTTTTGGCTCCCGCGCTGGTTCTCTTGCTTATCCGCATTATTGCCAACCAGAACACTCTCCAGATGTTCACCGGTGACTCCGTCAGCTGGGTCATGCTCAAGCGCTCGACCTTCGGCATCGACCGCAGGGCTGAGGTTGACTTCTTCACCAACACCTTCCTGCTGAAGGTTTACATTGCAACCTATGTTTGCATCATCCTCTTCGTAATCCTCAGCATTATCCTTTATAAGACCAAGTTCGGTCTTCGTCTCCGAGCCTGCGGCGAAAATCCTCAGGCTGCCGACTCTCTGGGTATCAATGTTTACCGCATGCGCTACGCCGGCACCACCATTTCCGGCGCGCTGGCAGGCATGGGCGGTTTCGTCTATGCTCTCACCACCACCAACTGCTCTGCTGACGGCAGCGTTGCAGGCTTCGGCTTCCTCGCTCTGGCCGTTATGATTTTCGGCAACTGGAAACCCGGCAACATTGCCTGGTCCGCTCTGCTCTTCGGTCTTTTCAAGTGCATTGCAGCAGCTTACTCCAGCATCGACATCAATGGCGACGGCCGCTTCCTTCTTGCTGAGCTGGGAATTTCTTCCCACCTCTACCGCATGCTGCCCTACCTCATCACCCTCATCGTTCTCGCCTTCACCTCCAAGAGCTCCCGCGCTCCCAAGGCGGAAGGTATTCCCTACGACAAGGGCAGTCGTTAAAAACCTAACAAAAAAGAGCTTTCGGAAGCCCGAAAGCTCTTTTTTTTACATTTTTTCTAATTTTATTGTTGACTTTGAGTTTTCTTGTTGATATCATAATATCAGTTATACGACTGACGGATAAAGTGGAATTGACCACGGGGAGTATAGCAGTAGAGCCGACCGTCTGGGCACAAAAACCCGGATGTGCGGCGTTTTTTATTATTAGCGCCAAAACCGGGTAACCGGAAAGGAATGGAAACTATGGAAACTATCAAGTCTTCCCCCCGCAACCGTCGCAGCAACAAATGGCTTTGCGGCGCCATCCCCGCGCTTCTCATCCACTGCAGCATCGGCACTGTCTACTGCTGGTCCATTTTCAGCCAGGAAATCGCCGACCACATCGGCTTTTCCAAGTCTGCCACCGAGTGGGCCTTTAGCATTGCTATCTTCTTCCTTGGCATGTCTGCCGCTTTTCTCGGCAACATTGTTGAGCGCGACATCCGCAAATCCTCTCTTATATCCACCATCACCTTTGCCGTCGGCATGGCAGGCACCGGCTTCTTTATTTACTACGGCGGTCTCCACAAAGGCAGCGTTTTGGCCTTGGTGGGCATGTACGTCTGCTACGGCTTTATCATGGGCATAGGTCTTGGCACCGGCTATCTCTCCCCCGTTAAGACTCTTATGCTCTGGTTCACCAAGCAGAAACGTCTGGCCACCGGTCTTGCCGTTGCGGGGTTCGGCGGCGCAAAGGCCATCGCAAGTCGCATTATGCAGGCACTTTTGAGCCGTCTTGGCGAGGGCGGCATCTATAAGATGTTCTTCATTCTCGCTGCGGTATATTTCGTTATGATGTTCATTGGCCACCGTCTGCTGAAAAAACCCGAGGGCTGGCACGAGCCTCAGAAGAAGGAAAAAGGTCAGGGCATCCTCTCCGTAATCAAAACCAGACCCATCCGCAACTACATAGGCATCTGGCTTATGTTTTATATCAACATCACCTGCGGTCTTGCTCTCCTCTCTCAGGAAAAGGCTATTGTTAAATGCATCGGCATGGCATCCGCCGTTGCTTTAGTCTCCACTCTGTCTGCCGTTTTCAACGCAGGCGGCCGCCTTTTCTTCTCCGGCATCGGTGACCACACCAAGGACCGCAACACCATTTATAAGCTTATTTTCGCCCTCTCCATCGCTTTCAACGTGGTGGTGCTTGTCACCGGCGGCATTGGAAACGGCGCTGTAAACAAACTTTCCGCCATTCTCGTTCTTATTCTCATCATGGTTGTCAACGCGGGCTACGGCGGCGGCTTTTCCAATGTTGCTCCCCTGCTTTCCGACCATTACGGCATGGGCAGCATCAGCACACTTCACGGGCTCACCCTTTCCGCATGGGCCTTTGCAGGTCTCAGCGGCAACCAGCTTGCAACATGGATTGTCAACCATTTCGGCGAGATGGTTGAAATCAACGGCCACATGGTGAACCCCACCGGCTATCAGATAGTCCTTTATGTGACCGCCGCCCTTTATTTGGTGGCGTTGCTTCTGAGTGTTATTCTGGTGCGTCCCCTTAAAAAAGTTGATTAAAAGTTGAAAATAAAAAAGCGATACCCGATTATCAAAATCGGGTATCGCTTTTTTCATATATGGGGTTTCAGTTTTTATCAATCAAAGTTGAAGGGCTTCTTTGCCTCATAGCTGGTATGGAGCAGCTCGTGGGCAAGATGGCTGTTGGGCTCACCGAGGAAGTTTTCATAGAGAGCCTTAATCTGACTGTTATTATGGCTCTGGCGGAGGGTATTGCGCTCGTCCTCACTGTAGAGGGCGGCGGCGCGCTTCTCGCGGTAGGTGTCCATAATGTCGTGAGCCTCATCGGGGAGGAAGCAATGACGGACAATAGGCATACCGCCGCCATTGATGCAGCCGCCGGGGCAGCCCATAATCTCGATGAAGTGATACTTGCTCTTGCCATCGCGGATATCGTCAAGGAGAACCTTGGCATTTTTCATGCCGCTGGCAACTGCAACATTTACCTGCATACCGCCCAGAGTCATGCTGGCTTCCTTGATGCCTTCGAAGCCGCGGACTGCCTCAAACTTGATAGCCTCATGCTCCTTGCCCTCAAGAACAAAGTAAGCAGTGCGGAGGGCAGCTTCCATAACGCCGCCGGTTACACCGAAGATAACAGCTGCGCCGGAATATTCGCCCAGAAGATCCTGATCGAAGTCCTCGTCGGGGAGGCGGTTGAAGCGTATACCTGCGCGCTTGATCATATCGCCCAGCTCACGGACAGTGAGAACAGCATCAACATCCTTGATGCCGTCATGCTGGAGCTGCTTGCGCTCTTTCTCGTCCTTCTTTGCGGTGCAGGGCATGATGGAAACGACGAAAATGTCCTTGGGATCGATACCCTTTTCCTTGGCGTAATAGCTCTTGATGATAGCACCCTGCATCTCGTGGGGAGACTTGCAGGAGGAAATATGACCAAGCAGATCGCCGTAGTAGGTCTCTGCGTAGTTGATGCAGCCGGGAGAGCAGGAAGTGATCAT
>JAZUAQ010000155.1:0-14746 GCA_045638085.1 Oscillospiraceae bacterium
TTCCGGCGACTACCTCCTCAACCTGGTTGACATCTGGAACCGTTGGGAAGCTGCTGGCCGTTACGTAGCAACCGCTAACGGCGGCACCATCTTTGGTCCTTCTGCTGAGTTCGAGGCTGAGCTTCAGGAAGTTTATGCAAAGGTCGCTGAGCAGTGGATCTCCGAGACCGGCGGCGAAGCACAGGCTGTTTATGATGCAGCTGTTGAGCTCGTTGCAAAGTACAGCAACTAATTGCTGAAACTATTTACACAAAGTAAGTAGAACCTTTTCATACAGGACCCGGCCTTAACCGGGTCCTGTACCCTTAAAATTTTTCTTTCTTAAAATTTTTATGCTCGCTTTATTCATCCTTT
The DNA here is from genome assembly GCA_045638085.1 of Oscillospiraceae bacterium. Taxonomy (GTDB): domain Bacteria; phylum Bacillota; class Clostridia; order Oscillospirales; family Oscillospiraceae; genus SIG459. Next base: position 355 of record JAZUAQ010000155.1, read on the forward strand.
TTGAAAGGGGAAATTTCACTTGAAAAAGATACGTGATACTGTTGGCAAGGTTGTCAGCGGTATAAGCTATATAAGTATGGCTGTCTGCTTTGTTATGGTTTTCGTCGTTGCTATCGACGTTATCCTCCGCAAGGTCAGCGGTCAGACTCTTTCTATCAAGGGTAGTAACGAATTTTCTTCTTACTTCCTTATTGTTATTGTTATGTTTGCAATTCCCGTCATGCAGGTCAAGAAGGGTCATGTTTGGGTTGATATGTTTGTAAATATGTTCCCCAAGAAGCTCCATAATATCTGGATGGGTGTTGTTCTTTTCGTTGAGGCTGTTGTATCCGCAGCTCTTTGCTATGCAAGCGTTCTGCAGGCTATCACCCTTTTCGGCAATGCACGTGCAACTGACGTTCTTAACCTGCCCTGGTGGCCCTTTGCAATCGTCTGCGCTGTTGGCTTCCTTGAGCTGTTTGTAGTTATTGCTATCGACTGCATCCAGTATTTCATTGATGCCGGCAAGCCCGTAGAGAAGACCGCTGAGTAAGTCTTGATAATGCTTAAAAAGCACCGCAAACGCGGTGCTTTTTTTCTTGCCTTTTCCCCTTGCTATGAGGGTGGGGGAGTGGTATAATTCCGCCATAACTGCGGATATAGTTCATCGGTAGAATGATGGCTTCCCAAGCCGTAGAGGCGGGTTCGATTCCCGTTATCCGCTCCATTTTTTTGTATAGACGGTGATATTATAAAAAACTATAAAGCTATATTGTTTGATCTGGATGGAACGCTGCTTCCAATGGATATGGATGTTTTTACCAAGGCCTATTTTAAGGAATTGTGCATATCCCTTTCTAAGTATGGCATCTCAGCCGATAAACTCATTGAAGCAGTATGGGCAGGAACAAAGGAAATGGTATTAAATGACGGTTCCTGCAAAAATGTGAAAAGATTTTGGGACAAATTTCTTGCCATGACGGGAATAGTTTCCGATACGATTTATGAAGAAACAGATTATTTCTATTCCCACGAGTTTAATAAAGCAAGGGCTGTTACGGGTGAAAATCACCTCGCGGCAGAAGCTGTGAAATTGGCTGCCAAGGGTGAGCGAAAGGTTGTTCTCGCAACAAATCCTCTTTTCCCATATGCTGCGCAGCTTTCGAGAATAAGTTGGATCGGACTGAAGGAAGAGGACTTCGCCCTTATAACAAGCTACGAGTCTGATCGCTTCTGCAAGCCCAACTCTACTTATTATCTGGATATCTGCCGCCGTATTGGTGTAGAGCCGGAGGATTGCCTTATGATAGGCAACGATATAGCCGAGGACATGCTTGCCGCTCAAAGGGTAGGCATTGACGGATATCTTGTAACGGATTGCCTTATTTCAGGCGGAAAAAGCTGGGATGGTCCTTCAGGCAGCTTTGAAGAAATGCTGCAGATGCTAAAAAAACTGTAGGCTTAAAAGCCTACAGTTTTTTTATTTGAATTTTTCATCAAGACCTGATTCGTCCTTCATTTGCATAGCACAGTAGAGCCCGTAGTAGCGGCCTTTCTTTGCCATAAGAGCCTCATGAGTACCCGTTTCGCTTATGCCGTGGTTTTCAACAACCATAATTATATCTGCGTTGCGGATCGTGGAGAGACGGTGGGCGATTATGAAGGAGGTGCGACCCGGCAAAACGCGGGAGATGGCATCTTGAATAAGAGCTTCCGTTTCAGTGTCTATGGAGCTTGTTGCCTCATCAAGAATGAATATGGGAGGATCAGCCAGCATTGCGCGGGCAAAGGAAACAAGCTGTTTTTCGCCTGTACTTAGTCTGTCACCGTTTTCACCGACATCGGTGTCGTAGCCTTTCTCAAGGTGAGCGGCAATCTTGTCAACGGAAACAAGTTTGGCGGTTTTTTCAATGGCTTCTGTGGCTGCATCCATATTGCCGTAAAGAATATTATAGGCAACGCTTCGGGAGAAAAGCTGTGGAGTCTGCTGAACATAGCCAAGGTTGGAGTGAAGCCAATGTCTGGATCTTTCCCTATAATCCACACCGTCTATGAAAATTTGGCCTGAGGTGGGTTCGAAGAAACGGCAGACAAGATTAACAAGAGTGCTCTTTCCCGCGCCGGTTTCGCCTACCAACGCAACGGTTGAACCTGCGGGAATATCAAAGGAAATATCCTTCAGTACGAAATCATCTTCTTTCGCATCAGGATAGCGAAACCAGACGTTTTCAAAGCGAATATCTCCTTTTATGGGAGGATAATTTTCGGTCTTGGGAGAGAGGGCATCGCCGAAAGTCGCCTTCACTTCTTCACTCTCATCGCTTTCTGCTTGTTCGTCCAGAAGGTTTGAAACTCTTTCAACATTGACCTGCGCAGCAATAAACTCGTTGAATATTCCCGATATGGAAACTATAGGATCAATTATGCAGATTGCAAAGGAGATAAAGGCAGAGAGAATTCCGAAATCCAATGCACCGCGCAGCACAGAAGAGCCCGTTGAATAGAGGGCTGCGGCAACTGCAATGCTGCCAAGCAGACTCACAAGAGGGATGAAAAGGGAATTGAGGCGGGAAACGCGCATATTGGCAGAATACATTTTGCCTGTAAGAGCTTCAAATTCTTCGGAGCTTTTTTCTTCTGCAACAAGGGTTTTTGTTGTTTTGGCTCCGTTTATATGCTCGTTAATAAAACCTGTTATGGCTGAATTATGATGACGTACATCGCGGTTTGCTGCCATAAGTCTGGGCCTGAACCAAAGTGATATGAGGAGTGCGAGAGGTACAACGGTGGAAACAATAAGGGCAAAGCGCCAGTTCACAAAGAACATAGCCACGATAAGGGATATAAGATAAAATGCCTGCCATACAAGTCCGAAAAGCGCCCAGGCAATCATGCCGGAAATATGGTTTGTGTCGCTCATAACTCTGGCGAGAATATATCCAACGCTGTTGCGGCTGAAATAGCTAAGAGGAAGCTTCTGAATGTGGACAAAGCATTCGCGCTTAAGAGCGCGGCTGGAGTTCATTTCAATCTCCATGCTTAATCTGGAGTAGATAACCGTTGTAGCGGTCTGCAAAAGAACAAGAACAAGATAAAGCAGTACAAAGCCGCCCATACCAACAGTGGTTTCGGCAACGACAAAGTTGTTAACCGCATAGCGGGTGAAGAGGGGGACAACGGCATCAACAGCAGCGGAGAAAAGCATCATCAAAGCGATGATTATAAATTTGTTCTTATGGGGCGCAAAGAAGGGGATTATACGCTTCCAGACCTTGAAATTAATGCGGCTTTTTTCATTCATCCTTGTCCACCTCCTTTGCGGCCATGGACTGAATGGCGCAAACGCGGCTATAAAGTCCGCCTTTGGCAAGAAGTTCGGTATGTGTACCTTCTTCAACAATACGGCCTTCGTCCAAAACTATAATTTTGTCGGCGTTCATAAGGGTGTTTATGCGATGAGAAATAAGAAATACAGTTGAGTTTGCGGTGTTGCGATTGAGACTTTCACGTATTTTTGCATCGGTCTCCATATCAACAGCGGAAAGAGAATCGTCGAATATCATCACGGGGCAGCGCTGCATAAGAGTGCGTGCTATGGCAATGCGCTGGCGTTGACCGCCGGAAAGGGTTACACCGCGCTCGCCCACCATAGTGTCGTAGGAATCTGCAAAGGAGACTATATCGCTATCAACTGCCGCGGCAGTTGCGCATTCCCGGATTCGATCCATATCGGCTTCATCCGACGCGATTGAAATATTTTCGGCAATGGTTTTGGAGAAAAGGAAGTTATCCTGAAGCACAAGGCCGATATTTTGTCTCAGATAGCTTTTTTTGAAGCTTCTGATATCATTCCCGCCAACGGTGATTTGTCCTTCGGAGGGCTCATAAAGACGGTTGAGAAGATATGTAAGGCTGCTCTTGCCACTTCCCGTTGTTCCTAGAATTCCGAGAGTGGTACCTTCCTTAACTACAAAGCTGAGATCGCTTAGTACTTCGTTATCTCCGTATGAAAAACTGACATTTTCAAAGGCAATGTCCCCTCCGAAGCCTTCGGAAAGGGCGTTGGGATCATCAAGCTCGGGTGGGGATGAGAGAATTTCTTCAATGCGTTCTGCAGAAACTCCCGCCTTGCTCAGCTCGGAAAGGGATTTTCCAAGGCTGCGTACGGGACCTACAAGAGACTGAGTGTAGCTTATGAATATAAGCAAAGTGCCAAGGCTTAGTTCACCTCTTGCTGCAAAGAATGCGCCCGCACAGATAACGCTCATTATCTGAAGGCAGGTGGCAAGATCTCCTATGCCCCAGAAAAAGCCGAGTGTGTAGCCCAGATCAACCCAGTTTTTAACATACTTATCGCTGGTTGAGTTGAACTTATCAAGCTCATGGCGCTCCCTGCCGAAGGCTCTCACAACTCTCATACCGCTGAGATTTTCCTGAACCTGAGTAAGAAGCTCGCCCTCTGCCTCGTCTGCATGGCGGAACTGACGGGATATGCGGCTATGGAAGAGAAGAGAATAGATAACGATAACAGGAACGGTTGCAAAAAAGACTAGAGCAAGTTTTGTGTTCATGGAGAACATAATTGTCAGAGCAACACTAAGCAAAATAAGAGTTTTAATAACCTCTATAAGCTGAGAAGCAATGAAGTTTCTCAGTGTCATAACATCGGCGGTGCTGCGCTGAATAATATCGCCTGTGGAGTTTTCCGTATGCCATGAAAAGGGGAGCGACTCGATGTGGCGGAGGAGAGTATTTCGAAGACCCATAGTGTATTTTTCCGTGCCGCGGGTAATATTAATACGGGAAAAATAATTGCAGATGCCTTCTGCAAGGGCGCAGATTCCGATTCCGATGGCGCAGAATATAAGATTATCCCTGAGATTTTCTCTTCCACCGCCCAAGTTGAGAAGCAGCTGGGCAATGCGTCCTTCGGCAGGGAGAGTGCCGATTACGTTATCAACGCTTACGCCTACAATCTGAGGAATAAGAAATTTGAAAAGAGTGTAAAAAAGGGTGCAGAAAAGCGCCGGTACAAAATATCTCATTGTACCCTTCAGTGGCTTTATCACATTTTTGTTTTTCATATTTCTCACTTCCTTTTTTCATAGACTATAGTGCCATATAAGCCGGGAATATGCAATAAAAAAACACCTTGCATGAAGCAAGGTGTTTTAAATTTATGTATTTAGAAATATCTCTTGATACGCTCGGGAACACTTTCAGCGTCATCGGTAACGGTGATGGTGAAGGAAATGTTGTTCTCTTTGCCGAAATCATACATCCAATCAAGGAGGTCTGCAACGGCATCATAGGATGCATCATCAAGGATCTTATAGAAGTTATCAATGAAAACGTGGGTGATATCATAATTGCCTGCATGGAGGCCGCAGATAAAACCACGAAGAAGTGCATTGGAATTGATTCCGTACTCGCTGGCATTGATAAGACGAGCGGAATAGGGAATATCATAAGTGAGTTTCTTGTCTTTCTCGATGCAGACTACATCGCCATTCTCTTCGGCGACAGCCTTGACAACCAGATCAACGAGAGTTTTGGTCTTGCCGGAGCCCTTGAGACCCATAATAAGCTTAACCATGTTAACCACGCTCCTTTTGTATAGTTAAATGCATTTTGGTGATTCAGCCTTAGCTGTGATTATATAATAACATTAATTTGCTCTGACTTCAATGCTAAAAACATAAAAATCAGTTTAATTCTTTAAGCATGCGGAACATATTCTTTTTATACTCTTCAACACCGGGCTGGTTGAAGGGGTTAACACCCATCATATAAGCGGAAATGCCGCAGGCAACTTCGAAGAAGCAAACGAGGGCGGCAAAGTCTGCCTCATCTCTGGAAGGAACAGATATGCCGATATTCGGAACGCCGCCCGAGATATCAGCAGCCTTAACAGCGTCAACAACGGTGTTCATTATATCGGAGAAATTGCGTCCTGCAAGATAGTTCAGACCGTCGGGGTCGCCCATCTCGAAGGGAACCTTATAGTCAGCGCGGGGAGTGTCAAAGGTGACAACGGACTCCATAAGGGTGCGGGGGCCATCCTGAATATACTGACCCATGGAATGGAGGTCAGCGGTGTACTCGACGGATGCGGGGAAGATACCGATGGAGTTTTTGCCTTCGCTTTCACCGTAAAGCTGTTTCCACCATTCTGCAAAGAAGCGGAAGGAGGGCTCGTATCCTACCAGAACCTCAATGTTCTTGCCCTTGCGGTAGAGATGCTGTCTTGCGGCTGCGTACTGCCATGCGGGATTTTCGGGGGAAGAGAGGGAGAGCGCGCGCATTTCCTCAACGGCGCAGTTGAGAACGGTTTCGATATCGATTCCTGCAACTGCCATGGGAAGAAGACCTACGGCAGAGAGAACGCTATAACGTCCGCCCACATCGTCAGGAACCACAAACATATCGTAGCCTTCGTTCTTTGCAATGTTGTAGAGAGTGCCCTTGGCACCGTCAGTGGTAGCGAAAATACGCTTTTTTGCAGCGGTGCGACCGTATTTGCGCTCGAGAAGAGCCTTTGCAACGCGGAAGCCGAGAGCGGGCTCCAAAGTGCCGCCGGACTTGCTGATAACGTTAACGGAGAAATCTCTGTCGCCAAGAACGGCAATAAGCTCGTTTATAGCATCGGGAGAAACAGTGTTGCCCATGAAATAAACTTCGGTTTCGCCGCTGATGCGGTTATGGCTGGGAGTCTGGAGCAGTTCAATTGCAGCGCGAGCGCCGAGATAGCTGCCGCCGATGCCGACTACCAGAAGAACCTGGGACTGTTTTTTGATTTTTTCAGCAGCGGCAAGAATAGCCTTGAGCTCAGTGTCTATTATGCGCTGGGGAAGGTTCAGCCAACCAATGAAATCGTTTCCGGCACCGGTGCCGTTGAAAAGAGTGCGATGGGCTTCTGCTGCAGCAGCGTAATCAGGACCTTCTGCAGTAAAGAAATCTTTTGCACCGCTGAGATCAACTTTGACCATAGTTTCGTCTCCAATCTAAGAATGTGTATTTATCAAATAAGTGTCTTAATATTCTGTCTAAAGATTACTATATTTTAGATTATTTTACAAGAAAATTTTGCAGAGAGGCAAGGAAGGCGCGGAGAAGATCCCAATAGGCCATAGACTCTATTGATTCAGGCGAAAGGAGTTCAACTTCCTTCAATAATGTCTCACCTGACATTATCTTTAATGTCCCCAGTTTTTGACCTTCTTCAATAGGTGCATTAATTTCTTCTGGAAGTACAGGAATGCAGCTGATGCTGTCCGTTTGCTCCTTTTTTATCAGGAGATGTGTTTCGGAAATAACAGCATTAACGCAGTCTTTTTTTCCGATTTTCACCTTTATAGGGGGAATGGAGCATAGATTTTCGGTGGATAGGAGAGTGTAGTTTGAAAAGCCGTAGTTGAGGAGGCTTTTTGCCCCTTCAAATCTGGCGGAGGAGCTTTCACAGCCCAGTACAACGGCAATAAATTCTCCACCGTCCCTCTGGGCGCTTGCCGCAAGACAGTGACCGGCCTTGCTTGTGAAGCCGGTTTTGAGACCTGTTGAGCCGGGGAAATGATATATAAGCTTATTTGTGTTGTTGAGTATAAATTCTCCGCCTCGTATACTGTCTGTCCATGTCATAGCATATTTACGTATAAAATCGTGTTTGAGTAATTCTCTGCTGATTACAGCAAGATCGTAGGCGCAGCTAAAATGCTCGTCGCTGTCGCTCAGTCCGCTGCAGCATAGAAAGTTACTGTTTTCAAGGCCCAAGGCTGAAGCTCTTTCGTTCATTTTTGCCACGAAGGCTTCCTCGCTTCCTGCAAGATGCTCTGCAACAGCAACGCAGCAATCGTTGGCAGAAACAAGGGCAATGCATTTGAGCATTTCTCCAAAGCTCATTGTTTCGCCCTCTTCGAGCCATATCTGACTTCCGCCCATGCTTGCAGCCCTCGCAGAGGCCGTGACGGTGTCATCAAGACTTACAAGTCCTTTTTCAACCGCCTCTGCGGCAAGGAGCATTGTCATTATTTTTGTGACAGATGCGGGGGCTCTTCGGCTGTATGCATCCTTCTGGAATATAATCTCTCCGGTTTTGGCTTCGATTAATATTGCGGAAGGCACCTTGTCGCCGACAATATCCATTCCCTCGTTTCCGGCAGCATATGCCGCGGAAAAGCTATTCAGTAGTATTACGAATGCCAAAATCATTACTGCTGTTCTTTTCATAATTGCCTCCAACGCTGTGCGCAAATTCAATAATATCTCATTTGAAAATATGTTGCGGCAGCCGGGCATATTCGTTTCTCTCCATAAATCCTGAAGTGGTTTTACATAATAGATTTCATAATTATTTTATTTGTGAATAATAGTTTGCATATGAATTCAACTTAACAACTTGTATGGTTGGAAAAGCATTGAAAATCAAGGTTTTTAACATTTCCAACAGACTTGTCAACAACTAATAATCCAAATTTTGTTATTAAATTATTCATAAATAGTTAACATAACACTTTTTAACACGTTAAATTACGTAATTTGACGAATTACGACAGCGGAAATCAGGATTTGAAAATAGGTTTTCAACAAGGGAATTGTTAAGAAATTGAAAAATATATCAATATTGATTTATAAACAGTTGACGCTTGAGATGCAAAATAGTAAACTTATAAATGGAAATTTATATTATGGATGGTATCAATTAATGAAAAGATTCAAATGGGACAAAAAATATCTCTACTGGGGAATGACAGCTTTTTTGGTTATTGTCGCCTCGGTTGCGTTTTATTTTATTGTCTCCAAGTTTTCTGTAATTGGAGGCGCCATAAGCAGGATTGTCACCATTCTCAGTCCTTTTATTTGGGGTCTCGTTATTTCCTATCTTCTTTGTCCTCTTACCAATATCTATGAGCGCAATGTTTTCGGACCGCTTGTTGCGTTTATAAATAAGAAGTGCAGAGCAGGAAAGGAAATCAAGCATAAAAATACTCATAGAGGCCTCGCGGTGCTCTTTTCCATGCTGACATTGATTGCGCTTATTTCTGCGTTCATATGGCTGGTCGCTCCTCAGATTGTAACAAGTCTTCAGAGCATAGTGCTCAACAGCGGCGATTATATAAACTCCGTTTATGCATGGATAGAAAAATTCTTTGCAGATTATCCTGAGCTTGCTTCCACTCTCGGCATATCCATCGGAAATATATCCGAATCCATCTTCGGCTGGATTGAAGCCATCATTCCTGAGCTTGCAGGATTCGTGAGCAATATAACCAGCGGTGTTGTTACCGTGCTTAAGGGTGTATACAACATCATCATCGGTATGGTTGCTTCCATCTATGTTCTCTATAACCGCCAGGCCTTTGGTGCTTACATGAAGAAACTTGTTTACTGCATCTTCTCCGTGGAAGCAGCTGAAAAGGTTCTGATGGGTGTAGGCTTTGCAGACCGCGTCTTCAACGGCTTTATTTCCGGCAGAATTCTTGACAGCGCAATCATCGGCGTTCTGTGCTATATCGGCTGCGCAATTCTGGGAATGCCTTACTCCATGCTCATCGCGGTTATTGTTGGCATAACCAATGTTATTCCTTTCTTCGGACCTTTTATCGGCGCAATTCCCTCTATCATGATTATTTTCATGGTATCTCCCGTGAAGGCGCTGATCTTTACCGTGTTCATTATCCTGCTGCAGCAGTTTGATGGTAACTTCCTTGGACCCAAGATTCTTGGCAACATTGTCGGTATCAACGGATTCTGGATCATGTTCTCCATCATTGTCGGTTCCGGTCTTTTCGGCTTCACCGGCATGCTTCTCGGTGTTCCCGTATTTGTCCTCATCTACACTCTTATTTCCAACCTTGTTAACCGCAAGCTCAGAAGAAGCGGCCTTCCCACGGAGGGTGATGTGTATAAGGAAATAAGCTACATTGACCCAGGAACTGGAGAGTTTATTAAACACGACCCTGAGAGAGACAGAGCAGATAAAAAAGAGTTCAGAGCTCTCAAAACCGATAAAAAAGGTAACCTTTGGAAGCGCTTTGTAGATGTTAAAAGCAAGCATAAGTCCGCAGAAAAAAAGGACTCCGCAGAAAACAGCAAAATCTCCGAAAACACTGAAGAATAATATAAATCCCCCGAATTTTCATTCGGGGGATTTTTTTGTTTTATCGCTTTACCGAGGCGCGGAGAGTTTGATGGGCATCTCTCAAAGCGTCGCAAAGGGCATCAATTTCTTCAAGGGTGGTATAGCGGCAGAAACTGACGCGTATTGCTCCGTCCATAACCTCAGGAGGAAGCTTCATTGCTTCAAGAACCTGACTGCGGCGACCCTTCTTGCAGGCAGAGCCTTTTGAAACATAAATCTCACGGGCTTCTAAAAAATTCATAATAACTTCACTGCGGTAGCCGGGGAGTGCCACGGAAAGGAGCTGAGGAGCGCCGCCGCCTATGATAACAACACCGTCAATCTCGCTTTCAAGCCTTTCGACTGCGTGAGCACGAAGATCCTTGAGCTTTTGATGATATTCGGGGAAGTTAAGCCGGGCGCTTTCGCAGGCCTCGCCGAATGCCAGAATCTGGGGCATTGCTTCTGTGCCGGCGCGCTTGCCGTTCTCCTGACCTGCTCCGCTGATATATGCGGGGAGATTTAGTCCTTTTTTGATATAGAGAGCGCCTATACCCTTGGGGGCGTGAACTTTATGTCCGCTTACGGACAAAAGGTCAATACCAAGCTTTGAACTGTTAAAAGGAATTTTCAGAAAAGCCTGAACAGCATCACTGTGGATAAGGATATTGGGGTTTTTGGCCTTAACAGCCTTTGCAATGCCTGCAATATCTGTAATCGCGCCGACCTCGTTGTTTACGAGCATAAGGCTTATAAAGCAGGTGTCGGGGCGAAGAGCGGCAAGCACAGCCTCTTTAGAGATGCTTCCGTCTTTTTCGGGGGAGAGAATGCTTATTTCAAAGCCCTCTTTTTCCAACACTTCGAGACTTTTTTTAACGGCGGAATGTTCAACGGCGGAGGATATAATGTGCTTTCCCTTTCTGCCTGCGTAACGGGCACCCTGAATGATTGCCCAGTTATCGCCTTCGCTTCCGCAGGAGGTGAAATAAACCTCGTCGGGAGAGCAGCCGAGGGCTTTTGCCACCTTTGCCCTTGCGTCGTCAAGAAGCTTTTTGGCGTTTCTGCCCATGCGGTGAGTAGAACTGGGATTTGCGTATTCTTCTGTCATTGCTTTCAATGCAGCGGCGGCAGCTTCGGGGCATACTCGTGTGGTTGCCGCATTGTCCAGGTATATTGACATGGCTTTCAACTCCGTGTAAAATTTTCATTATTATATATCAACTTAAATTTTATTACAAGGTAAGCTTTATGAAATATATTATCACAACTCTTGGCTGCAAGGTCAACCAGTTTGAAACTGCGGCAATTGAAAAAATGCTCTCTTCAAGAGGTCATGTTCCTGCCAACAGCGGGGAAGCGGATGTTGTTATCGTAAACAGCTGCGCCGTTACTGCCGAAAGTGGACGCAAATCCCGCCAGGCAATAAGAAGGCTTATGGCAGATAATCCCCATGCTCTGAGCGCTCTTTGCGGCTGCTACAGTCAGGTGAGCTTGGAGGAGGCCGAGGCAATAGGCGCTGACGTTATTTTCGGAAGCGGAGAAAGAACTGCCTTTGTTGATGCCATTGAAAAGGCTTATGCTGAAAGAGTTAAGCAGATAAATGTTGTTGATCCCTTCAGCAGAAAGAGCATCGAAAGACTTCCCGGCGGTGCCATGGAAGGACGCACAAGAGCCCATATGAAAATTGTGGACGGCTGCGATAACTATTGCTCCTATTGTATAATTCCTTATGCCCGGGGACATGTGAGAAGCATGCCCTTGAATGAATGCGCTGAGGAAGCAGAAAAGCTTGCTGGAGAAGGCTACAAAGAGATAGTTGTAACAGGAATTGAAATCAGCTCCTACGGCATTGATCTTCCCGAAAAACCAAATCTTGCCACAGTAATCAAAGTCGTTGCCTCCGCAGCCGGTGAGGCCAGAATCCACATAGGTTCTCTTGAACCCACGGTTATCGATGAGGGATTTTGCGTGATGCTTAAAGAGCTTGGAAATGTATGTCCGCATTTTCACCTGGCCCTTCAAAGCGGCTGTGACCGCACCCTGAGGAATATGAACAGAAAGTATGACACCGGAGAGTTTTATGCTGCGGTTGAAATGCTGCGCAAGCATTTTCCCGATTGCGCCGTAAGTGCCGACCTTATCACCGGCTTCCCCGGGGAAAGTGAGGAGGAGCATGCTGCAACCCTTGCTTTTATAGAAAAGTGCCGTTTCTCATCAATGCATATTTTCCCATATTCAATAAGACCCGGCACAGCTGCAGCCTCTATGGATGGACAGCTTGAAAAATCCGTCAAAAATGCAAGAGCCCGCCAGGCTCAGACTGTGGCTAAAAAGCTTCAGAAAAGCTATCTTGAAACTATGGTCGGCAGAACCCTCAGGGTGCTTTTTGAAACGGAAAAGAACGGTATATGGAGAGGACATTCAGATAATTACTGCGAGGTATGCGCTGAAGGTACTGCGCTCCACGGAGTTTTTGCTGATGTTCTAATAAAAGAAGTTAAAAATGACCTTCTTTACGGAATTATTATTTGACATTTTTTAATAAAAGCTTATATTATATATAATTGCACTTATTTCATTAAAGCGTTAAATTGAAAAAGGGGGATTGAACCGTGACAAGAGAAAAGACCTATAATTTCTCTGCAGGTCCTTCTGTACTTCCCGAGGAAGTACTGGAAATTGCGGCGGGGGAGATGCTTAATTTCCGTTCAAGCGGAATGAGCGTTATGGAGATGAGCCACCGTTCATCCGTCTATATGGATATTTTCGCTGAGACCAAAGCAAACCTCAAGCGCATTATGAATGTGCCCGATACTCATGAAATACTCTTCCTGCAGGGGGGCGCATCAACCCAGTTTTCAATGGTGCCACTGAATCTTATGGGAGAAAACGGGATTGCCGATTATGCCGTGACCGGTAATTTCGCTTCCTCCGCTGCCAAAGAGGCAGAAAAATACGGAAGGGTGAACATTGTTGCTGACACATCGGCTGAGGGACACACCCGAATTCCCACTCAGGCCGAGCTTAAGCTCAGCGCTGACCCAAAATATTTCTATTATTGCGCAAACAACACAATCTACGGCACTGAGTGGCACTATGTACCTGAAACTGGCGCAGTTCCTCTTGTTTCCGATATGTCCTCCAATATTCTAAGCGAGGAGATAGATGTTTCCAAGTTCGGAATCATTTTTGCCGGTGCTCAAAAAAATATGGCGCCGGCAGGCGTAACCCTTGTTATCATAGATAAGTCCCTTGCGGGAAATGAGCTTCCCATCACGCCTTTGATGCTCAGCTACAAGCGGATGATAGACAAGGACTCCATGTATAATACTCCTCCTTGCTACAGCATATATATGCTTGGTCTTGTGCTCAAGTGGCTGGATAAGCAGGGCGGAATCAAGGCAATGACTGAGCTTAAGAAAGAAAAAAGCTCGCTCTTGTATGATTTCCTTGATGAAAGCCGTCTTTTCAAGGGCTGCGCTCAGCCCGATGCCCGCTCTTATATGAATGTCACCTTCACAACAGGGGATAAGGAGACCGATGCCCTTTTTGCCAAGGAGGCTTCTGCGGCGGGACTTTTAAATGTTAAAGGTCACCGTCTTGTGGGCGGTATGCGCGCATCCATCTATAATGCCCAGAGTCTTGAAGCTGTCATGGCTCTGAGGGACTTTATGAAAGAATTTGAGGTAAAAAATCATGGCTGATATAAAGATAATTAATAATCTTTCCGAAAACGGACTTGATGTGCTGAGAAATGCGGGCTTTGCCATTTCCGAGGAAGAGGAAAATCCCGTTGGCATTCTTATGCGCAGTAAGATAATCCACGATTATGTTTTCAATAAAGAGCTGCTGGCAATCTCCCGCAGCGGTGTCGGCGTCAACAATATTCCCGTTGATCGCTGCACTCAGGAAGGTATTGCGGTCTTCAATACCCCCGGTGCCAACTCCAACTCCGTTAAGGAGCTTACTATAAGCCTCATGGTGCTTATCTCCCGCGGCGTTGTGGACTCCATGCGCTGGATAGACACCCTCAAGGGTCTCGGTGATGACACCATTAAGGAAAAGGTTGAAAGCGGCAAGAAGGCTTTCGTCGGGCCTGAAATCCTGGGTAAAACTCTGGGTGTTATCGCCCTTGGCGCTGTTGGCAGCAAGGTTGCCAATGCAGCCCTTGATTTGGGTATGACCGTTTATGGCTATGACCCCTATCTTTCCGTTGAAGCTGCATGGAAGGTAAGCAAGGATGTTCAGCGCATTGAAAGCCTCGATGAGCTTTATCCCCTCTGCGACTACATAACT
>JAZUAQ010000156.1:0-12322 GCA_045638085.1 Oscillospiraceae bacterium
TCTCTATTGTCTTCTAAGACCGCTTGGCCTCCGACTTAAAAAATTACCAGCCGCAAAGCCGCTCATAGAGTTTTGATAATCAACAACAAACTCCACACTGCTGTGTGCCATTACAACAAACAATATGGCGATTATTCTCGCCACATCCAGCGAATAATTTCTCGCTTTATTTCCTGTCAATTGCATATGTTCCTCCCTTAATAATGCCTCCAATATTGAGTCGAAAATTTACTTTTTATTATAGCGTGTTTTTTGTCTTTTGCAACACAGCTTACACGAATACATCACAAATCAGTAAGCAGATGTGCAGCTTTTGGCTCCCTATATTGAGCGCTGCAACGCTGTTAACCGCTCTGGGCAGCTCGTCACCTACGGTGGCCCTGGCTTCATCCACCCCGGTGTTGACGATATCGTCAACGAGAAATCGACAAGTTCTCCGCACAGGTTTTCGGCAAGTAAGCATATAAATTTCATCCGCCACAGAAAAAAACTCTGCGGTGGATTTCTTATTGCATACAAAGAAAACCGGCCTGCACAATGTGCAGACCGGTTTTAATTATTACCAAAGAACGTAGAGCAATATAGCGATCAGGGCACCCAGACCCACTATATAAGCAAGGCCTATAAGCAGAGAGGCAGAGAGCGCGCCAAGTACTGCACTTCGGCGTTCGCTGCGGTTATAGCCGCTGTCCTCCCAGGGACGCTCAGGCTTTTCCTTGGGCTTGGAAAACACCGGATTTTCCCTTTTGGGAAGGTGGCCGAACATTGATGGGCGTTCAACACCGCTCATATCAACTATAGTGCGGCCGTCATCATCGTCATAGCGTTTTCCGTTATAAGCCATTTATTACTCCTCGTCGTAAAGATGGCAGACAACAAAGTGGCCGGGCTCGATCTCACGCTGGACAGGCTCTTCAACCTTGCAGCGCTCCATGCAGTTGGCGCAGCGGGTATGGAACTTGCAGCCCTTGGGGGGATTGGCGGGAGAAGGAATGGCGCCTTCGAGAACTATGCGTTCCATCTTGGCATTGGGGTCAGGAATGGGAATTGCAGAGAAGAGAGCCTTGGTGTAGGGGTGGAGAGGATTGCGGAAGATATCCTCGGTCTCGCCGTACTCAACAAGATTGCCCAGATACATAACGCCGACGGTATCGGAGATATGCTCAACAACGCTCAGGTCGTGGGAGATGAAGAGATAGGTGAGGTTGCGCTTTTCCTGCAGTTCCTTCAGCAGGTTGATGATCTGTGCCTGGATAGAAACGTCCAGAGCGGAAACGGGCTCGTCGCAGACGATGAACTCGGGGTTGAGAGCCAGGGCGCGTGCAATGCAGATACGCTGGCGCTGACCGCCGGAGAACTCGTGGGGATAGCGGTCCTTGTGGAAGGGCTGGAGTCCGCAGTCGTCCATGACGGAGTCCATATATTCTTCAAACTGATCGGGGGGGACAAGCTTATGCTCGCGGACAGCTTCGCCGATAATCTCGCCGACGGGAAGACGGGGAGAAAGGCTGGAGAAGGGGTCCTGATAGATAATCTGCATCTTGGGACGCATTGCGCGCATTTCCTTAGCAGAGAGGTCATAGACTTCCTGACCGTTGAAGAGGACTTCGCCTTCGGTCTTCTCACCGCTGAGGCGGAGGATGACACGGCCGGTGGTGGTCTTGCCGCAGCCGGACTCACCGACGAGACCCATGGTGGTGCCGCGCTTAAGCTTGAAGCTTACGCCGTCAACAGCCTTGACATGGCCAACAGTACGGGAGATGAAGCCGCCCTTTATGGGGAAATGCTTCTTGAGGTTTTTGACCTCAAGGATATATTCGCTCTGCTCTTCGGGGGTGTTGACAATATTCAGTTCTTCCATTACTGTTCACCCTCCTTGTTGTAGTAGCGATAGCAGCTGACCTTGTGGGTATCGCTGAGGCTGATTTCGCAGGGATATTCGCCCTGGCAGCCTTCAACGCACATTTCGCAGCGGTCCTTGAAATAGCAGTAGTTGGGCATATTGATGGGGTTGGGAACCTTGCCGGGGATGGAATAGAGCTTATCCACCTTCTTGCCGACAACAGGCTTGGAAGCCATCAGACCGATGGTGTAGGGATGTGCGGGATGATAGAAGATATCATCTGCAGTTCCCTTCTCAACTATACGTCCTGCATACATGACAACGACATAGTCTGCCATCTCGGCGATAACGCCAAGGTCATGGGTGATGAGCATGATGGAGGAGTTGATCTTATCCTTCAGCTGACGGAGCAGGTCCAGAATCTGAGCCTGAATGGTAACGTCAAGAGCAGTGGTGGGCTCGTCGGCGATGATAACCTTGGGGTTGCATGCCAGAGCCATAGCGATCATAACACGCTGACGCATACCGCCGGAAAGCTCGTGGGGATACATCCTGTAAACGCCCTCGCTGTTGGCGATGCCGACCATCTCAAGAAGCTCAATGCAGCGAGCCTTGATGCTTTCGGCAGTTCTGCCTTCTGCGTCATGGAGCTCGATAACCTCGGTGAGCTGTTCGCCGATGCGGAAAACAGGGTTAAGAGCGGTCATGGGCTCCTGGAAAATCATAGAGATATAGTTGCCGCGGAGATTCTGCATCTTCTCATTGGGAACCTTGGTGACATCATAGCACTTATCGCCCAGATTGACGCGGATTTCGCCTTCAACAAGCTGACCCTGAGGGCGCTGGAGGAGCTGCATCAGGGAGAGGCTGGTAACGCTCTTGCCGCAGCCGGACTCGCCGACGACGCCGACAGTTGCGCCCAGAGGAACTTCGAAGCTGACACCGTCAACACTCTTGACAGTACCTGCATCGGTGAAGAAGTAGGTATGGAGGTTGTCGAACTCAACGGCATTGCGGGGGTCATGCATAGTGGTGAGGTATTCGCTCTCGGGAACATTTCTGCGCTTGCGCTGCTTCTCCATCTTATCGGTGATGCGGCGGTTAGCCTTGGAAATCTTTCTTGCCTCGCGGCCGGAGAGGTAACCTTCGTTTTTCTTCTTAGCCATAGTTTTTCCTCCCTCCTTATCGTTTCATCTTGGGGTCGAAAGCGTCGCGGAGACCGTCACCGACGAAGTTGAAGCCGAGAACGGTGAGAACCAGCAGAACGCCTGCGGGGATCCAGATGAACCAGTAGTTGGTGAGAACATGGACATTGTTAACATCGTTGATGATGTTACCCCAGGAAGCAAAGGGGAACTTAACGCCGAGACCAAGGAAGGAAAGGGTGGACTCGGTGATGATGGTGGAACCAAGGCTCATGGTGCAGGTGACTATGAGCTGGGGAATTACGTTGGGAATGAGATGCTTGAAGATGCGGCGGCTTACGCGAAGACCGCTGGACTCGGTTGCAGTCATGAACTCCTGCTCACGGAGGGAGAGGATCTGACCGCGAACCAGACGGGCGATGCCGGGCCATCCAAGGAAGCCAAGGATGAGCATCAGATAAAGCATACGGATCTGGGGGTCAACACGCATACCGTCCATAGCTGCGCCCAGGATAATGAGCAGAGGAGTGGAGGGGATGCAGTAGAAAATATCGACTATACGCATGACGAGCTGGTCAACCCACTTACCGAAGTAGCCGGAGATACCGCCCAGGATAACGCCGATGAATGCGGAGATGAAAACAACGATGAAACCGATAAAGAGAGATACGCGGCCGCCATACATAAGACGGGTGATCATATCCATACCGTTCTTATCGGTGCCGAGAGGATGCTCCTCGCTGGGAGAATCATATGCAAGGAATACGCGGGTTGCGGTGGCTTCCTTGATGGACCAGATCTTATCGGCAGCGTTGTATTCCATGAGATACTCATGGGTAACTCCGTCAGCGCCAGTGTAGGTGAACTCGGTAATGCCGTCAGCGATGTTGGCGGAAACAAGTTCCTTAAGGTCACGGCCGATGTTGGTGCCTGCAACCTTGGACTGTACGATAACACGGCTGATATAGGCGATCTCGCCTTCGCTGCCTGCGATGGTAGCATTATCGTCGATGGTGTAGCTTTCGCCGTCTGCCTTGAAGGAATTTTCCTCGTTTACATAGGCTTCAAGTGCGTTGACAGTAAACTCGAAGGAGAACTTTGCGTTCTGGTCAAAAGGATTGATAAGATCCTTATAGGCAGCGCCGATAACGGTTTCGCCCTGAGAGACGAGATAAAGTTCGTTGCCGAGCTTCTCAACGGTGTACTCGATGTCCTTGTTTACGAAGCTTCCCTCAGCCTTTTTCTCAGCAAGGGTGAACTTTGCCTGCAGAACTGCACCAAAATCCTGGCCTTCTGCGGAGATATAGCGATATTCGTTATTCTCGGTGGCGCCGGCATATTCCTTCATCTGCATTTCATCGGTGAAGAAAACCTGCTCCTGACCGTAGGGCATTATCCAGCCGCCGATAAAGGAGAAAACGAACATAAAGCCCAGAATAACAAGACCCACAACAGCCAGACGATTGCGGAAGAAGCGCTTGGCAACGAGAGCGCCGGGAGAAAGGCTCTTTACGCGGCGGTCATCGTTAAGGGAGAGCTGCTCTTCAGTTTCAGGAGAGGCAGCAGAGGTGTTTATTTCTTTTTCGCTCATTGCTTTTCTCTCCTTTCTTAAGAGTAGCGTACGCGGGGATCGACCACGCCATACAGAAGGTCGGTGATGAGGTTACCTGCCAGAGTCAGAACGGCAAGGAAGCTCAGGTAGAATACGGAGAAGGGAATATCGCCGGCGATCATTGCATTGTAAGAGGTGTAACCAATGCCGGGGATCATAAACAGGGTCTCGGTGATGAGAGCACCGGAGAAAAGTCCGGGCAGAGAGCCGCCAACGATGGTAACCAGAGGAATAAGGGTGTTGCGGAAAGCGTGGGTATAGATAACCTTGCGCTCGCTGAGACCCTTTGCACGTGCGGTGCGGATATAGTCAGCGTTGAGAACCTCAAGCATATTGGTGCGGGTATAACGCATCAGACCACCGATGGAGATGATGGTCAGAGTGACGATGGGCAGAACAAGGTGGTTTGCCTTATCAAGCAGCTGACCCATTGCATCCAGGCTTTGATGGTCTCGTCCGACAAGACCGAAGAGATCAAACCAACCCAGCTTGACAGAGAATATCAGCTTCAGGAAGGTTGCAAGGAAGAAGGTGGGCAGAGATATACCGGTCAGTGCAATGGCAGTGATGGCATAGTCGGTCTTGCTATACTGCTTGGTTGCTGCAATAACGCCGAGGGGAATTGCAATTATAAGCTCAAAGATCAGAGCAATGGCACCAACGATAAAGCTCAGCCAGATAACATCGTTGAACTTCTCGATAACGGGAACGGTATACTTCCAGCTGTCGCCAAAGTTACCGGTAAGCAGATGACCCAGCTGAACAAAGAAGCCGGGAACAATGCCTATGTCCAGACCATACTGGGCATTGAGCTGCACCAGCCATTCCTCATAGGACTTGGAGCCGGGAGCCTGAGAAAGCTGAACCGCCATGGTTTCAACATAGCTCATGGGCAGGCAGCGCAGCACTGCATAGATAATGAATATTACGAAAAAGAGTATTACGATTGAAAGCAGAATTCGTTTAAGTATATATTTGTACATTTTATGAGATCCCTCCGTTTGTTATAGCGGTTCAAGGGATTTTTTCACCGCTGAGGCATTTCGCCTTTTTTTATTTCTTTTTTTTAGGATATGTTAAGCAGGCTCTGCATATCAGGCAGCCGCTCCGACAAATCTTGTTGTCTCTGGCCGAAACAGCCGGGCCGGCCGTCTCATATGCAGATTAACAGCTGCGAATTTTCAAATTAATTAAAAAATAAAGGTGTCTTTTTTCGCGTGGATTGCCAAGGGGGCAATTTGCCCCCTTGGCAACCTGATTAGTTGTTATTTAAGCTTTTGAAACCTAAGTCAGTTGACTTAGTTCATCTCCAGAAGCTCGATATCGTTTGCCCAACCCCAGAAGGTGGTGATGTCGGGAGTTACGGTATCCATGTTAACGCGCTCGGTAGAGAAGATGATGCAGTTCTGGCGCTGATATACGGGGATCTCAACTGCCCAGTCAGCAACGATGTCAAGGCACTCCTTGTAGAGGGTCTTGCGGTAGGTCTGGTCGGTGGACTGACGTGCCATCATGATGAGCTCGTCGAGTTCAACGTCCTTGATCCAGTAGCTCTTCTCGTTGGAACCACCGAGAGAGTGGTAGATCTGATACATGTCGGGGTCGGGAGTTGCCTGCCATGCCATTGCGAACATCTCAGCAGTAGCGCCGTTAACGGCATTGGTCACCTCAGACAAGTTGGACATGTCGGTAACCATGAAGTTGAAGCCGATTTCCTTGAGAGCCTCGGAAGCGAGGGTCAGAGCCATGAAGGTGTGGTGGTCACCGGTACCGCCGCCGCCAACCATAACTTCAACGTCCATCTTGGGGCCGTCAACGACCTTGCCGTCAGCTACGGTGTAGCCAGCAGCCTCGAAGTAACCGAGAGCAGCAGCCTTAGCAGCCTCGTACTTCTCTTCAGCGGTCATGCCTTCGGTGTAGATGGGTTCGCCGTTTACGTCAACGGAGAAAGCAATCTGGTAGCCCTCGTCAGTTACAAGGGGAGCAGCCCAGGAGGTGGCAGAGATGGGGTAGTTGATAACGTTTGCGAACTCGCCGTAGTAAGAGTCAACAGCGACATCGCGGTATACGGAGATAACGGTAGCGATAGCCTTACGCAGGTTTCTGGAAGCCTCGGAGCCCCAGTCAGCCTCGCCAGCGCCGGTGTCGACGCAGACGTTCTTTGCAGCAAAGCCAACGTAGCCGTAACCGAGGTTAGCAACCATGTTGGTGGTGATGACATCGCCGGTAACGTTGCCGCCGTTTGCTTCCTTGATCTGGTTAGCAACTTCGGTGGAGTAAGAAGGATCGGTGATGTCTACAGTGCCGGAGATAACGCCGGGAACCTTATCAGCATCCTGGCCTTCCTTGTAGAGGATGTACTCAATCTTGGGGCAGCCCTTGAAGTAGAGGGGGTTGGCCTTCAGGGTAACAACGCCGTTCTCATAGCCTTCGAAGGTGTAGGGGCCGGAGCCAACAGGCTGAGTGGTAACAGCCTTGACGATGCTCAGATCGCCCTTGTTGAAACCGAACATGTTGTTCTCATAATCATAGAGAGCTTCGTCGCCATAGTAGTGGACGGGGCAGACGGTCTGGCCCATCTGGTAGATAGCGTTAGCATTGACCTCGGTGAGGACGATGCGGAGGCTGTAATCGTCGATCTTCTGGATACCAGAAACGTTGGGAGCAGACTCACCGGTCTGAACACCAGCCTGGAACTCGCTGGCCTTGTCGCCCAGCTCGTTAGCGATGAAGGTGGTGATGGAGGTGCCTGCGGACTCATAGTTGATACCGGAGTCAGAGAGATCATAGCCGAAGTTAGCAACGATAGCAGCCCAGAACTCCTCAACGGTAGCTACTTCGTAGCCCCAAGCGGGAGCAGCGGTTGCGCAGTCGGTGCCGTAGCCAGCAGCGATGCAGTAATCAACGATCTCCTGGCAGAACTTAAGACCAGCAGCGTCGAAAGCAGCCCAGAAGGTGTTGTACTGTTCTTCAGTGAAGTACTCGGTAGCTTCGTAGCCTTCGGAACCTGCAGCAAGGATGAGGTTCATACGGCTGTCCATGCCGGAGCGATAAGCCTCGAGGCCTTCGATGGGCAGGGAGTAGAAGGTGGAGATACCGTCAAAGGTGGGGTCGAGCATGACGTAGAGAGTGAAGATAACGTCATCGATGGTCATGTACTCACCGTCGGAGAACTGAATGTCCTCACGCATGGTGATGTCATAATAAACGGTGCCGTCTTCGTTCTCGGTGATCTCGAGGTTAGCAATGCCGTCGTAGGTGTAGTCGGTGCCGTTGTAGGGACGAACTTCACCTTCGATGCCCTTCAGAACGACAGCGCCTTCACGGTCGGTGCCGAGGAGACCCTGGTGGGTCAGAGCGAGGACCTGAGACTCGTAGTCGTTGGTGTAGAAGAAGGGAGAGAACTTACCGTCGAAGTTCTGGGTCTGTACGACGAGAGTGTCGGGCTCAGCGTCAACAGCGGGGGTTGCAGGATCTGCGGGGGTTGCAGGGTCAGCGGGAGCTGCGGGCTCAACGGGAGCAGCGGGAGTCTGGCCGCAAGCTGCGAAGAGAGCAACTACCATGACAACAGCAAGAAGCAGAGCAAGCAGTTTCTTTGCGTTTTTCATGTTTGGAATTCCTCCTTATATATTTTGAACTATAATGGGCATATGTAATTTTTATATAGGACCCAACGTTCACATTTTTCAGGCAGGATAAGCCACCTGCGGGGCTAACTTGTACGGACAAGTTATTAAGGAATTATATATTAATATAGTGCGTATGTCAACAATACAAAATCTTCATTCTTTTTCCCAGCGGAGAGAGGCCAGAAGCTTTCTCATAAGGAAGGGGACGATGATTGCAACAGCCTTTGCAGCAAGCAAAAGAGCAATTTCTCCGGCACTGCCGTCCATGCCGTTGATTGCGGTAAACACCACAATGCACACAAGACCAACTGCAGCAAAGATTGCGGAGAGCAATGCTCTCACGGGCATCTTGACCACGGAGGACTCATATTCATAGTCACGAAGTCTGCTGCCTCTTGAAAGCGCTTTGTATACAGCAAGAAGAAGGGTGAAAACTGCGATTGCCTCCGCCATATAGGGGATGAGCACGTAGAAGCAGTTGCCCATGCCTCCCGCCCGGACAAAGCCCGCAGCCACAAGTCCCGCCAGGGAGAGAAGAGCACAGCCGACTATCGCGGATGCGGCGCGGCGGTAGCTCATTTTTTCGGGGACGAAATTCAGGTGAGCGCCCGTATAGACATATTCGCCGGAAAGATTGGGGCGGATATCCTGCAGATAGGCTCTCCTTCCCTTTTTCTTGGCTTTTACCTTTTCTTTTGCCATGGGCATTCTCCAAAAAGCGCATTTGCAATGTAGCTTATTAGCGCTTTAGTCTGCAAAAGCGCTTCAGTACAGATACACGCATAGATTATAGCACATCCCCTGTCAATTAACAAGCCAAAATCTTGAAAAATACCATAAGAAAATATGGTAATTTTTATCAAAAGTATTAATATTTCGAAAATATATTTGAAATTTCCGATCTTTGACGCTTTTGCGCCTCCATCCGTTTCGGCGCAAAAAAAGCCCCGCCATAACTGCCGAAGGCACTTTTGGCGGGGCTTGAGATTTTTATTTAGGGTTTATATTCCTTTGAAGGCGCGGCTGATAGCTTCAATATGAAGAGGCGTAGTGCCGCAGCAGCCGCCTATTAGGCGGGCGCCCCGCTCATGGAATTTAATGGCGTATTCCGCCATTTTCTCCGTGGGGAAATCATAAACGCTGCGTCCGTTCTTAACAACAGGCACACCTGCGTTGGGCTTTGCTATGAGGGGCAGCTCAGTTCTCTCGTGAAGTCTTTCCAGAATGGAGCAGAGCAGGTCCAAGTCACCGCAGCAGTTAACGCCGAAGGCTGTGATATCCAGCTTCTGCAGCTCGTCGCAGACATCGCAGAGATCCTCTCCCCAAAGGGTTTTGCCGGTAGGACCGCAGGAAAAACTGACAATAATGGGCTTGGAGCTTACCTCCTTGACGGCCTTGACAGCCAGCTTCGCCTCGTCAAGATACATCTGGGTTTCTATGCCGAAAAGGTCAACTCCCGCTCTTTCAATGGCCTCCGCCTGACGGACGAAAACGGAGAAAAGCTCGTCCTCCTCCATATCACCGTAAGGCTCAACAAGCTCGCCGGTGGAGCTTATATCACCAATAACCATAGCAAGACCGTTTGCAGCCTCGCGGCTTATGGCAACAAGGTCGCGGCACATTATGTTCAGGTCGTCCCTGATGCCGTGCTTTGCAAGATTTATGCTGTTCGCGCCGAAGGTGGGGGCATAGATGAGTCTGCTGCCTGCAGACACGTAGGCACGCTGGAGCAAAATCATCTTGTCGGGGTTTTCAAGAACCCATTTTTCCGTACAGCTGCCTGCAGGCATGCCCAGACGCTGAAGCTCGGTGCCGGTAGCTCCGTCCATAATAACGGGTCTTTTTTCAAACATAATGTTTTCCCCTTTCGCAGATTGATTCTTTTATCAGATAAGTTCAAGGAGCAAGGTCCAGATGGGAACCGTTGCAACGCAGGCAAGGGTGGAAAGCACCACCATATAGCCGCCTGCGACTCTCGCCTCCACAGCCTCGGGATTATAGCGAAGCAGGAAGGATGGCAGGAAGGATGCAACGGGCATTGCATAGTAGAAGATAACACTCTGTATGGTCTGCTTGTCAATTTTGAGAAGCATGAAGATGCCAAGCACTGCTGCGGGTACAACGAAAAGTCTTGCGATGACCACAAGGAAAACGCAGGGATACTTGGTGATACCCTTCCAGTTTGCGTCAGCAATGATGCTGCCGCAGAGGATGAGACCCAGAGGAGAGGCCATATTGCCAAGTCCCTGAATAACACCCGTCACCACCTGAGGCAGCTGAATCTGGGTGGCATAGAGAATGAAGCCTATAAACACAGCCACAACAGGCTCGCATATAAACTTCTTCAGAGTTTCCTTAACATTGAGCTTTTCTCCGTTGCCCAGCATAAGGGGTGCGCCGCCATAGAAAATAATACGAACGGGCAAAGTGAAGATAACATAGTTGAAAACCGCGGCAGCTCCGTAAAGCTCGGAAACTATGGGCAGGCCCATAAAAGTGAAGTTTGTGAACATGAGGGAAAAACGCACAGTACGCCACATGTCGAAATTCTTCATCTTGGGAGTAAGGAAACGGACCGCAATGAAAACGAAGGCCAGACTTCCCACACTCATCAGCAAAATCACGGGGGTGCTTATGAGCTTTTCAATATCGAACTCTATGTTGAAGGAATTGATTATCATGCAGGGCAGAGGCACTGCCATGACAAACTTGGTGAGCATCTTGTCGAAGCCGTCAGCCATCACCTTCAGCTTGCGGGCAACATAGCCCACAGCGATGAAAATCATCAGCTTCAGAGCAAGTTCAAAAACTGTCATTAAAAAATCATCTCTTTGTCAGATTATATTGCTTGGATTACATTTTTTCGGGTGCGGTGACGCCGATGATAGCCAGGGAGTTGGCGATGGTCTGCTTTACGCAGGAAGCCAGCATAAGTCTTGCCTTTGCAGTTTCTTCTTCAACGCCCTTGATGCGGCAGGCACCGTAGAAGCGGTGGAAGCGGGCAGCCAGTTCGTTGACATAGTTATTGATGCGGCTGGGGTTATAATCGCGGGCAGCAATGCGAATCTCCTCGGGGAGGGCGGAAAGCTGCTTGATAAGCTCTACCTCGTGGACATCACTGAGAAGGCTCATATCCACATCCGTTGCCTTGGGAACTTCAAGACCCTCAGCTGCCATACCTGCAATGAGGGAGCAGATACGGGCGTGGGCATACTGAACATAGTAGACGGGGTTTTCGCTGTCCTGACGGAGAGCAAGACCCAGGTCAAAGTCTATCTGGCTGTCGGGCTTGGAGTTGAAGAAATAGCGTGCGGCATCCACGGGAACCTCATCCAGCAGGTCGCTGAGGGAGATTGCTTTGCCGGTGCGCTTGCTCATGCGGACAACCTCGCCGTCACGCATAAGGCGGACAAGCTGCATAAGAACAACATCAAGTCTTCTCTCTCCGTCCAGACCCAGAGCGTCCATAGCACCCTTGAGACGGGCAACATGACCGTGGTGGTCGGCGCCCCAGATATTGATGACCTTATCGAAACCGCGGACAGCAAGCTTGTTGCGGTGGTAGGCAATGTCAGCGGCAAAATAGGTGTAGAAACCGTTGGCGCGGCGGAGAACATCGTCCTTGAGGCCAAGTTTCTCGATTGCCTCGGGCTTTTTGCCTGCGGCAAGGAGCTTATCGCCAAGGATCTTGGAGGTGTTGAGCCAAAGGGCGCCGTCCTTTTCATAGGTATAGCCGGCCTTGCTCAGTTCCTCAACAGATTCGGCAACGTAGCCGCTGTTATGAAGGTCAGACTCATAGAACCAGCGGTCATAGTTAATCTTATAGCGGGCGAGGTCTGCCTTCATCTTGGGCAGATTGCGCTCAAGGCCGAAGGCGGCCATAGCAGCGTGGCGCTCTTCAACGCTCTTATCCATGAAGCTTTCGCCATTAGCCTCGTAAAAGCCCTTTGCCAGAGCCTTGATATCATCGCCGTGATAGCCGTCCTCGGGGAACTCCACTGCGTCCTCGCCAAGGATAAGCTGGCGGTAGCGGGCATCGATGCTGGTGGCGAACTTCTCGATCTGGTTGCCTGCAGCGTTTACATAGAACTCA
>JAZUAQ010000157.1:0-19114 GCA_045638085.1 Oscillospiraceae bacterium
CCTTTTTGCGGTTTCGGCGCACAAGCTTCAAAAGGGCGAAGGCTGCAATAACCCAAAGAAGAATGTTGATATAAAGGGGAAGATTCATGAAAAACCCGGTGGGCTCTTTTAAGCCTGCGGCCTCAAAAAGCACCTTGGATATGCCGGACCAAATAACGCGCATGCCAAACCAGAACAGCGCAATGGCCACCGACCAAATTACACAAACAATATTCCAAAAATTTCTTCTTATTTTTTTCAGCATAGGATAACCTCCCGCTTAATTTTCAATATGCCTATTCTACCATGTAAAAAATATATATACAAGAACAGTCCCGACAGATTATCTGTCGGGACTGACATAATTATAGCTTAGTTAAGGAAGTCGCGGAGCTTCTTGCTTCTGGAGGGATGGCGCAGCTTGCGCAGAGCCTTGGCCTCAATCTGACGAATACGCTCGCGGGTAACATTGAACTCCTTACCAACCTCTTCGAGGGTGCGGGTGCGGCCGTCCTCAAGACCGAAGCGCAGGCGCAGAACCTTTTCCTCTCTGGGGGTGAGGGTGGAGAGAACTACCATCAGCTGCTCCTTGAGCAGAGTGAAGGATGCAGCCTCTGCGGCCTCGGCGGCATTGTCGTCCTCAATGAAGTCGGCCAGATGGCTGTCTTCCTCTTCGCCGATGGGGGTTTCAAGGCTGACGGGCTCCTGAGCGATCTTGAGAATGTCGCGTACCTTCTCAACGGGGAGACCCATTTCTTCGGCTATCTCCTCGGCGCTGGGGTCATGACCCAGTTCCTGAAGAAGCTGGCGGGAAACGCGGATGACCTTATTAATGGTCTCAACCATGTGGACAGGAATACGGATGGTGCGTGCCTGGTCGGCAATGGCACGGGTGATAGCCTGACGGATCCACCATGTTGCATAGGTGGAGAACTTGTAGCCCTTGGTGTAGTCGAACTTGTCAACAGCCTTGATAAGACCGAGGTTACCTTCCTGAATCAGGTCAAGGAAGAGCATGCCGCGACCCACATAGCGCTTTGCGATGGAAACAACAAGACGGAGGTTGGCTTCAGCCATGCGGCGCTTTGCCTCTTCGTCGCCGTCGGCCATGCGGATTGCCAGCTGAACTTCTTCATCGGGGGTGAGAAGAGCAACCTTACCGATTTCCTTCAGGTACATACGGACGGGATCATCGGTGGAGAAGGTGTCAACCAGAGAATCGGTATCGAGAATTTCCTCTTCGGGAACATCGTCGATTTCGTCAAGAACGGGGATGTCGTCATCGATGGGGGGCAGGAAATCCTCTTCATCGATGATAGTGTCAATGCCTGCGGCTTCGATGGAGGCATAGAACTTGTCCATCTGCTCGGGGTCGATGTTGAGACCTTCAAGAACCTCCAGCTCCTTGTTGGAGAGGGTGCCGCTCTTCTTGCCCTTTTCGAGGAGGGCGTTCATAACTTCCTCGGCGCTCTTGCCGGTGATGTCGATGACGGGAGCGGACTTGCTCTTGCTCTTCTTGCTCTTGCTGCGGGTTTTCTTCTCGCCTGCGGGAGCCATTTCGATGAGGGTGAATTCCTCTATATAGTCGTCAACAGAGCGAACAGCCTCTTCTGCAGCGGGAGCGGTCTCCTCGGCCTCAGCCAGAAGAGCGTCTGCCATTTCGTTGAGTTCTTTTTCGCTCAGGTTGGCGAGTTCTTCATTCATGTTTTTTTCAACAGCCATTTTGTCCACCAT
Source organism: Oscillospiraceae bacterium (assembly GCA_045638085.1). GTDB lineage: Bacteria > Bacillota > Clostridia > Oscillospirales > Oscillospiraceae > SIG459. Next base: position 1,714 of record JAZUAQ010000157.1, read on the forward strand.
ATCCTTTTCTATTTCTCATTTGCTCCGCGAAGGCTCGAAGGTCGTCCTCGGCAGAGGCATTTTGTTTTTCAGTTTTGATGATATTTATGTAATCTCCGAGAGCCTGTTGTCCCTTGGAGAGAACTTCGGGTTTTTGCAGTATGCCTGTAAGATGGTCCGTTTCCTCGGGGGTGAAGTTGGCGGAAAGGGACGCCATGGAAAGCGGCAGATGTGCATCGGTTTTTTCCTTAAGGATTTCGAAAAAGCGTCCCAAGAGGGGGCTTGAAAAATCCCCGGGAGAAATATCAACGCCTGCAAATAATCCGCTGTCCAGATAAAGAAGACGGATAACTCCCTCTTCTGCCAAAGCCGAGCGGGGATTTTCATAGCTTATGGCTTTGTTTTTGGAGCGGGGAGAGGTGCTTCGCAAAAGCTCCTTTTCCTGCTGGAGCTTTGTGTAGTGAATCTTCTTCTTTCGTGCCCGCTCAACCTCGCCTATGACAACATCCTTGCTGACAGAGCATTTTTCCGCAACGCGCATGGAGTAAACCTCACGCTCAACGGCATTGGGAAGAGATGCGATGATGTTGACGGCATCTTTCAAAGCGCTGACCTTTTCTTCGTCAAGGTTCAGGTCATATTTGCTCATTGCGCTTTGCAGACGATATTCAACATGGTTTTCCGATTGCTCAAGGAGGTTCTTGAAGGCATCGGCACCTTTGAGCTTTATAAACTCATCGGGATCTTTTGCGCCGTTCATGCGCAATACCTTAACTTTCAAATCAAGGTTTTCCAGTATGCCTATGGCGCGCTGAGCCGCTTTCTGTCCGGCCGCGTCATTATCGTAGGCTATGACAACTTCGTTGGCATAGCGGGAGATAAGCCTTGCCTGCTCCGGCGTAAGAGAGGTGCCGAGGGATGCAACGGCGCTGTCGAAGCCCGCCTGATGGAGACTTACAACATCTATATTACCCTCCGCAAGGAGAATATAGCCATTTTTGCTCTTTTTTGCCAGATTAAGGGCAAAAAGATTTCTGCTTTTGTTGAAAACGGGAGTTTCCCTTGTGTTGAGATATTTTGGCTCGCCGTCCCCTAGAATTCTTCCGGAAAAACCAAGAACATTTCCGCGGACATCGATTATCGGGAACATAAGGCGGGAGCGGAAAATGTCGTGGACTCCCTTGCCGCTTTTGTTGGAATTTGCAAGACCTGCGCTTATAAGCTCAAAATCCGTGTAGCCTTTGGCCTTCATGGCGTTTGTAAGCTCATACCAGCTTTCGGGTGCAAAGCCCAGACCGAAATTTTTAGTAACTGTGGGGCTTAAACCGCGCTTCGCGATATATTCTCTTGCAATAGCGCCGCCGGGCTCTTTAAGCTTTTCGTGGAAAAATCTGGCGGCTTCTCTGTTGAGGGAGAGTAGCCTTTCCCTCTTTTTTCTGCTCTCGTCCTCTTTGTCGTCAGGAATCTCCATTCCGCAGCGGCGGGCAAGAAACTCAACCGCATCGGGGAAGGAAAGGTTTTCAATTTCCATTATGAAGTTGATAACGCTGCCGCCCTTGCCGCAGCCGAAGCAGTGGTAAATCTGCTTGCCGGGGCTTACGGAGAAGGATGGAGTTTTTTCGCTGTGGAAGGGGCAGAGACCGAAGAGATTGGAGCCGCTGCGCTTGGTGAGACGCACATAGCTGCCCACAACGTCCGCTATATCATTTCTGTCTGCAAGCTCCTGCAGGAAGCTTTCGGGGAATGCCATGTGATTTCACCTGCCTTTTTATCTTAAGTAGTGTGTGCTTATTTAACGGACCATGCCATGGGGATGAATATGCGGCTGTAAGTTTCAAGGGCATACTTGTCCGTCATACCGGCAACATAGTCGCAGACGCTGCGCTCAAGACCGTCGCGCTCGGCTATGCGCTTGTAGTCTTCGGGGAGTTTTTCGGGATGGCTGACATAGTATTCGTAGATGCCGCCGATTATACCCTGAACCTTGCTCTCTTCGCTTTTTGCAACGGGATTATAATAGACGCTTTCGTACATGAAGTTATGGAAAAGCTCATAAATTTCAGCCATTTCAGGGCTCATGGTGATTTTGCCGTCGCTGCTGTTTGCAATAAGGTTGCTGATTATTGCGTTTATGCGCTGGCTGTTGCTGTTGCCGAGAGCTTCCCTGATTTTGAGGGGAACGTCATCAATGGAGAGTATACCTGCGCGCAAGGCATCGTCAAGGTCGTGGTTTATGTAGGCGATGCGGTCGGAGAAGCGTACAAGAGTTGCCTCCAGACTGTCATCGGGTGCACCGTGGGTGTGGTTGAGAATACCCATGCGGGTTTCGTAGCAAAGGTTAAGGCCCTGACCGTCCTTCTCAATATGGTCAATAACGCGAAGGCTCTGCTGATAGTGGTTGAAGCCGCCGGGATGAATTTCTCTCAAAGCACGCTCGCCTGCGTGGCCGAAGGGGGTGTGACCCAAATCGTGGCCAAGGGCGATGGCTTCTGCAAGATCCTCGTTGAGCATGAGCGCTCTTGCAGCGGTGCGTGCAAGGCGGGTGACCTCCAGAGTGTGGGTGAGGCGGGTGCGGTAGTGGTCGCCTTCGGGCTGAAGGAAAACCTGGGTTTTGTGCTTGAGGCGGCGGAAGCTTTTGGAATGGGTTATGCGGTCAATGTCACGCTGGAAGCAGCTGCGCATAGGGCATTCTTCCTCGGGGATAAGGCGGCCTTTGCTTTCGGCAGAGAGCACACCGTAGGAACAGATAAGACTTCTTTCGGCCTCTTCTCTGATCTCTCTGGGACATTTGGGCATAATCTTTCCTCCTGTGTCGTTATTGCCGCAAAAATTGCGTTCCTATACTTAATACGACGCGCATCTGCCCTTTCCCTTTTTTTGTTTCAAAAAAATTTTAAAAATAAAAATCCACGGGCGAAAACTGCTGCCCGTGGATTGGTTTTCATGAAATTTTGACTCCGCGGAAGCTCTCGCCGCAGATGAGATGTTCAATTTTTCCGGCGCTCATTTCCGTGAGAGTCTTGCCGAAGCTCTCCTCCATGTCCTCGCGCAGGAGGGCGGAGAAAACAATGTCGGCACCGAAGTCCGTGTCCTCGATAACGGCCTCATGCTCCTCCAGAAGACGCTTAACTCTTTCAAACTGACTGTAGGAGCAGCCCAACTCAATGTTTTTCCAAAGAGCCATGCGGCTTATGCCTGCGTTTTCAAGAGCCATCTTGGCTGCGGTGGAATAGGCGCGAACAAGGCCGCCCGTGCCCAGCAGAATTCCTCCGAAATAGCGGGTGACCACACAGCAGAAATTCTGGATTTCCTGAGAGCGAAAAACGTTAAGCGTGGGCTGACCGCTTGTGCCTTGAGGCTCTCCGTCATCGCTGTAGCGCATAATGCCGCCCTCGCGGATAACATAGGCATAAACATTGTGGCGGGCGTCATAATGCTGCTTGCGCATAGCCTCTATGCAGGCAATGGCATCCGCCTCGCTTTCAACGGGCCATACGCGGGCAATGAAGCGGGAGCGTTTTTCAATGTATTCCGCCTCGCCGTAAGCGGCAGGAACAAGATAGCTTGTCATTGATTTTCCCCCTCGGCGTAGGCGCGGACCTTTGCCCAAAGCTCGCTCTTCACAATGGCTTCGATAATGGTGCCGTCTTCGGCATATTCGGTGCTCAAAACTGCAGCTTCGGAGTGGAGAAGCTGAACGATAGCGCCCTGAGAATAGGGGATGCGGAAAGTGGCTCTGTGCTTGCTTCTGCCAAGCATTTCGCTTATTTTGCTGAGAAGTTCCTCCGTGCCCTCGCCGGTACGTGCGGAGATGCAGACTGCATCGCTCTCGCGGGGAAGAACGCCGAGATAGGCATCGCACTTATTATAAACTCTTATGCAGGGAGTGCCCTCCGCACCAAGCTCCGCAATAAGCTTATCCACAATGGCTGCCTGAGTCTGCCACTCTTCATTGCTGAGGTCAATAACATGGAGCAGCACATCTGCGTAGGCAAGCTCTTCCAGCGTTGCCTTGAAGGCCTCAATAAGGTGGTGGGGAAGCTTGCGGATAAATCCAACGGTGTCGGAGAGGAGAACTTCCTGCAGCTCGTCAACCTTCAGTCTGCGTGTGGTGGTGTCCAAAGTGTCAAAAAGGCGGTTGTTTGCAGGAATATCCGCGCCGGTCAGGCAGTTGAGAAGGGTGCTTTTGCCTGCGTTGGTGTAGCCCACAAGGGCAACAACGGGCATCTCATTTTTCTCCCTGCGGCGGCGCTGCACGCTTCTTATTTTGCGGACTTCCTCCAGTTCTTCCTCCAGCTTGGATATTTTGCGGCGGATGTGGCGGCGGTCGCTCTCGAGCTGGGTTTCGCCGGGGCCGCGGGTACCGATGGCACCTTCCTGACGCTCAAGGTGGGTCCACATACCCAAAAGGCGAGGCAGAAGATACTTGTACTGTGCCAGCTCAACCTGAAGTTGACCTTCCTTGGTGCGGGCTCTCTGGGCAAAAATATCCAGGATAAGACCGCTGCGGTCAAGAACTTTAACTCCCAAATCCTCGCTGAGAACTCTCATCTGGGAGGGGCTCAGTTCGTTATCGAAAACTGCGAGGGAGCATTCGTTCAGCTCGATGAGCTCTTTAAGCTCCTGCTCTTTGCCCTCGCCTATGAAGGAGCGGGGGTCGGGAGTGGCGCGGTTTTGGATGAGCCATGCAACCGCTTCGCCGCCTGCAGTTTCAACAAGCGCGGCAAGCTCACCCATGCTTATTTCGTCGGAGCTTTCGCCTTTTTCAAAGCAGGCTGCGGCAAGACCGCAGAGAACGGCGCGCTCTTTTTTCTTATCAAAATTGTTGGTCATTGACATAGTTTAATTCTCCGAAGTGAAGGTTTTGCAGAACATGCGGCAGCAGCAATTTTCACACATAGGTTTTCTTGCGGTGCAGACTGCTCTGCCATGAAGCACGAGGCGGTGGCAGAAATCGGAGCTTTTCTCGGGAGGGAGTATCTTGCGAAGCTCCATTTCTATTTTAACAGGGTCCTTGAGATTATCCACAAGACCCATGCGGTTACTCAGTCTTATGCAATGAGTGTCCACAACTGTGGCGCCGGGAACATTAAAAATATCTCCGAGGATAAGGTTTGCGGTTTTTCTGCCCACACCGGGAAGGGAAACAAGTTCCTCCATGGTGCCGGGGACCTTACCGCCGAAGCGCTCAAGGAGCATTTGGGCACAGAGGATGATATCTCTTGCCTTGGCACGGTAAAAGCCGCAGGAATGGACGTATTTTTCAACCTCCTCCTGCTCCGCCTCCGCAAAAGCCTCAAGGCTGGGGAAGCGTTCATAAAGGGCGGGGGTGATCATATTAACGCGCTCGTCTGTGCACTGAGCGGCAAGGCGGACAGCGAAAAGCAATTCATAGTCCTTATCATACTGAAGGGAGCATTCGGCGGGATATTCGTTTTCAAGGGTCTCAACAAGACCCGAAACCTGTTCGGGAGTTCTCATTATAAATCCTCCTCCAGCTTGCAAATGCGGCAGGAAAAGCTGCCGTTTGTGGTGGTTTCAATAACTGCAAATGTGGGATTTCTGTGTTCGCCTATGGAGCCGGGATTAAGAATTTCAATTCCCGCTATCTGATGCCAGACTGCTCTGTGAGTATGGCCGAAAAGACCGAGCTTTGCACCCGAAAAACAGACGCTGTTGCAGAAGGAGTCCATATTCAACTTAACATTATGATTATGGCCGTGGGCAAAAAGAATGCGCACGCCGTCAACTTCCTCGAGACCGTATTCGGGAGCAAAGGAGCCGAAGTCGCAGTTGCCCCTCACCCGCCAAAGAGGGATGGAGGGATAGTGCCTCTCAAGACAATCGGTGTCGCGGACACAGTCACCCAAATGGATGATGAGGCCGGGAGCGGTTTTCTCCACAGCGCGGAGCATATTGGCTTTGTTTCCGTGGGAATCGCTCATAACAAGTATTTTCATGGCAGACACCTTCTTTCTCTGGAGTGAATATAATGCGTATAGAGCGGATTTATGAATAATGAAAGGAATGTGAAAAATGGCTGATCTTGAAGCTCTTGAAAGGGAAATAAAAGACTCTCCGGCGGCGGAGCATCTCAAAGCTGCTGCGGCATCACCCGAGGGGCAGAAGGTGCTGCGCAATCTGGATGCGGCGGCTATTGAAAAAGCGGCAAAGGCAGGGGATATGCAGGCGCTGAAGGACATACTCTCGGGAGTGCTTTCAACTCCGGAAGGCCGCTCTCTTGCAGAAAAGATCAGAAAAAATTTAGGCAAATAAGGGAGAAAGGGGGTAAGCGCTGTGAGTGAGATGGAGGATATGCTGGGGAAAATTCTGGGTGACCCGGAGGAGATGGCGAAGATAAGCAGGCTTGCCTCATCAATTTTCGGCGGCGAAGAGGAGCCTAAAAAGAGCGAAGCGGATATGGGCGGGATGCTGAGCGCTCTTATGGGCAAGGCGGGCGGCGGCAGCGACAAGGCGGCTTTCGTGGCGGCTCTTGGTCCTTACCTGAAGCCTGAGCGTCGGCGCAAGCTGGAAAAAGCTTTGAAAATAAGCCGAATAGCGGGTCTTGCCGGTATGGCGCTGAATGAATGGGGTGAAGCGGATGTATAACAGTGCGTATCAGCCCCAAGGAAGAAGAGCACCGTATGCGCCGGAAACAGTGAAAAAATCAGGCTCATTCCACGGAAAGAAGCTTGCGCCCCTGCCCGCAGGGAGCAAGGAAGCGGCCGCGGAAAAGAAAAACGCTGATAAAACATCACCGCCCGGCCCGGGACCGGGACTGAGCGGTGAATTGGGAAAGCTTTTTGGAAAGCTGGGCTCCCTCAGTCTGGAGACGGAGGATTTGCTTCTGATGGCGGTGCTTTACCTGATGTACAGGGAAAGCGGAGATAAAGAGCTTTTGATAATGATAGGTGCTTTGCTCTTTATTCAGTAGGCTCAGCGGGCTTTTCCTCCTCCTTGTGGGGAGCGTTGGCAGGATGTTCTATCTGGATTTTGATGAAAAATCCGATAAAGATGGCGAGCAGAAGCTCGGCTATCAGCAAGGTTATGCGCATAGGACCGTGGGTATTGATAACAACCGCGGTGAGGCCCAGAACAGCACTGAGGCAATAGAGAATTGCAACAGCCTGCTTCTGGCTGAGACCCATATCGATAAGGCGGTGATGAAGATGTCCGCGGTCGGGGGTCATGGGACTTTGACCTCTGAGAAGGCGACGGATGATAGCGAAGAGCGTGTCAAAAAGGGGAAGTGCCATAGCCAGCATGGGAACAACAAAGGTGATGATGGCGTAGAACTTGAACATGGCGCTGACGGAAATAGTGGAAAGCGCAAAGCCAAGGAGCAAAGCGCCGGTGTCGCCCATGAATATCTTTGCGGGGTTTGCATTGAAGGGCAGGAAGCCGATGCAGGCGCCCACAAGTGCGGCGAGAACAATGGCAATATTTCCTTCGGAGAGGATGAGGGCAACCACCAGCATGGTGATGGAGCTTATGCAGCTTACGCCGCAGGCAAGTCCGTCCAGACCGTCGATGAGGTTAACGGCATTGGTGATGGCCACTATCCAGATGATGGTGATAGGAATACTGAGAGAACCGAGGAAGAAAACGGTGTTGTCGCTGAGAATGTTGGGGTTGAAAAGAACGTTTATTGTAACGCCGTGAGCAACGGCAACGATTGCGGCGGCAATCTGGCAAAGAAGCTTTACCCACCATTTCATGGGCTTAATATCGTCGATAGCGCCGGTGGCAACGATGATAAGGCAGCCGATGAGAGTGCCTCTAAGGGGTTTGTCTATTTCAGCAAAAAGGAGAACGGCAAGCAAAAAGCCGATGAATATAGCCATACCGCCCATACGGGGGATGGGTTTTTTGTGGACTCTGCGGGCATCTTTGGGTACGTCTATTGCACCAACCTTCTCGGCAAAGCGCTTGACGGGAGATGTGGTGGCAAAAGCCAGTACTATGGCCGCAACCAGTGCCAGAACTATTTTCAGCCAAAGCTGCATTTCAGGAAACATAAGAAATTGCTCCTATATGTCTAATTTCGGAGTGGGGTTTAGCGCTCAACAAAGCCGATCTTCTTGTAGACCTTGCGGAGGGTTTTGCGGGCAAGATAACTTGCTTTCTCTGCGCCCTCTTTGTAAACGCTTTCAAGATAAGCCTTGTCGGCGAGGATGCGGTTGGCCTCCTCCTGAATGGGGCGGAGGGTCTCAACAACGGCTTCGCCAACGGCGGGCTTGAATGCACCGTAGCCCTTGCCTGCGAATTCGTTTTCGATTTCGTCATAGCTCTTTCCGGTGATGGCGGAATAAATGCCCATCAGGTTGGCAACGCCGGGCTTCTCGGAGGGAGCGTAGCGTACGCAGTTTTCGGTGTCGGAGTCGGTGACGGCCTTCTTGAACTTGCGCATAATGTCTTCGGGCTTTTCCAGGAGGAAGACGCAGCCGTTGGGGTCACTCTTGCTCATTTTGCTGGTGGGATTGCCCAGACTCATGATGCGGGCGCCGACCTTCTGAATATAGGGCTCGGGAACTTTGAAAACATTGCCGTAAATATTGTTGAAGCGGATGGCGATGTCGCGGGTCAGCTCGCAGTGCTGTTTCTGGTCCTCGCCTACGGGAACGAAGTCAGCCTGATAAAGGAGAATGTCGGCTGCCATAAGGCTGGGATAGGTGAAAAGTCCTGCGTTGATGTTCTCGGAATGCTTTGCGCTCTTGTCCTTGAACTGGGTCATGCGGCTGAGCTCACCGAACATGGTGTAACAGCTGAGAACCCATGCAAGCTCCGCATGCTCGTGAACATGGCTTTGGATGAAGAGGGTGTTCTTCTGGGGGTCAAGACCGCAGGCAATGTACTGGGCCAGCTGCTGCAGAGTGCGGCGGCGCAGATCAGCGGGAGTCTGACGGACGGTTATAGTGTGCATGTCAGCCATGAAGTAGTAGTTATCAAACTCTTCGGTGCGCTCGACCCAGTTCTTGATTGCGCCGAGATAGTTGCCCAGATGCAGGTCACCGGAGGGCTGAATGCCGGAGAGCATAATCTTTTTTGCAGGAGCGGTGTTTTCCATTTATTTTATCCTCTTTCTCTGAGAAATTGTTTCATTTTGCAGCAGAACATACTATTCCACCTTATCAAATACACATAATAGCACACTTCTTCCGCTTTTACAATTCATAATTGACTTTTACATCCAATTAAAATATTATATTTGGGTGATAATTTTGGATTAAAGACACATTGTGTGTTTTAGGAGGAAAAATAAATGGCAGATATGAACTGGATAAATGAAATGGAATCACGAATTCCCGTCGGCGGAGTGCGCACCCGTTTCGCTCCTTCCCCTACGGGTTATATGCATGTGGGCAACCTTCGCACCGCTCTTTACACCTACCTCATTGCCCGCCACTATGACGGCACCTTCATTCTCCGCATTGAAGATACCGACCAGGGCAGACTGGTTGAAGGCGCTGTTGATGTTATCTATAAGACCATGCGCGAGTGCGGTCTGAGCCACGATGAAGGCCCCGATGTTGGCGGCCCCGTTGCTCCCTATGTCCAGACTGAGCGTAAGGGTTTCTATATCAAGTATGCCCAGTGGCTGGTTGAGCGCGGACATGCTTACTACTGCTTCTGCGAGAAGAGCGAGAGCGAAGAGGAAGAGGCTTCCTTTACCCGCGTTGCCGACCCCTGCAGAGATATGAGCAAAGAGGAAGTTGAGGCCAAACTCGCCGCAGGCATGCCCTATGTCATCCGCCAGCGCATCCCCGAGGAAGGCAGTGTAACCTTCCACGATGAGATTTTTGGTGACATTACCGTTGAATGCTCCACCCTTGATGACCAGGTTCTCATCAAGCGTGACGGACTTCCCACCTATAACTTCGCAAACGTTGTTGATGACCATATGATGGGCATCACCCATGTTGTCCGCGGCAGTGAGTATCTCTCCTACGCACCCAAGTATAACCTGCTTTATGAAGGCTTCGGCTGGAACATCCCCAAGTATGTTCACTGCTCTCCCGTTATGCGCGATGCCCATAACAAGATGAGCAAGCGCCATGGCGACCCCAGCTATGAGGATCTCATCGCTCAGGGCTACCTCACCGATGCCGTTGTCAACTATGTCACCCTTCTCGGCTGGTCTCCCAGAGGCGAATATGCCGAGCAGGAGATTTTCACCATGGACGAGCTTATCAAGGTTTTCGACCTTCAGGGCATCAGCAAGTCCCCCGCAATTTTCGACATTGAAAAGCTCCGCTATTTCAACAGCGCCTATATCCGCGCAATGGAGAGCGAGGCCTTTGCAAAGGTTGCCGAACCTTTCATCCGTCAGGCCGTGAAAAACGAGGCTTACGACGCAGCCGCAATTGCCGCAATTCTGCAGCAGCGCTGCGAGGTTCTCACCGATATCCCCGAGAAGGTGGACTTCTTCGATACTCTTCCCGAATATGAAGCTGAGCTTTATATCCATAAAAAGAGCAAGACCGACATCCCCGGCTCTCTTGAAATGCTGAAGAAGATGCTTGCCGTTTTCGAGGCAATCGAGGACTGGAATGATGAGAATATTCTCACCGCAATGACTGATATGGCTGTTGCCGAAGGCGTTAAGAACGCAAAGGTCATGTGGCCCGTGCGCATTGCAATCGCAGGCAAGGCGGTAACTCCCGGCGGCGCTGTGGAGATTGCCCGCATCCTTGGCAAGGAGGAAACCCTCCGCCGTATGGCATTCGGCATCGAAAAGCTGGAAAAAAGCCTCTAAGTAAATACGATAAAAGACAGCAGACATATAGCTTCTGCTGTCTTTTTTTATCGTGTAGATGTGCAATTTGGACAGACAAAAATTGTGACATCGTATAATTGCAGGAAAACAAGCGCGGGGGTATAATGAGCGTATGAATATGTCCACTGGAACGGCGCACAGAGGAGATGAGCGAATGAAAGCCAAGCCTGAAGAAGCACGGAAAAGAACAAAGCGGCTGTTTATACTATGGATAGTTTCATATTGTGTTTATTATGCTGCAGCTGCGGTTTCTGCCTGGTTCATATACTCTTCCGATAAACGAGATTCAACTCCCGTAATCATCCTTTTCTTTGCGGTTTTCTTCTGCGTGTTGTTGTTTTACTTTTTCCCGCTGATAAAGCATGTGATGCGTGAGGCTGCGCGCATAAAGATGAAGGGGATTTTAATTCCTGCTCGGATTATTTACACAATTTTACTTGCAATGATGATTGTGCTCGTCTTTTTGGCCATAGCATTGGTGCTTGGCCCGATACCGAATTAAATCTTGAATTATTCAAAATCTATCCGCTTGAGCGGACAGAGGAGTGAGTGAATGAGCGCAAAGCTTGAAGAAGCACGGAAAAGAACAAAGCGGCTGTTTATACTATGGATAGTTTCATATTGTGTTTACGGCACGATTGCTACATATTTCCCCCAAATTTTTAATAACCCCAATTTAATCCCCGGAAGCATTGCCTACGATATAATTACTTTTCTTGTTGTTTTAATTTATTTTTTCCCGTTGATCGGATATGTATCGCGTGAGGCTGCACGCACAAAAATGAAAGGGATATTAATTCCGTCTCGAATAATATGCATAATTCTGTTTATCTGGTTAATTGGAATTGCCACATCGACCGTGGTGATGATAATCCGCGGCTGAACTGATATGTTGCACTAATGATCGATATGGCTGTTGCCGAAGGCGTTAAGAATGCAGCGGAATTAAATTTAAATTAAAAATCCATCTGCAGAAGCGGATGGATTTTTTTATTTGCTGCATCAAAAATTTCTAAACTAAAAATTTGGCTTCGGAGCAAGATAGATACAAAGGAGTGGTAAAAATGAAACACAATAAAAAATGGAAAGCAGCCATAATTGCAATCTGTCTTCTTTCCGTAACGGCTCTGGGGCTTGGAATTTATGCCGCCGCAGCCAACGCGAAAGCAGAAAAATATAAGCTGCAAATTGCCAATAACTATCAGCATGCTTTTGACGAACTTGTAACCGCCGTGGGAGAAATGGACTCTGCATTGCAAAAAAGTGTCTATGCCACCTCCCCCGCTCTTTCGGGAGCGGTATGCACGGAAATTTTCGGCAAGGCCATGACGGCGCAGATGAGTCTCGGCGTTCTTCCGTTTTCCACATACGAGCTTGAGCAGACCGCAGGCTTTATAAGCCGCGTGGGAGATTATGCCTTTGCCCTGAGCCGCGCCGCAGCGGCGGGAGAAAGTCTCAGCGCGGAGCAGAGGGAAAACCTCAAAGCTCTTGCGGAAAGCTCCGCCTTGCTGCGGGACAATATGAAGAATCTGCAGACGGATATGATGGACGGAGTCCTCACTATGGATGAACTCTATGCTTCCGAAAAGCGGATTGATGCAGCTGAGGAAAGCCTGCCCTCCACCATAGGCGAGAGCATGCGCCTCATAGAGCAGGAGTTTCCCGAACTGCCCTCTCTTATCTATGACGGGCCTTTCTCAAACCATCTCGCAGATAAAAGCCCTGCCTTGCTGGAGGGCGCAGAGGAAATAGACGAAAACGAGGGCAGAGAGGTGGTTGCTCACTTCCTTCAGATGCCAAAGACCAAGGTTTTTCCCGCGTGGGAGAGCGAGGGGGAACTGCCCTGCTATGTGTATCAGGCGGAGCAATCGGGAGGAGAGACCCTTACCGTTGCGGTGACAAAGCAGGGCGGTCAGGTGCTCAGCATGCTCTCCTCGGATTTCAGCGGTGGGGAGTATATGGAGGCGGAAGATGCCCTAGCGGCGGCGGATGAATTTCTGCTCAGTCGAGGCTACAGAGATATGGAAAAAAGCTACTATATGATTCAGGATGGCATACTCACAGTCAACTATGCCTACACTCAGGACGATGTGACCTGCTATCCGGACCTTATAAAGCTCTCTGTTGATATGGGCAGCGGAAAAGTTTGCGGATTCGAGGCTTTGGGCTATATCTCCTCCCATAGAGAGAGGGAGATTCCGGAGGCGCAGGTCAGTGAAGAGGAAGCGGCGATAGCGGTTCCTGCAGAGCTTCAGGTGGAGAGCAGCCGTCTTGCCATCATCCCCAATCCCGGGGGAGAAGAAGTGCTCTGCCGTGAGTTTGTCTGCGTGAACGAGGAAGAGCAGCGTTATATTATTTATGTTGATGCCAAGAGTGGGGAACAGGAGAAAATTTTGATGCTTTTGGAGGACGAAAACGGCTCTCTGACGCTATAAAAATCGGCTGCGGTGGTACCCCCTTGACGAATGGCGCAAAAGGTTGTAGAATAAAGTGAATTTCCAGAATTATTCCACCAAAGAAAGGTTGGTTTTTATGGGCTTTATTCCTAAAGTTAGCTGCCGCCATTGCGGACAGACTTTTATGGCCATTTTTAACCGTTGCCCCAATTGCGGCACCAGACGCGTTAAACAGAGCGGACGCGCCGCAGCCTCCACCACCGCTGCCAGCAGCGGCAGTGCTGCAAACGCAAAGCTGAACATCAATGCTCAGTGGCAGTTCATCATGGGCGCAGTTCTGGTTGTTGCCGTTATCGTTGCAGTTATCATTCTTATCTCCGCAAGTCTTGGCGGCGGCAAGGATGTTGTTGATGTAAGCGGTCAGATCAGCTGGAGCCTCGATGCCGATGACACCATGCCCCAGAGCGTCACAGTTAGCCTCAAGGCAAACGGACAGTCTATCGACAGCGCCGTTGTAACCCCCGATAAGGACGGCAACTGGACCTATGACTTCGGCGACATGGAGATGTATGACGATAACGATATGCAGATCCGTTATGCCGTTGAAGCCGCTCCCATTGATGGTAAGACCATCTATACCTCCGGTCTTGACCTTGTTATCGCAACAGAGGCTGAGATTATTGAGATTGAGGTTCCCGCTGCAACTCCCGAGCTTGCAAACCCCAATATCCACACCGTTATCATGAACCACCTTGGCAGAGATCTTAAGGATGAGTTCTCTCTCAAGGCAGGCGAGAGCATCGACCTTGATGCTATTGCATATCCTGTTGACGAGATCTGCACCATTAAGTGGCGCAGCAGCAACCCCGCAGTATTCACTGTTGATGCAGACGGCGTTGTAACCCCCGTTTCCAACGGTTGGGGTATCGTTGTTGCTTACGTTGGCGAGATTGAGCATAAGATCAATGTCCGCGTATGGGGCTTCGAGGATACCAGCGAACCCGCTGAATAAAAAGTAAGCCATATAAGCTTATTAATGCCGACCCGAAAAAAATTCGGGTCGGCATTAAAAAAAGTGTTGACAAAGCTTATAGTTGTTGTTATACTGACAAAGCTGAATCGAATACGGACGATTGGCGCAGCTGGTAGCGCATCCGCTTGACGTGCGGGAGGCCACAAGTTCGAGTCTTGTATCGCCCACCAAAAAGAGAGCCACGACATTGTCGTGGCTCTTCTTTTTGGTGGCAAGTTTGCCTTTGGCAAACTTATCCGCGCGGCGGGGAATTGAAATGTGAAGGAAAACCCTGATGGTTTTCCTTCACCCATCCTTTCCTTCCGAAAAATTCGGCCTCGAACTTGTGACCTCATGCCGAAGGCATATTAAAACCACTTGCAGAAATGCAAGCGGTTCTTTTTTTGCTTTTCTTGAAAAATCCGAACTGCTTTATGATATGAAGTGCGTTCGGATTTTTCAATTTAATGAATGTAAAAAGTATGTAAAGTTTCCGATATACAAGCAAAAATGCTTGAATTTTATATTAAATGTCGATACCATAGAAGGCAAATGTGAGGGGGTGTATCTATGATCTGGTGCGTTGAAGACGATTCCAGCATTCGCGATGTTGAAGTATATGCTTTGAGCTCCACCGGCTTTGATGCCAGGGGGTTTGAAGACGGCGACAGCTTTTGGAATGCATTGCAGTCCGAAAAGCCGGAGCTGGTGATTTTGGATGTGATGCTTCCCGGTAAGGATGGTGTTACCCTTCTGAAAATGATGAAGGAGTCTGAGCAATTCAGGGCAATCCCCGTCATCATGGCCACCGCCAAGGGTACAGAGTACGATAAAATTCAAAGTCTGGATTTGGGCGCGGATGATTATCTGGTCAAGCCTTTCGGCATTATGGAAATGGTTAGCCGCGTGAAAGCCGTTTTGCGCAGATGCCAACCGCTCGTCAATTCAAAGCTGCTGAAACTGGAAGGTTTGGTACTGAATCCTGATGAACATATTGTTACCGTGGATGGTGAACGGGTGGTTCTGACTTATAAGGAATATGAACTGCTGCATCTTTTTCTGTCTCAGCCGGGCATAGCCTTCACAAGAGAACAGTTGCTCTCGGCTGTGTGGAATACAGATTATTTGGGAGAAACCCGTACTGTGGATATGCATATCCGTACCCTGCGCCAAAAGCTGGGAAAATACGGGCATTTTATTGAAACCGTCCGCAATGTAGGCTATCGTATGGAGGCCGGGCATGACAAGTAAAATCTTTCGCTCTACGGTGTTAGTTGCGGTTGTGGTTCTTCTTTGTTCTCTCGGAATCGTGATAGGTGTTCTTTATAACCATTTTACCGGTGTGCAGGTGCAGCAGCTGAAGGATGAATTGAGTCTGGCTGTTACCGGCACGGAGCAGTATGGCAACGCATTTTTGGAAAATGTAGAAGCAGACCGATTTCGCGTAACATGGATCGACGCCGATGGTACGGTTCTGTTTGATACTCAGGTGGATCAGACTGCCATGGAAAACCACGCAGACCGCGAGGAGATCCTGGAAGCTTTTGCAAGCGGCTCCGGCAGCGCGGTACGTACCTCTTCCACCATGACCGAACAGACCTTTTATGAAGCGCAGCGCTTGCAGGACGGAACTGTGCTGCGTATTTCCACCAATCAGGAGTCCGCATGGGCGCTGATGATGGGCATGTTGTGGCCAATCGTTTTGGTTGTTGTACTGGCTATCGGCCTTTCCGCGCTTCTTGCCGGCCGAATGGCGAAAAATATTGTGGAACCGCTGAATAAACTGGATCTGGAACAGCCTCTGAAAAACGATGTTTACGAAGAAATCTCTCCTTTGCTCCATCGCATCCATCGTCAGCATCGGCAGATCGCAGAGCATATGGATCAGATAAAGCGCAAAGCAGACGAGTTCCAGCAGATCACATCCCACATGCAGGAAGGACTTGTGTTGCTGGACGGTGAAGGCACGATTATCAGCATCAATCCGGCGGCAAAGTCTTTGTTTGAAGCAGAAGATGACTGCGTCGGAAGAAACTTCCTGATGATTGATCAGACAAGTTCTATGCGAAACGCAGTGAACGATGCGCTGGACAAGGGCAGAGGGTACGCAAGGCTAAACCGAAACGGGCGCGATTACCAGTTTGATCTGAGCCGCATTGAGTCCGATGGCGCCGTGATCGGTGCGGTGGTTTTGGCATTTGATATTACCGAGCGGCTTAATTCCGAGCAAATGCGACGGGAGTTCTCTGCCAATGTATCCCACGAACTGAAAACACCGCTGCAAGGTATAATCGGCAGCGCAGAACTGATGGAAAAAGGCTTGGTTAAGACGGAGGACGCACCTCGATTTGTGGGTCATATCCGCAAGGAAGCATCCCGGCTGGTGAACCTGATCGAGGATATCATACGCCTCTCTCAGCTGGACGAGGGCGCAGAACTGCCGAAAGAAAATGTGGACATGCTGGAACTTTCTGAGGACGTGAAAGCAATTTTGGAAGCCAGTGCTGCCGATAAGCAGGTAACTGTTCAGGTCACCGGAGAAGGCTTCTGTGTAGAAGGCGTTCGCAGAATGCTCCACGAAGTGGTCTATAACCTTTGTGATAATGCCATCAAGTATAATGTTCCCGGTGGCAGTGTGACAATCCGAGTGGAAAATAAGCGGCTGGTTGTCAGTGACACCGGCATTGGTATTCCCGCAGAGCATAAAGACCGAATTTTTGAACGGTTCTACCGTGTGGACAAGAGGCATTCAAAAGCCTCCGGAGGCACAGGTCTGGGACTATCCATTGTAAAGCATGCCGTGGCCTACCATAAAGCGGAAATTGCCTTGGAAAGCACACCCGGAAAAGGTACCGCGATTATAATTCAATTTTAATTTTGACCGCATCCGCAAGGGTGCGGTCTTTTATTTTACCTGGATTTTACACAGACTTTTCATAGTCTCTATGGTATTTACAAATGGCAAAATTTATAATGCCCACTGTTGAAACAAGAAAACTTTCCTTAAAGGAGTAAGATATGACAGCTTATATTTTTAAGATTATCACCCTTCTGGGTGGCTTGGCTTTGTTCCTGTTCGGTATGGACATTATGGGCAAAGCGCTGGAACGTCAGGCGGGCGGCAAATTGCAGACCATCGTGGCAAAGAAGAGTTCCAATGTGTTGAAAGGCTTTTTGCAGGGCCTGGGTGTAACTGCGGTGATCCAATGCTCTTCTGCAACCACTGTCATGGTAGTC
>JAZUAQ010000158.1:0-10497 GCA_045638085.1 Oscillospiraceae bacterium
AACGGGAGGCCTGCAATTCACGGCGAGAGCCCGGCATCCCTTATGAAAAATGTAGGTCCATACGGATCCTGATTCCACGAACACCGCAGGCAAAGAATTTCCTGCGATTGATTTAATTTTTAAGTGAGACGATTACTGAGCGTCGTCTTCCTCTTCATAGAGCTCTTCCATAAAGAGAGCATAAACCTTCTGAAGAGTTTCCTCGTCATCAACGCTTGCATACTCGATTCCGCCGTCGGATTCGATTACCTGCAGGATAACGAAGCCGTAGTCGGGATCATCCTCGTTCATATCTGCGGGCAGAAAAACAGAGTAGACATTTGTGCCGAACTCCACTTCTCCAAGAACTTCCAGACGGAAAGTTACGCCGTCTTCATCGGTGATGCTGATGAAAATTCCCTCGTCCATAGTTGACCTCCAAAAGTGTTTTTCTGATGTCTTAATTGTAAACTATAGACAGGGCAAAATCAACATTAATCTTTTCTCTCAGGAGCCAAGGTCTTCCAGAAGCTTCTGCAGAGAATCCTCGTCGGAAACGGCAATTCCCTTGCCGAGCTTGTTCCTGTCGGAACTTGGAAGATTTTCGATTTTTATATCTGTCACCGCAAGAGGGTTCTCATTGTCCGCGCCGGAAAAAACCGCAACCCGTCCGGTATGCTCCCTCAGAACAAAGCTGTCCTCCCGAATGTGGCGGAAGTCAGCGGCGGTAAAGACCACCATTGTGAGGGCTATTGCCATCATTGCCACGCACGCTATTATTCTTATGCCCAATCTCAAGGATATATTCCTCCATCCATGTTGTTTTATATTGCTTTCTTTTTCTATATTCTTTCCTCTGAAAAAAGAAATCATACAAATCGAAGGAAAATTTACAAATTCGATGCACCAAGTTGACAAAATGTGCTATACTATTTTGAAATCATGTAGTATGATTAGTGTGAACCGATATGCAGAAACGGAGGCGCAGCCTTTTTGGATAAGAAGAAAGTTAAAAAAATAGTGGGCACAACGGCGGATGCCACTGCGGGCGTCGTCGGCGGAGTGTTGCGTCTTGCTTTAAAAGTGGCAGTCAGCGTGTTGCTTGTCGCAATCGTGACGGGTCTGCTTTTCACCTGCGTTTTTGCCTATTATATCAAGACAAGCGTTAACCCCACTTTGGAGACCGACCTTGAGGACTATAAGGTCAGCCTTTCAAGTACTATTTGGTTTACCGATTCTGACGGCGTGGATAAGGAACTTGTCCGCCTCAATACCACAAAAAACCGTGTTTGGGTGGATTATG
The DNA here is from genome assembly GCA_045638085.1 of Oscillospiraceae bacterium. Taxonomy (GTDB): domain Bacteria; phylum Bacillota; class Clostridia; order Oscillospirales; family Oscillospiraceae; genus SIG459. The sequence goes on from JAZUAQ010000158.1 coordinate 1,283, forward strand.
AGAACATCCCTGAGGATATGGAACATGCTCTTGTTGCCATTGAGGACAAGCGCTTTTATGAGCATAAGGGCGTTGACTGGTATAGAAGCACCGGTGCTGTTGTGCAGATGTTCTTTGCTATGAGCAACGATTTCGGCGGCTCCACCATTACTCAGCAGCTTGTCAAGAACGTCACGGGCAAGGACGAAGGTCTTGTTATGCGAAAACTTGTGGAGATTTTCCAGGCTCTTGAGCTGGAAAAGACCTATGACAAGGAAGAGATAATCGAATGGTATCTCAACTTCGTTTATTTCGGAAATGCCTGCTACGGAATCCAGACCGCATCCCAGACCTATTTCGGCAAGGATGTCTGGGAACTCTCTCTTGCGGAATGTGCCAGTATTGTGGGCATAACCAACAACCCTTCCAAGTATGACCCCTTCCGCGATCAGATGATATACGATGCGGATCTTGATGAGACCAAGACCTGCCGCCAGTGGAATAAGTATCGTCAGGAACTTATCCTCTTTGAAATGTACGACCAGGGCTATATCAGCTATGAGGAGTATCAGGATGCAGCGGCGGAAGAGCTTGTCTTCGTTCGCGGCGAGAACGAGGGCTACAAGGACGCTATTTACAGCTGGTATGAAGAGGCTGTCGTCGAGGCCGTTCATGCCGATCTTATGGAGAAACTTGATCTTAGCTCCGAGGCAGCAACTGACCTTCTCTACTTTGGCGGTCTGCAGATTTACTGCTGCATGGACCCCGATATTCAGGCTGTTGTTGATTCCGTTTATGAAGACACCGAAAAATTCCCCAAGGGCTATTACTACACCAACCAGCAGCTTCAGTCCGCCATCGTCCTTATGGACCCCTACACAGGACAGGTAAAGGCTCTTTCCGGCGGTGTCGGTGAAAAAACCGAGCGCTTCGGCACAAACCGCGCAACCCAGTCCAAGCGTTCCCCCGGTTCTTCCTTCAAGCCCGTTGCTTCTTACGGTCCCGCTTTTGAGTATGGACTCATCACCCAGTATACCCTCGTAAACGACTCTCCTGATGTCCGTCTGAGAGGCACCTGGTGGTATCCCACCAACAGCCCCAACAGCTACGACAACATCATAACCATAAGACGCGCAATTACCCTTTCCAAAAACACCGTTGCGGCTCAGATAATCGACAAGCTCACTCCTCAGGCGTCCTATGATTTCCTGACTCAGAGACTTGGCTTTACCTCTCTGGTGCCCAACGATATCGCATATTCTCCCATGGCACTGGGCTCTCTCACCGAAGGTGTCACCGTTCTGGAAATGGCTCAGGCTTACTGTGCCTTCGTCAATAACGGCATCTTCACTAAGGCTCGCCTTTACACAAAGGTCCTCGGCCCCGACGGAGAGGTAATAATCGATAACCAGCCCAAGACCAACATTGCCTTTTCTCCCAATACCGCAGCCAATATGTGCAGCATGCTGCAGAATGCCGTTGCTGCAGGTACGGGCGGAAATGCATATTTCGGCGGAATGGCTGTTGCGGGCAAAACCGGTACAACCAGCGCAAACCATGACCGTTACTTCTGCGGCTTCACTCCCTACTATGTGGCTGCGGTATGGACGGGTTATGATATGCCTGCGCCCATGTATGTATGGGGCAACCCCGCTGCCCAGATTTTCAAGCGTGTTATGCAGCCTGTTCACGCTGACCTTCCCTACAGAAGCTTCCCCGCTCCCATCCTTGGCGCACCCACCAATATATTCGGTGACCTGGAAGAGGCGCTTGAAGAGCAGCTGAAGAAGGAAGAGGAAGAGAAGAAGAAGCAGGAGGAAGAGGAAAAGAAGAAGCAGGAGGAAGAGGAAGCCGCAAAGCAGAGCCCCTCTCCCAGCCCTTCCCCCAGTCCCACACCCACACCTGCGCCTACACCCACACCCACACCTGCGCCCACACCCACACCCACACCTATCACTACTCCCGCTCCAACGCCTACTCCTGCAACTCCCACACCTACGGAGCCTGCTCAGAGTCCGGGAGGAGAAGGTTCAGTGGATGAGGGAGAAGGCGGCGACACCAATCTTACGGGCACTGAAAGCACACCTGCGCCCGAAGAACCCGTGACTGATTAAATATAAAAGCTGCATCCATCAGGATGCAGCTTTTTTTATTTCAATTCCCTTGCGAAATGGCGGGTCATAGGATAAAATATCTGCAGATAATTTGTTTAACTTAAAAGGCGTATACGGAGTAATAAATGGAACTTTTTCTTATAAACAATGATTATAAATATGCAGTGGAGCAGATAATGCTGATGCTCTTCCCCGAGGAGAGCCCCATTTATCCCGAGAAAGCTTCAGGCTGCCTGAAGGCTGAGGTGAAGCTCAGCGAGGGCGGGAAGTTCGTTACTGCCACCACACTTATTACCAATGCAGAGGGTAAGCTCTTTTGGGGCAAGGCTGCTGTCAGCAAGGAGCAATTCAGCGATGAAATTATTGAGCAGCGCCTTCGTCAGAGAATAGCAAAGCTGAGCTTTTACAGAGCAGGCATCAAGGTTTTGGGCAAAAAGCCCGTTTGGGGAGCCCTCAGCGGAATCCGCCCCGGCAAACTTATGAGCGACCTTCTGGAAAGCGGACTTGGCGATAAAGCTGCTCTCAGCCGTTTTATAAAGCTTTATGATGCTTCTCCCGAAAGGGCGGAGCTTTGCCTCCATACTGCCCATGCCTCTCGTGCTGTTACCGAAAAGTTGGGTAAAAAGGATGTTTGCCTCTATCTGGGAGTACCCTTTTGCCCCACCCGCTGTGCCTACTGCTCCTTTGTCAGTCACTCTGTTGAAAAGAGCATGAAGCTGATAGCTCCCTTTGTTGAGGCGCTGATGAAGGATATCGAAGCCACTGCCGAAACGGTTAAGGAATTGGGGCTTAATGTAATCGCCCTCTATCTGGGAGGAGGCACTCCCACGACTCTTTCCGCCGAGCAGCTTAATGCAGTGCTTGGAGCACTTCACGAAAAGTTTGACCTTTCTTCCTGCAGCGAAATCACCGTGGAGGCAGGCAGACCGGACACCATAAGCCGCGATAAGCTGAGCGTTATGCGCCGTTGGGGTGTCAGCCGTGTCAGTGTGAATCCCCAGACTATGAGCGACAAGGTTCTTGATATAATCGGTCGCCGCCACAGTGCGGAGGATGTTCTGAAGGCGCTTGAGCTTGTACGACAGGTAGGTGGCTTTGAGGTGAATATGGACCTGATTGCCGGCCTGCCGGGAGATGATACCGAAAGCTTTGCCCGCACTATGGAAACGGTGCTTGCGCTCTCTCCCGAAAATATAACCGTCCATACGCTCTCCCTGAAAAAGGGCTCCCGCATCACTCTTGAGGGCACCCGAATTCCCGGAGCGGAAGAGGTTGAGGAAATGGTGGAGCTCTCCCGAAAAGCTCTGAGCGGGGCGGGATATTCCCCTTATTATCTCTACCGCCAGAAGTTTATGTCCGGCGGACTTGAAAATGTGGGCTGGAGCAAGCCCGGCAGTGACAATCTCTATAATATCTGCATAATGGAGGAGCTTTGCACCATAATAGCCATGGGCGCGGGCGCTTCCACAAAGCTTGTTACCGGCACGGGAAGACTTGAACGCTTCTTTGCCCCCAAGTATCCTCAGGAATATATCGCGGACATAGACAAAACCTGCGCCAAAAAATCTATAATAAAGGAGTTTTACGATGGCTTATCAGCTGAATGATATTAATTTCCGCACAGTTTCCGACCCTCAAAGTTTCGTTAAAGAATGTGACGAGCTTTATAGGGAAAAGGTAAGCAAGGCTGCTGACAGAATAATCGAAAATCTGGACCGTAGTCCCATTGTGCTCCTTTCGGGTCCCAGCGGAAGCGGCAAGACCACAACCGCAATGAAAATTGCCGAGGAGCTTAATAAGCGCGGCATAGGCACCTACAGCGTGGGAATGGACGATTATTTCCGCACCGTTGACCCCGCTACTGCACCCCGCACTCCTGAGGGTGAGCTTGATCTGGAATCTCCCCTCTGTCTTGATATGGAATTGCTCAATGAGCATTTCACCAAGCTTTCCATGGGCGAGCGCATCTATGTGCCCAAGTATGAATTTTCCCGCCGCATGCGCATCCTTGAGCCCAGCAAGTCCATTAAGCTGAAGAAAAATGAGGTGGTTGTATTCGAGGGCATCCACGCTCTCAACGACTCCATCACCGATGTCCACCCCGAGGCTTTCAAGCTTTATATTTCTGCACGCAGCGATGTTGAGTTTGAGGGAAAGGTCGTTTTCAAGCGCACATGGTTCCGCCTGATGCGCCGTATGGTGCGCGACAGCAAGTTCCGCGGAACAGACCCCACCGAGACTCTGAAGATGTGGGCAAATGTCCGCCGCGGCGAAAAGCACTATATTTCCCCCTTTAAGGACAAGGCGGATTTGCAGTTTGATACCTCCTTCGCCTATGAGCCCGCAGTTTTCAACGCTCAGGCAACCCGCCTCTTCAGAGCTATACCTGAGGGCATTGAGCGCTTTGACGAACTGAGGGAAGTGCTTCCCGCCCTGCAGCTTTTCGGAGTTATAGATGAAGAGCTTGTTGCCCCCGATGCCCTTATCCGCGAATTTTTGGGCGGCGGCATATACGAATATTAATTAGCCTGCCCCGGAGAAAGATATGTTGAAGACAAAGAAAAGAGCGCTGTGCATAGCCCTTGCAATAGTCTGCGCTCTGTCAGTTTGTGCCTGCGGCGCCGTGCCTGCAGCTGATCCCGCACCTGAAGTCCCCAGCGCCACCCCTGCGCCAACTCCGACTCCTGCGCCCACCCCAACTCCAACACCCAGCCCGAGTCCTACGCCCACCCCTCTGCCTGAATATACAGGTCCCGACCTTGCCGAGCGTGAGAGAATGGACGATGAGTTTTTCGCCGATGCCCTCTTCGTGGGCAACAGCCTTATCCATGGCCTTTGGGGCTACGGAGGAATAAACAGCGCCACCTATTGTGCTGCAACAAGCGCCAGCGTTGTCAATTTGGACAGAGTGAAAAACGAGGCCTTCTGGGGAGACAGAGCTTATGCAACAACCATTTCCTACGGCATAACTCAGGGCAGCTACAGTAAGATTTATTTGCTTTTGGGGATAAACGAGATAGGCTTCGAGACGGCGGATTTCATCGCCCTCTATTCCAATGTGCTGAATATGCTCACTGCTGCCCATCCCGATGCGGATATATACATAATGGGACTCACTCCCATCACCGAGAAAAAGAATGCGGGAGGCTATCCCTTCACCATGGAGAGAGTCCTCAGCTATAACGAGGCGCTGCGCGCCCTTGCTGCGGAGCGGGAATGCTGGTATGTGGACCTTGTGGAGCTTTTTGCCGATGAAAGTGGCTTTATGCCTGCAGAAATAAGCACCGACGGAATCCATCTCATTCAGGAGGAATATGCCCGCTGGGGCGAATATCTCCGCACACATTATGCCGACAGCGAAAATCTTGATTAAAATTGCAAATTGCCGCCGATACTATTTGTGACTACATAGTATCGGCGGTGTTTTTTATGGGAAAGAGAATAAAAATTTGGGAGTTGAGCCTGCTTATAGCCCTTTGCCTGTGTCTGTGTCAGACTGCTCTCGAGGTGGAGCAGCAGAGTGCTATATCGGAGAAAATTATAAGACTTCATGTTGTGGCCTCCTCTGATGAGGAGACGGAGCAGGCGCTTAAGATGCGGGTGAAGGACGCGGTGAAAGCAAAGCTTGAAAAGCTTCTTGCCACGGCGGACAGCGCTGTGGAAGCGGAAAAGATTATTGCGGAGCATAAGAGGGAAATCCTTTCCGCAGCTCTTTCTGCATCTGAGGGAGAGAGTGTGGAGCTTCGTTTCGGGACGGAACGCTTTTCTTACCGCGCGGGGGAGGGCTATGCTCTGCCCGCGGGAAATTATAAGTGCCTGCGCCTTGTTATAGGTGAGGGAGAGGGGCATAATTGGTGGGGAGTGATATTCCCTCAGCTGAGTGTTGAGCCTAAAAGCGCAGAGACCGCGGTCTATTATCCCGATGAGGAGCTTCGGATAATATATGATGAGGAGGGCATTCAGCTTCGCTTCCGTTTTCTTGAGATTTTGGAAAGCGCAGGCAGAAAGCTGGGAATATTGCGCGAAACCTTCCCAAACTGACTGCCGCCCGTTAAGCCTCCCCTGCGCAAAAGGAGGTGCCGAAAGAATGTGAGGCGGAGGGATTGAAAAGCCTTCCCCTTGAGGTCGGGGCGTTAAGAAAACATGCCGGTGGCATGTTTTTAGCCACCGACCGCAGCGGCTATGCCGCGAGGAGGGAAGTTCGATAGGGGAAACAATCTTGCGATCTCAAAGGCAGACGGATGAGGTGTATTTATCTCCGATGGCCATATTCTTTTTGTGCCAGCAAAAAGAACATGGAAAGAAAAACAGGCCAAAGAGGGGCGCGGAAAGCCCCTCTTTGGAAACTCCCCAAGTGCGAGGATAGGAAATATATTGTGCCACATAATGGGAGCCTAAACCTTAGTGTGCATGCCTCGTTTTCCGCTCGGGACGCTGCTGCCTCGAGGCGCCTGTTCGGCGCCACGGAGACTGTTCCTCGTACCGTCCGTAGGGGACAGTGTCCTCGCCGTCCCACGCGTTGCCCCAAAACTTGACAAAGCTTCCTAAGCTATATAAAATCCTCTTATAAATACACAAGAGGTGCGCCATGAATAAGAAAATTTCACCTATTCCCGCCCTTGCGGCCTGCCTGCTCGTTCAGGTATGCGTGGGCATAATTTACATATGGAGTGTTTTCAAAGCCCCCGCAATGGCTTTCCACGGTTGGGAGGAAGGCAGCGTCAATCTGGTGGCAAGCTTTATGCTTTTTGCCTTCTGCGCAGGCAATTTCGCAGGCGGCGCCGCCGCTGACCATTTTGGACCCCGCAAGGTCTGCTTTGTGGGAGTTATCCTCTTTGGTGCCGGAATACTGGTTTCCCGCTTCATACCTGCGGGCAGCCCCATAATCATGTTTTATCTCACTTACTGTATTTTGGGCGGCTTCGGAAGCGGTGTCAGTTATGGTGCTAACCTCAGTTGCATCCAGCGTTGGCTGCCCCATCGCAGGGGCTTCGCAACGGGCATAGGCGCAGGTGCATTCGGCCTTTCCACCGTTGTATTCTCTCCTGTTGCCGACGGTCTTATAAAGTCCATGGGCTTCAACCCCGCGCTTGGCGCTCTGGCAATCATTTTCTTCGTGCTGGGCCTCATTGCCTGCATCTTTATCCGCCTCCCCAATGAGGAATATCTTGCCGCCCTGCCCAAACGCGCCCCAAAGGCTGCCCCCGTGGGCAATGAGAGCATGCCCTTCTCCAAGGCCGTTAAAACTCTGCCCTTCTGGCTGCTGTTTCTGAACATCTTCCTTTTTAATGGCACATGGAATATGCTCAACCCCCTAATAAAGGGACTTGGCATCAGCAGAGGTCTGGGAGAGGCCGCCGCCGTTCTGGCAGTATCCCTGACGGGTGTTGCCAATACCGCGGGACGCGTGCTTATCTCCAGCTTTTCCGACAGACTGGGACGCATCAATACCCTCTACCTCGTCTCTGCAGCGACAGCTGTGTTTGCAATTTTGCTGAGCTTCGTGGAAGGCTGGGGCTATCTGGTGGCTGTGCTGCTCACCGCTTTTGCTTTCGGCGGACCTGCAGCGGTGAACCCTGCCGCCACCACCGACTTCTTCGGCACGAAGCATATGGGCGCAAACTACGGTGTTATTATGATGGCTCTTGGTATAAGCTCCATAGTTTTCAATTCCATTTCCAATGCTCTCTATGCTGCCACCGGCGCATATACTCTTACATTCATCGTGGGTGCGGTTACCGCAGCGCTGAACATTCTCAACTGCTTCATAATCAGCAGAGAACTGAAAAAATTGAAATAAACCATATTTTTTTGAAAGCGGGAGATATTCTCCCGCTTTTTTCTGTTTTCATTTGAAGAAAAAGATGATAAAATATAATTTAGTCAACTATGTGGAGGATCAAAAGTGGAAATTCTCTATGCGGATAACTACATAGTGGTGTGTCTCAAGCCCTGCGGCGTCCTCTCCACCGATGAGCCGGGGGGCATGCCCCAACTTTTGCGGGAGCAGCTTGTTACAGAGAATATGCGCACCGTCCACCGCCTTGACCGTGTGGTGGGTGGAATGATGCTCCTTGCCCGCAGCCGCCACGCGGCATCGGATTTGGGCAAGCAGATTATGGAAGAGGGCATAGGCAAGGAATATCTCGCGGTTATAGAGGGCTGCCCCGAAGAGGAAAAAGGCAGCATGAGAGACCATCTCTGCAGGGACAAGGCGGAGAAAAAGACCTATGTAAGCCCTGTAGCCACCGAAGACAGCAAGGAAGCCCTCCTGGATTATGAGGTGCTTGAAAAGCGCGGAGGCTTCTCCGCTGTGCGTATCCGACTTCACACGGGACGCACCCACCAGATAAGAGCCCAGTTTTCCTCACGTGGGCTGCCTTTGGTAGGGGATAAAAAATACGGCTCAGGGGGAGAGTGCAACATAGCCCTCTGGTCATACAGACTGAATTTTCTCCACCCCAAATCGGGTGAGAGAATGGATTTGAGCCATTTGCCCCCTGATGAATATCCGTGGAATCAATTTGAATGCTTCAAGCAGAGGTTAAGCGAATGAAAGAGCAAGTTAAATTACCCGAAAGAGAGCCTTGCCCCCACGCCAAAAAGTGCGGAGGCTGCCAGCTTCAGAATATGAGCTATGAGCGTCAGCTTGAGTGGAAGCAGGCCAAGGTGGTGAACCAGGTTGGCCGCTACTGCAGGGTTGAAAAGATAATCGGCATGGATGATCCCTATAACTACCGCAACAAGGTGCAGGCTGCCTTCGGAAGAGACGGCAAGGGCAAAATTATCTCAGGCGTTTACCAGTCCTCCAGCCATCGCATTGTCAGCGTTGATAAATGCATGATCGAGGATAAAACTGCCGACAAAATAATTGTTACCATCAGAAAGATGCTGCCAGAGTTCAAGCTCACCGCCTATGATGAGCGCACTTGTCAGGGCTTCCTTCGCCATGTGCTTGTAAAGCGAGGCTTTGCAACAAATGAGGTTATGGTGGTGCTGGTAACTTCCACATCCATATTCAAAAACCAGAAGCCTTTTTTGAAAAAGCTTCTTGAGATTCACCCTGAAATCACCACCGTTGTGCTGAATGTGAACGATAAATTCACCTCCCTTGTGCTGGGT
>JAZUAQ010000159.1:0-7692 GCA_045638085.1 Oscillospiraceae bacterium
TACCAGTTGGGGTTTATGGTAGGGGGCGGTACTGCTGTGGGGGCAGGAGAAAGTTCCACTGCAGCAAAGGAAAAAATATTTCCAATGCTCAGCAATATCAAAACCGCGATAATTACTATGAAGATCTTTTTCATCTTATCCTCCAATGTATGTAAAGGCAAAAATCATAAATTAACAATCTATTTTATCACTAAAGCACCCATGTTACAAGCCGTCAAAGAAGCTATTATGGAAATTTTAGCTGTTTAATTTCTTCCTTTTTTGTGCTATACTGTAAAAAAATGCATTTGGAGGTATTTTCATGTACACCAAAATTAACGCTGCTAGCGAATATATACGCAATATCTTCCCCGGCAAGATAGATCTCGCCATTGTCCTTGGCTCCGGTCTTGGCCCTCTCGCCAACGAAATTGAAGAGCCCGTCATCATTGACTATACCGATATCCCCTATTTCCCCGCTCCCACCCTTATTGGTCACGACGGCAAACTCATTATAGGCAAAATCGGCGGCAAAACCGTCTGCGCCATGAAGGGGCGCTTCCACTACTATGAGGGCTACGATATGGAGACCGTTACCCTCGGTGTCCGCGTTTTCGCAAAGCTGGGAATAGAAAAGCTTATCCTCACCAATGCCGCAGGCGGCATCCGCGAGGATCTGAATCCCGGCACCATCATGCTCATCCGTGATCATCTCAGCTTCTTCTGCCCCTCCCCTCTCCGCGGTCCCAACATGGATGAATTCGGCCCCCGCTTCAAGGATATGACCGAGGTATATTCCCGCTCCGCAGGCGAGGTCGCCCGCGCCGTTGCCGCCGAAAAGGGCATTGCCCTCCCTGACGGTGTCTACGCCTTCTTCAAAGGCCCCATGTTTGAAACTCCCTCCGAGATTCTGGCCCTTCGCACTCTCGGAGCCGACGTTGTAGGCATGTCCACCGTTCCCGAAGCCATCGTTGCCCGCCACAGCGGTATGACAACCCTAGGCATCAGCCTTGTAACCAACAAGGCCGCCGGTCTTTCCGCCTGCGAGCTGAGCCACGAGGAAGTAATGGAAACCGCCGCAATCGCCGAGAAAAACCTCGTTGCTCTCGTAAGAGGCATAATCGAAAACTGGTAATCTTTCTTTTAATCATCAAAAGGACACGGTCTTCAGACTGTGTCCTTTTTTTGTTGACTTCCCCTCTCCCTCGGTGTATTATTAGTTTGACAAGTAATACTTTTCTTACTTTCCCCATTTAACGGAGGTATATATGAAATTCAATTCCAAACATGACAGATTTATGGCAACGCTGAAGGTTGGTCCCAAGGGACAGATAGTTATCCCTAAGGAAGTACGCGATATGTTCGACATCAACCCCGGTGACAGCCTTGTTATTCTGGCAGACGCAAATCGGGGTATCGCGCTGGAGCGCCACAGCTTCCTCACCCGTGTGGCGGACGCCATTTTTGCCGGAAAAGTGAGAGAAGAATTTCCCGACTATGACAGCGACCACAAAGATGTTTTTGCCGCCGCCATAAAGGAGCTGGAGGACGAATGATGGACGCGATTAAAACTCACGCTCTCACAAAACGTTATGGGGAGGTTTTAGCTGTTGACGGTCTTGAACTATCCATCCCCGAGGGTGAGACCTTTGCCCTTCTGGGTGTAAACGGCGCAGGCAAAACCACCGCTATAAAAATGCTCTCCTGTCTCATCCGCCCCACTTCCGGCAGTGCGGAAATTATGGGTCACAGTATTTGTGACGAGGCTCTTGCCGTCAAGGAGCTTATAAATGTCTCCCCTCAGGAGACCGCCGTTGCTCCAAACCTCAGCGTAAGGGAAAATCTTGAGCTTATCTGCGCTCTTTACGGCTATGATAAAAGCCGATGCAAGGCTTTGGCACGTGACAGTATAGATAAATTCAATCTCGGTGAGGTGGCTTCACGCCGCGCCTCCACTCTTTCGGGAGGCTGGATGCGCCGTCTTTCCATTGCCATGGCTCTTATCACCGAGCCGAAGATTCTTTTCCTTGACGAGCCCACCCTTGGTCTCGACGTCCTTGCAAGACGTGAGCTTTGGGAGCTCATCGAAGGTCTGAAGGGCAGGATTACCCTTATCCTCACCACCCATTATCTTGAAGAAGCGGAGGCACTTTCCGACCGCATAGGCATTATGGTGTCGGGACGCCTTGTGGCTTTGGGCAGTGCCGAAGAACTGAAGGCTCAAACGGGCGCAGATAATTTTGAGGATGCCTTTGTGGCGCTTTGCAAAGGGGGTACCGCAAAATGAAAGCTCTCGGTTTCGCAGGAAGAAATGCCAAGGAGATGCTACGTGACAAGCTTACGCTTATTTTCGGCATCGGCTTTCCCGTGGTGCTTATGCTCCTTTTAAGCTTCATACAGTCCAACATCCCCGTTGATCTTTTTGTAATTGACCACCTCAGCCCCGGAATAGTGGTTTTCGGCTTCAGCTTTATTGCCCTCTTTTCAGGTCTCGTTATTGCCAAGGACCGCTCCGGCTCATTTATGCTCCGTCTTCTCACCTCTCCAATGAAGGCTTCGGACTTTATCCTCGGCTACACCTTACCCCTTATCCCGATGTTCCTTGCTCAAAGCGTTCTTTGCTTTATAGTGGCATTTATTCTTGGTCTTGATATAAGCCTCAAGGTGCTGCTGTGCATAGTCGTGCTCATTCCCGCGGGAATGGTTTTCGTCTCCCTCGGTCTTATCTGCGGCTGCATTTTCAATGATAAGCAGGTGGGCGGCATCTGCGGTGCGCTTTTGACAAACATATCCGCATGGCTTTCCGGCACTTGGTTTGATCTTAAGCTTGTTGGCGGTGTATTTGAGGACATTGCCATGTTCCTCCCCTTCGCCCGTGCTGTTGAAGCTGGCCGCGCCGCTCTTTCCGGCAATTACGGAGAGATAATGCCCCATCTTGTCTGGGTCATCGGCTGGGCAGTGCTGCTTTACATTCTTGCTGTTATTGTATTTACGGGCAAAATGCGCAGCGACAAAAAATAAATAAAAAAATCCTCCGTTAAATAAAACGGAGGATTTTTCTTTTATTTACTTGCCAAGTCTCTTTATAAGGTAAGGCATGCATTCCTCGAAGTCCACACCGTACCACTTTTCCTTGCCGTTTCCGAGAGTTACGCGGATGCACTCGGCGGTGTAATCCGCAGCAACGGCAACAGCTTCAGCGCGCTCACAGCCATTCATAAGGGCGCCGACGAAGGTGGAGGAGAAAATATCTCCGGTGCCATGGTAGCTTACCGGCAGTCTTTCGTGGCAATAGTAGCTGAACTCACCTTTTTCGCTGTTATAGCTCATAACACCGGTTTTTCCCTCTTCAAAGCTTACTCCGGTGAGGATAACATTCTTAGCGCCCTTGGCGGCAAGGGCAAGGATAAGAGCGCGGACATATTCCTCATCGTAGCACTCTTTATACTCGCTGCCTGTCATAAAAGCTGCCTCGGTGATATTGGGCAGGACATAGTCTGCATTTGCGCAAAGCTCAGCCATTTTCAAAGCAAAGGCCTCATCAAAGGCAGGATAGAGTTTTCCGTTATCTGCCATTGCGGGGTCAACAACAATAAGGCTGCCTCTTGCCTTCATCTTTTCAAACACAGCGCTGACAATTTCAATCTGCTCAAAGGAACCAAGATAGCCGGTATATACAGTATCGAAAGCGATATTCTCCTTCTCCCAATGGTCAACGATGGGATCAATCTCAGGAGTGAGATCATGGAAAGTGAAATTTTTGAACATAGTGTGTGTGCTGAGTACGGCGGTAGGAATGATTGCGCACTCAACTCCCATTGCGGAAATAATGGGAAGCGCCACAGTGAGGGAGCACTTGCCCAGACAGGATATATCCTGAATGCTAACAATTCTTTTCATGGAAAAGACCTCTTTACAAATTAATTTTTCCTCATTATACTATATTCTGACCTTATTAAAATAGCCAATTTACAACAAGTTGATATGCTCAGATTGGAGAATTCGCTATGCTCACATATTCATTTGAAAATCGCGGCAGCGACAGCCTTTATGAATATCTCTACAAGCAGATAAAGGCAGACATTCTGGAATTCCGCCTTGCCCCCAAGGAGAAGCTGTCTTCCAAGCGAGCCCTTGCAAAGCACCTTAATATCAGCGTTATCACCGTTGAAGGGGCTTATAGTCAGCTTTTAGCGGAGGGATATATATATTCTCAGCCCAAAAGCGGCTATTATGTGTCTTCGCTGAACACTTCCCCAGCTTCCACCCGAGAACACAGCCGGTCGGAAAGCACAGAGATAGATACAGAGCTTTTCGCGGACTTTATTGGCGCACACAGCGAAAAAACCGCCTTCCCCTTCAACGTCTGGGCAAGAATCATGAGGGAAACAATGTCAGATTGCCCCGAAAAGCTTATGGTCAGATCCCCTTCCGCTGGAGTTTGGGAGCTGAGGGAAGCTATCGCGGAGCATCTTCACTCCTTCCGCGGCATGGATGTTAGCCCCGAGCAGATAATTATCGGCGCAGGCACAGAATATCTCTATTCTCTCATAATTCAGCTTTTGGGCAGAGACAGATGTTATGCCATTGAAGACCCCGGCTACGGAAAAATAAGCCGCATCTACGAGGCCAACGAGGTTGAGTGCGCTTTTATTCCTCTTGATGCCCAAGGCGTTGACCCCATTGCCCTGGGGAAAAGCCGCGCGGATGTGCTCCACATCTCCCCTTCTCACCATTTCCCCAGCGGCACCGTCACCCCCGTAAGCCGCCGCTACGAACTTTTAAGCTGGGCTTCCTCCTCGCCCCAAAGATATATAATCGAGGATGACTACGACAGCGAATTTCGTCTTTTAGGAAAGCCCATCCCGCCTCTCAAAAGCATAGATGTTCTCGGAAAAGTTATTTATATGAACACCTTTTCCAAAACTCTTAGTTCCACCATACGCATCAGTTATATGGTTCTGCCTGAGGCTCTTATGGCAGAATACAGCAGGCGCCTCAGCTTCTATTCCTGCACCGTATCCAACTTCGATCAGTATACTTTGGCCTCCTTCATCCGCAGCGGGCAGCTCGAAAAGCATATCAACCGAATGCGCAGCCTATACCGCAGCCGCCGCGACGCACTCATTGACTGCATCAAAGCCCAGAAAAAATATTCTCATGTTAAAATCAAGGAAGCGGACGCCGGCCTCCACTTTATTCTTGAATTGAATACATCTCTTACAGACAGCGAAATCGTACGCCGCTGCAAAGAATCAGGACTTCGCATAAGCTGCCTCAGCGAATATTACAGAAAGACTCCCCCTCCCGGTCACAGCATTTTGATCAACTATTCTTCTCTTGACTCCGATAGGATAAATGAGGCTGTTGACAGACTCTTCAAGAGCATTTGGTCTTGAAAAAAATGTAAATAAGTATTAAAATTCTCTTTGCACTTTAATTTCAAAAAGGATACTCAAGTATGGAATCTATTATCAAAACTCTATCTTCCGAGCTCAATACGCCGGAAAAATACATCGAAAATGTTGTGGCTCTCATTGACGAGGGCAACACTATTCCTTTTATTGCCCGTTACCGTAAGGAACTCCACGGCGGAATGGACGACACCGCTTTGCGCACTCTAGAAGACCGTCTCGGTTATCTCCGCAATCTGGAAAAACGCCGTGAAGAAGTAAAAAGCTCCATTGCAGCTCAGGAAAAACTTACCGATGAGATCTCCTCTGCTATAGACAATGCAAGCACCCTTGCCGAAATTGAGGATATTTACCGCCCCTTCCGCCCCAAGCGTCGTACCCGCGCAACTATGGCGAAGGAAAAAGGCCTTGAAGGTCTTGCCACCCAGCTTATGGAGCAAAACCGCGACTGCCCTGCCCCCGCAGAACTCGCTTTGGATTATATAAACTCCGATCTTGGTGTTGAAAATATTGAAGATGCCCTTTCCGGCGCTTCCGATATTATAGCCGAGATAGTCTCCGATTCCCCCGAATCCAGAAAACTCCTCCGCGAAAGCCTTATGCGCCATGCCGAGCTGAAGGTCAGCGCCGCAAAGGAGGAGGACAGCGTTTACCGCCTCTACTACGACTTCTCTCAGAAGTTATGTAAACTTCAGGGTCATCAAATTCTTGCAGTCAACCGAGGCGAAAAGGAAGAATTTCTGAAGGTTTGCGTTGCCGTTGAGGATGCATCCGTACTTCCCGGCCTTGTTCGCCTTTTCGTTATTCCCGGCAGACCATCTTCGGACTTCGTCCGCTCCGCCGTTGAGGACAGCTACTCCCGTCTTCTCTTCCCCGCTGTTGAGCGAGAGATAAGAAACAGTCTCACCGACGAAGCCTGCGAAGGCGCTATTCGTAATTTCGCCCTTAACCTCAAGCCTCTGCTTATGCAGCCTCCTGTAAAGAACAAGGTTACCATGGGCTATGACCCCGGTTACCGCAATGGCTGCAAGATTGCCGTTGTTGACGGCACCGGCAAGGTTCTTGATACCGCCGTTATTTATCCCACCCAGCCTTTCAACAAAGTTGCGGAAGCCAAGGCCACCCAGAGCCGTCTTATCCGCAAGCACGGCATTGAGAACATTGCAATAGGCAACGGTACCGCCTCCCGCGAGTCCGAAAAGCTTGTTGCTGAACTTTTGCGCGATCATCCCGACGTAAGCTACATGGTTGTCAACGAGGCCGGCGCCTCTGTATACTCTGCCAGCAAGCTGGCTGCCGAGGAGTTCCCCGAATACGATGTAAACCTCCGCTCTGCTGTTTCCATCGCACGCAGGCTTCAGGATCCCCTTGCGGAGCTCGTCAAAATCGAGCCCAAGGCAATAGGCGTTGGACAGTACCAGCACGATATGCCACAGACCCGGCTCAGCGAGACTCTGGGCGGCGTTGTTGAAGACTGCGTCAACTCTGTAGGTGCAGATTTGAACACTGCATCCCCCTCTCTGCTCAGCTATATCGCGGGTCTCAACAAGACCACCGCAAAAAACATCGTAAGCTATCGCGAGGAAAACGGTGCCTTCCGCTCACGCAAAGAGCTGCTCAAAGTTCCCAAGCTCGGTCCCAAGGCCTTCCAGCAGTGCGCTGGCTTCCTCCGCGTTGCGGAAAGCAAGCAGGCTCTGGATAACACCGCCGTTCATCCCGAAAGCTATGAGGCTGCCGAAATTCTGCTTAAGGAATGCGGCTATAGTCTTGCCGAGCTTTCCCGCGGTTCTCTCAAGGAGCTTGAAGCAAAGGTTAAGGAAATCGGCATCGAAGTTCTTGCCGAAAGATGCGGCGTGGGCACTCCCACCCTTAAGGACATCATCGGTGAACTCCTCAAGCCGGGACGTGACCCCCGCGACGAGCTGCCTCCCCCCATTATGAGAAGCGGTGAGGTTATGGAAATAAAGGACCTCAAGCCCGGCATGATACTTGTGGGCACAGTCCGCAATGTTATAGACTTCGGCGCATTTGTTGATATCGGCGTTCACAGAGACGGCCTTGTCCATATCTCCGAGATTGCCAACAAATTTATTCGCCACCCCAGCGAAATGCTCAGCGTTGGCGATGTTGTTAAGGTAATGGTGCTTGAAGCAGATGCCAAAAAAGGTAGAATTAACCTCTCCATCAAGCAGGCAAAATAAACTAACAAGCATTAGTTCAAATACTAAAAAAAACTCAGACGGAAATTTCCGTCTAAGTTTTTTATTTTTAATTAGAGTTCGGGGGGAGTCCACACGGT
>JAZUAQ010000160.1:0-30553 GCA_045638085.1 Oscillospiraceae bacterium
GGGGGAAGACCCCCTGCACGTTTTATAATATCTTTTTCCCAAAGGGGAAAAGAAAAAGAGAAGTCCCTCGGGACTTCTCTTTTTTATGTTTTTTTAGATTAAAGCTCGTTTACGATATTCATGGGGCGCTCGCCATTGGCAACTGCCTTGACATTGTTCCAGAAATTGCGGTATGCGGCGAAGAAAACGGACTTGGTGGTGCCGGCAACATGGGGGGAGAGAACAATTCTGTTGCAGTAGGGCTCGGGCATAAGGAGAACAGGGGAGTCGGCGGGAACGGGCTCGGGCTCAATAGTGTCAAGACCTGCGCCGTAAATCTGCTCAGCCATAATTGCATCGGCAAGAGCCTGAGTGTCAACAACAAGACCGCGGGCTGCGTTGATGATGATAGCATTGGGCTTCATAAGAGCCAAGGTGTCCTTGTTTATAAAGTTGGTGGTAGAGGGGGTTACGGGCACGTGGAGAGTGATAACATCGCAGGTGGAGAGAAGATCTTCCTTTTCCATATAAGTGATGGAGTACTCTTTTTCAACTTCTTCTGCTGCGCGGAAGGGGTCATAATAGAAAAGCTGGCAGCCGAAGGGGAGAAGACGCTTTGCAAGCTCCTTGCCGATTGCGCCGAAGCCTACAAGACCTATCTTCTTGCCTATAATGTCTTCAAGACCATTATTTATAAAACGAATCTTGGCATCGTTCTGGCGTCCTGCGCGAACCTCGGCATCGCCTTCGATGAGTCTATGGAGAACGGCGAGGATGAGCATAACGCTGTGCTCTGCAACCTGGGCTGCATTGACGGCTCTGTTGTTGCAGACGAAAACTCCTGCAGCTTTAGCGGCTTCAATGTCGATTTTATTGTAAGCAACGCCTTCAGCCTGAATCATCTTGAGCTTGGGCATAGCCTTAATCATTTTTTCGGTGACGGGAAGGACGGAGTCAACAAGCAATACCTCGGTGTCCACAAGCTTTTCCATAGCTTCTTCCTCGGTATACTCCAAAGGCATAAAGAAAAGCTCGGCATCTGCGGGTTTCATTGCTGGATCGGAATAGCTCTCAAAGCGTTTCTGGGAAGTTATAAGAGATATTTTCATAAAATCCTCCTTGAGTTTACTTTCATATATTAGCATGCGAAAGTATTATATACTAAATACCTGTTTTTGGGAACAGCTAATAATATGCTTACAGTGTAGAAAAAACGGACAAGGATGTAGTGAAAATGCACAAGGTAGTAAAATAAAGTTGACGGTGTAACAAAAATGTATTATCATACGGCTATAAAAGATGAGCATAGTGGGTGAAGATATGAAGTTTTTTCAGCTTGAATATATGATGGCTGTCTGCAAATACGGCAGCATTTCAAAGGCTGCGGATGAACTGCTTGTTTCAAGACCTGCTGTTTCCAGAACGGTGAAAGATCTTGAACAGGAGTTTGGAATTGAGCTTTTCCACCGCACCACCTCTGGCGTTGCGCTTACGGAAGCAGGAATTGCTTTCTATGATAAGTGCATGAAAATTGAAAAGATGGTGGCTGAACTGCGCACTGAGATGGAGGCTATCAAGGATGCCTATTCCTCCGAAAATGACCACTGGCTGAATATTGGCCTCACATTTACTGCTCGCTGCTGCATTCTGCCTTTTCTGGGCGCGTTTACGAAGGAATGTCCTCATGTGCGCCTGAAGATGCCCGATATTGGTTATTCCTTCCTCGATAACAAGCTATTTGATCAGGATCTTGATGTTTTTATCTCCCTTTGCGGCGAAGGGGAGATGGATGGCATGGATTATATTAATATCGAAGAATCCGGTTTCGTTTTCTGCTGCAGCAAGGACCATCCTCTTGCGGGCAGAGACAGTATCTCTGTTTATGATATTAAGGACGAGCCCCTCATCGGTCTCAGCGGTCTTGACCCCAAGCATAACCAGACCGTAGCTCTCTATGAGCGCTGCGGCCTGCAGCCCAACTTTGTCCATGAGACAAAGCAGGTTTCCTCTGTAAGACAGATGATAAGAAGCGGACTTTGCAGCAGTGTTCAGCCCCGCCAGAGTATGGAAAATGACCCTGATATAATCACTGTTCCCATAGAGGAATCCGAAAAGATTTATCTTCGCATAATCTGGAACAAGGATATCCGCCATAAGAAGGCATTTAACGATTTTATAGCCTTTGCACGCAAATGTTTTGAAAACAAATAAGCCAAAATCTCCGACTTTAGTCGGAGATTTTTTGCTTGGTACATATATATTTTTTACATCCATGAAAGCATTTATGGACTTCAAATTTGTCAGATATATAAATAAAATAGTAAACAGGAAAGTGTATGTATTGATTTCCGGGACTTCGAGTCCCTCAAGGGAAAATCAGGATAAAAATACAGGAAATTTTCAGGAAAGGATAGTTAAAAATATGAAAACTTATCTTGAGCCTCAGACTGTTTTACCCGTATATGACGAGTGCGATGTGCTTGTAGTGGGCGGCGGTAGCGCCGGTCACTCCGCCGCTATTGCAGCGGCAAGAGCAGGCTGCAAAAATGTTATTATCATGGAACGCTACGGCTACATGGGCGGCGACGTCACCGGCGGCTATGTTGTTATGGTGCCCAAACTCTCCTGGTATGACAAGAGCTTTGTCCGCGGTCTTCAGGAAGAATGGTTCACCCGCCTTGGCTCTATCCCCAATGCCGTTATGGGTCCCGACCTGAGCAAAATTGGCAAGGATGATGACCCCGCTCTTCTCCACGCATGGGCAAGAATTCATGGCTGCGTAAGCGAGAGCAAGCCCGAGCGTCTCGTCCGCGCTGTTTACTATGAACCCAACCAGATGAAGATAGAGATGGACAAGATGCTTCTTGAGCATTCTGACTCCATCCGCATTATGTGCCATTGCTGGGGCACCAAGCCCATTATGGAAGGCAATGTCTGCAAGGGCGTTATCTTTGAGAGCAAGGAAGGCCGCAAGGTTGTTCTTGCCAAGGTCGTAATTGATGCAACCGGCGACGGCGACATCGTTCGCCAGAGTGGCGCACCTTTCTCCACTCTTGCTGACGGCAAGACCCGCTGCTCCAACACCGCTCTTGTCTGGAGAATAGGCGGAGCAAGCTGGAACCGCTACCACGAGTGGCGCCTTGCCCATCCCGAGGCCAACCAGGCCTTCCGTGAGGGCTTTGCAAAGGTCTGCGGCTTCCGCGCTGTTCCGATGCCCACTCCCTCCGACGATATCTGCTGGATTAACAACTGGCATGGCGATATGGACTGCTCCCTTATCAAGGACTGCACCAACACCGAACTCAATACCCGCGCAACCATGCGCGATGCTCTTGCTTATCTTAAGGAAGCATGCCCCTATGCTTTCGGCGATGCTTTCCTCTATGATATCGCTCCCCAGCTGGGCACCAGAGGCAGCTGCCGCATAGGCGGTGACTACCAGATGACCACCGATGACTTCGCCTTCGCAAAGAAGCATAATGACGTTATCGCATGGCATTCCACCATATGCCTTATCAATGACTGCGCACCCATCGAAATCCCCTACAGAGCGCTGCTTCCCCGCAATGTGGAGAATATAATCGCTCCCGGCCGCCACATTTCTGCCGATAACGTGGCCATCGACTGGTGCAACCTTATTCCCCAGTGCGTCGGCACCGGTCAGGCTGCGGGTGTAGCTGCTGCTGTTGCCGTTGCAAAGGGCACCACTGCAAGAGACGTTGATATCCGCACTGTTCAGGATATCCTTGCAGGTGAGCAGGATGTTCCCCTGCCCAGAAACAGCCACACCGACATCAGCTATACCGAGGTATGCGAGGCACACGAATACGGTCTCTATTCCGAGCTCGCAAAGAAGGAGCGCGAAAAGGCCGGCGCCCTCAAGGACTATAGACAGTGGTAAATTAAATTATGGGCACAGTCTAAAAAAAGGCTGTGCCCATCAAGTGCGTCTTTAGATATTATTTCCCGATTGAGAGGCAATTGATATGAGTTTAAGCCTTGAACAGAAGATAAAGGATTTCGTGCTCAACGAGGTCGGCATGGACAAAGTTGGTATTGCCAGCATCGATAGATTCAATGAGTCTCCCGAAGGCCTGCATCCCACGGACTTCCTCCCCGGCTGCAAGAGCGTTATAGTTTTCTGCACCCGTCTTCCTGATGGTGCGGTTAATGCAACCTTGCGCACCTTTGAGGACGAGATGTATGAGCTTCACGGAATCTATGGAGCCTTTGGCTATGTTGGTGCCCCCAACTATGAGCTGCTTTTTGCTAACTATAAGGTTTCCCGCTTTGTGGAAAGGCTTACAGGCTGCGCAGCCATGCCCAACACCGCGGGTCCCACCCACGGAGCAAAGATGATGAGCATGCGCCACTGCGCCTATGCCGCAGGTCTGGGCGAGTTTGGCTGGAGTTCCCTTATGCTCACACCCGAATTCGGACCCCGTAATCGTTTTGGCGCCGTTCTCACCACTGCTGAGCTGGAGCCGGATCCTATGTATGACGGACCCCGTCTCTGCGATCCCAGCAAGTGCCACATCTGCGAGAAGATGTGCCCCACGGGCGCAATCCCACCCTATGAGGAGGGAAAAGAGCGCCTTGTATGCTCGGGCGGCAAGGAAGTTGGCTATAGCCAGATAAACTGGGCAAAGTGCCGCATTATGTGCCATGGCACCAGAGCTGAATTCAACGAGAGCGGGGAGGACATTGTTCCCCGTGATTTAACCGATCCCCTTGACGAAGATTTGGGCGTTATCAACAGCTATTTCAATAAAAATACCCGCCAGAATTTCCATCAGCACAGCCCTTCCTGGAAATGCGGCAACTGCCTTGCATACTGCCCCGTGGGCAATTGGAAGGAGCGCTTTGCCGATACAGGTCTGAGCAATGTAAACGTTGAGAAATTCATTGACGAATAAGAGGAGGCGCGGTTTATGAGTCCTAGCGAAAAGCTTAAAAACTACATACTTGACCGCTGCGGTCTTGATGCAGTGGGAATCGCACCTGCCTCCGCCCTTGCCGATGAGATAGAAGGAAAGCGTCCCGAGGATATCCTCCCCGGTGCAAAAAGCATAATTGTTTTTATCCGCGCAATTCCTGACGGAGCTTTTCAGGCTGCCTTCCGTGCAAAGGAGGATGGCAATGCCGATGCCTTTGCATCCTATGCCGCATATGCAAGAGAACTGACTCCCAATATGAATCTTTTCTTCATGCAGGCACGCGTGGCTCAGTTCATTGAACGCAACTATGGCTTCACTGCAACGGCTATTCCCTCCGGTCCTATGCAGAATGTAACCTCCACCAATAAGGCTCTTCCCGCCTTCGTAGGTGCAAAGAGAGTGCATTATGTGCTCAATTCCGAGCGTGCTGCAATGGCAGCGGGGCTGGGCGAGATTGGCTGGAACAATGCTTTCCTCACGAAGGAATACGGACCCAGACAGGCCATAGGTCTTGTTCTTACCACTATGGAGCTTGACTATGATAAGCCTTATTCCGGAGAAAAACTCTGCAATCCCAATGAGTGCGGAATATGCACAAAGCTCTGCCCCGTGGGAGCAATTCCCGCTGCAGATGGCGAGAGCGAAGATGTTGGCGTATGCGGCGGAAACTGCGCCGTTGCAAAGCTCAACACAAATGCCTGTGCTGTTGCTTCCCTTGCACTGCGCAGGGAGTTCTCCGGAAAGGTGGAAACACCCGACCTTATTATGAACAATTCACCCAGCGATGAAGAGCTGGCTGAGGCTTTTGCCAAAAAGCCTCTTAATAACCATTCTCTGGGTCACCATCCCAATTATTTCTGCGATAAGTGCACTCTCTATTGTCCTGTAGGCAATTGGAAGGAGCGCTTTGCGGATAAGGGGCTTTCTAAATTTGACGGGGAGGGATTTGGCAGATGAAGAAGATTATCGTCCATGCCGGCTTTCACCCCGAGGTGAAGAGAGAATATAATGGCGAGCATATTTACAAAGTCATAAAAATCCGCGATGGCATTGCGGGTAAAGATTTCCACACTAATTCCCGCCTCAATGATGAGACTATTTTCTACGGTCTTGATAACGGTGGCTGGATAAAATCTCTGGGCGGCGATAAGTATGAGACCGACTGGACAGCTGAAGAGCGTTGGGGAAGAGTTGAAGAAGTGGAGTATGACGAAAAGGGCGAAGCTATCTCCGCTCAGGATCTCGGATTTATCATTCTCCGCGTTGACAGAGCCAAAGGGCTTCTTTGAAAGCAGGTGCTGAGGACATGACAAATTCCGTGAGCATAAAAGAATATATCAAAACAAAATTTGATATGGATCTTGTGGGAATCGCAAAAGCCTCCGCTCTCGCTTCCGAACCCGAAGGCCATCGCCCCGAGGATCTGCTTCCCGGCGCAAAGAGCATTATCGTTTTCGGAAGAGCTCTTGCGGACGGAGCGGTGCAGGCAATGTTCAGAGCCCATGAGAATAAGAAAATTCAGGCGCAGAGTTCCTATGCCGCATATTGCGACGATCTTGCTCCCAATTTCCTTCTTATCAACGATACCTTCAATATAAGCTCTTACATTGAAAAAGAGTTTGGCGCGGTAGCAATGCCCGTGCCCTTCAACGTTCAGCAGAGCATGGTCTGGGACAGCTATCCCGGAAAATATTTCGCAGACCCCTATGGTCAGGGCATGCCTCTTGATATTTATAAGGCCGCGCTGGCTGCGGGACTTGGCGAGTTCGGCTGGAGCAACCGTTTTCTCACCGAGGAATACGGTCCCCGTCAGATGCTCAGCGCCGTAATCACCACTCTTGAGCTTGAAGCGGATAAGCCTTTTGGGGGCAAAATCTGCCTCGGCGAAAGCTGCGGAATCTGCACCCGTATGTGCCCCACGGGGGCTATCCCCGCTCAGTGCAGCGGCTGCAGCACGGTAAAGAGTGTTGAGGGCAAAAAGTGCGAAGTGGGCGATATCAATCCCCGCAGCTGCACCGTTGCTGCCCTTGCACTTCGAAAGGAATTTCAGGGACGCATGCCCGTTCCCAATCTGATTATGCATAATGAGCCTGATGATGAGGAACTGGCTGCAGCCTTTGAAAAGAAGCCTATAAACGGCCTTTCCATCGAGCATTATCCCAGATATTTCTGCGAGCGCTGCCTTGTCTACTGCCCCGCCGGCAAGTGGAAGGAACGCTTTGCGGACACAGGATTCACAAAAATTTGCCCGTGAGGTTTGTATGAATATTAATCCCAAATGGGGAGACTGGGCACAAAAGCCCCCGGTTATCTCCCCCGAATGCTGCGACAGAGTTTATGAAACAGATGTCCTTGTGGTAGGCGCGGGTATATCAGGCCTCTGCTGCGCCCTCAGCGCTGCTCAGGGTGGAGTCAAAGTTACCTGCCTCGAAAAGTTCGGCAAATATACCGCCCGCGGCTTCAACATAGGCGTTGCAAATTCAAGCTATATGAAAGAGCGAGGTTTTGAAAACGATACCGATGCGGTTGCCCGTGAGTGGATAAAGCGCTGCGCAAACCGCTGCGATGAGAGCATTGTCCGTCTTTTCCTCAACAAAAGCGGAGAGGCTATGGATTGGCTAATCGAACTTCTGACCCGCCCCGAATACGGTGTGCGCCCCGAACTTCAGGGATGCCTATATAAGGGTGAGACCTATTACGAGATTATGGGTTCACATCTTTTCTATGACGGTCCTATCAGCCGTCAAGGCAAATTTGGCGGCTTGAACGATGTTCTCGAATGCGTTTATCAGGAGGCTGTCAAAGAGGGCGTCCAGTTTATTTTCAACAGCCCGATGGAGCAGCTTGTTGAAGAAGACGGACGGGTTATCGGCGCCATTGCAAGACAGAAAAGCGGAGAACTTATCGCGGTGAAAGCCCGCAAGGGCGTTGTTCTTGCAACGGGCGGCATAGGCGGCAACGAGGAAATGTGCGATGACCTTTGTCCCCTTGCCAACAAGGTTGCTGCCAAAGTCTGCGGACCTAAGGGCAGCGACGACGGTGACGGCCACAGAGCAGCACTTTGGGTGGGCGCAGAGTTTGAGGACGATGCATTTCCCACAATACTGCATCCTCAGGCTTACCGCCACGCAAACTTCTGCTTCCTTTTCGTAAAGCCCGACGGAAAGCGCTTTATGAACGAGGATAACTATCTGCAGGCACGTAGCCTTGGCGTTATCAAGGCGGGACTTAAATACGCATGGGCGATTATGGACTCCCGTTGGCGTGAAAAGGTTCCCGAAACCCTCAAATATGGCGGCGGCATTTACTGGGGTCACGATTTTCCCCTTGGAAGAAGACCCGAATTCCAGCTTGAACATGAGGAAGAGCGTATGGAATGGGGTATGAAAATCGGCTGCACTGTCATGGCGGATACCCCTGAGGAACTGGCAGAGAAAATGGGCGTGGATGTTGAGGGCTTTGTAAACACCCTCAATGAGTATAACCGTATGTGTGCCGAGGGCAAGGATACCCTCTTCGGCAAGCGTCCCGAGCTGCTTATTCCTCTGGATGAGCCTCCTTACATAGCCAGAAAATACGGCACTGCATTGCTCTCCGTTGTTGGCGGAGTCAAGGTGGACACCGAAATGAGAGTTCTTAATTCCGATAGAGAGCCCATCAAGGGACTTTATGCCATAGGCAATACCGCAGGCGGACGCTACGGAATTGACTATCCCATGATAATTCCCGGCAACAGCCACGGAAGCGCCCTCACCTTTGGCTACCTTCTGGGCAGACAGCTCTCGGAAAACTAATGACCATGGAAAAAGCAAAGATAATTGAAAATAAGTGCAGAGGCTGCGGCTGCTGTGTCCGCTCCTGCACCATAAATAACATCACCCTCGGCAAAAAGAAGGCGGAAATCGGCGATAAGTGCAATGCCTGCGGGCAATGCATAAAAGCCTGTCCCTTCGATGCCATTGAAACAGAATAAAATTAAACTGCGGAGGTATTTAAAATGCTTAGCAAAAGAGAAAACCTTCTCGAAACCCTGAAGAAAAACGGCAATCCCGATAGACTTGTCAAGCAGTATGAGAGCTTTGGCTTTGTTTTCGGCAACCCCGTCACCAATTATGTACGCGGCTCTGCATTTCCCGGCATGCCCGCTACCAAGGACCGTTGGGGTACTGTCAGCATCTGGCCCGTAGGAACTCCCGGTGCAATGCCCCACATAACTCCCGAAACCAAGGTAATTCCCGACATTACCTGCTGGCGCGACTTTACCAAGGTTCCCGATCTCATCGCCAACTGCGATGCCGAGGAATGCTGGCTGACTTATCTTGAAAATCAGGCTAAGGTGGATAAGGATGATAAGCTTATCACAGCCCTTGCTCCCACCGGCGTTTTCGAAAGACTCCATTACCTCATGGGCTTTGAGGATACCTTCATCAATCTCTATGAAGAACCCGAAGCAATGCAGGATCTCTGCGAAGCAATAGGCGAATACCGCCTGAAGGGCTTTAAACTGATGGTTGAACATTCTCATCCTGAAGTCCTCCTCTCCCACGATGACTGGGGCGACAAGAGAAATCTCTTTATGCCTCCCGAGCTTTGGAGAGAGTTTATCAAGCCCCAGTATGAGAAGGCATATAACTACCTCCATGAGCAGGGCGTCATCATTCTCCACCATTCCGACAGCTTCCTTGAGCCTATCATCGAAGATATGATAGACCTCCATATCGATATCTGGCAGGGTGTTCTGCCCCAGAATGATATCCTCAAGCTTCAGAAGCAGATTGACGGACGCATGACCCTTATGGGCGGCATCGATGCTGCAATTGTGGATAGACCCGACTCCACCGAGGAGGAGATCCGCGCAGAAGTTCGCCGCGTCTGCGATACCTATACCGCAGCAGGAAACTTCATCCCCTGCATCACCTACGGTATGCCAGGCACCATTTATAAGGAAAACAACGCCATTATTGACGACGAAATCGACCGCTACAACGCAGAGCATTTCGGCATCAAGTAAATCACTCGTTCGGAGGAATCCTTTATGGCAGTGAAAATTCCCGCCATGTCACCAACATGGCCAAGTGTGGAAAGAGAGAGCCCCATAAGCCCCAGAGAAAATCTGATGCTGGCTCTTGATCATAAAAAGCCCATGTGGATGCCCAACCTTTATGCCGATTCACAGATGGCAATAAGCCGCTGCAACCGCGACGGTGTGCCCAAGGACAGAGACGGCTATGACTGGTTCGGCACATATTATGCTTACTCTCCTACCGTGGGGATCAACCAGCCCGCAGGCGGTGTCTTTGATGAAGTCACCCAGTGGAGAGAAAAGGTGAAATGGCCTGACCTCCAGTCCATAGACTGGAAAAGCGACCTTGAGGGCTTTAAGCGGGATGAAAACAAGGCTCTTTATATGCGCTTCAGCAACGGCATTTTCGAGCGTCTCCACGCTTTCGAAGATTTTGAGCAGGCTATGGTTGACCTCATCACCGAGCCCGAGGAGTGCAGAGCCCTTTTTGAGCGTCTTGCGGACTATAAGATTGAGCTTTTTAACTGCCTGAGGGATGTTTTTCCTCTGGATTATATAGTCGCCGCTGATGATTACGGCACAGCCCGCGGACCTTTCTTTTCCACAGAGCTTTTCGAGGAAACTCTGCTGGAACCCACCCGCCGCTTTGTAAAGGCGGTGCAGGCAAGGGGCACAAAGTTCATTGCCCATTCCTGCGGCAAGGTGGATGCTTTCATTCCTTATCTCGTTGAGGACATAGGCGTTGACGGTCTCGAGATTCAGGATATTAACGATATTCCCACTATTATGGAAAAATATGGCGATAAAGTCCTTGTTGAGCTGAAGGCCGATCCCTATATCGTCCATGATGACGAGGCGGACGCCGAGAAGATGCTTTCTCATGTCCGAGATAT
The DNA here is from genome assembly GCA_045638085.1 of Oscillospiraceae bacterium. Lineage (GTDB taxonomy): Bacteria > Bacillota > Clostridia > Oscillospirales > Oscillospiraceae > SIG459. The sequence goes on from JAZUAQ010000160.1 coordinate 10,833, forward strand.
AGTTGATCGCTACGGCGTTGCAAACAATCCCGGTTCGGGAGCCGCTTTGAACCTCCAGAGCAGCTTTAAGGATAAATATTATCTTATGGAAGAAGAGCTTTATCGCTATAGCCTTGAAAAATATAAAGGGGAGCAGAATTAATGAATACCAATACTAACTATAATGTTGATGTTCTCGTATGCGGCGGCGGCGTTGCCGGTGCTGCTGCGGGTATTGCAGCCGCAAGAAACGGCATGAGAACCCTTCTCGTTGAAAAACGCGAATCCCTTGGCGGTCTTTGCACCAACGGTTATATTACCGGAATTGCAGGTCATGTTGACGGTCTCTGCGAAGAGTGGGTCAACCGTCTTGCCGAGCAGGGAAAGGCGCTCATCCGCCCCCATCTTCCAGCAGTTGAGCCCGAAAGCGGCAAGGTTATGCTGGAGCATATGGTTCTCGCTTCCGGCTGCCGCATTCTCTACGGTCTGCATATTGCAGATTGCGTGGTTAATAACGGCCGCATCGAGTCCGTTATCGCTTACGGCGCAGGCGGCAAGGTGGAAATCAAAGCCAAGGTTATCATCGACACCACCGGCGATGCCATAGTTGCCAATGCAGCAGGCGTACCCTGCGAGATAGGCAATGCGGAATATATGGGTCTCAACGAGTCCACCTCCATGGGATTCCGACTGTCTTATGTAAACTACAAGAAGTATAAAGAAGCTTGGGAAGAGTACAAGGCATATCTCAAAACCCGCCCCATTGAGGAGCACCTCAACTATCTGGTATATAAGCAGAATGAGGCTATTGCCAACGGCGACCTGCCTTATATTGTTGCTCCCGGCGCACTGGTTTATCCCGTTGTCGGATCCAGCAGCGAGGAGTGCATGGATGTTACTCTGGACGCAACTCATTCCCATTATTGCCGCAATGACAGTGTTGAGGATCTTTCCCGTCAGATAGTCGACCAGCACCGCAAGGTTCTGATGCTTGTTGACTTTATGAAGAAATATATGCCCGGCTTTGAAAACTGCGCTCTTACCCATTTTGCCGAGATGAACGGAACCCGCGAGAGCCGCAGAATTGTAGGCCGTTATATCTACACCGCAAAGGATATCTGCAACGCAGAGAAGTTTGAAGACGGCATAGCCATCTTCCCCGAGGTGCTTGATGCTCACCATCCCACCTCCAGCAAGGGTGACGCAAAGCGCCATATCCATCTTCCCGAGCCTGTTCCCAACGGCGTTTGCCGCCCCTCTGAGGATGACGATGATATGTTCATGCATCCCTTTGTACCCATGGGTGGATACGAGGCTCGTCCCCATCCCAGAAACTTTGCCGAAGTTCCCTACAGAGCTCTGGTTGCCGATGGAGTGGATAACCTGCTTTCCGCAGGCCGCTGCCTTTCTGCCGACTGGGATGCAATCGGCGCTGTTCGCGTAATCGCAACCTCCATGACCACCGGTCAGGCTGCAGGTAATGCTGCCGCTCTTTGCGTCAAGAAGGGTGTAACTCCTGCTGAACTGGACGGCAAGCTTGTCCGTGAGATGCAGAAGGCTCAGGGCGTTCCCCTGGATGAGCCCCTCAAGGGTTACTGGGCAAGAGTCCGCGACATGGAAGGCGAGGTTGTCATCAGCAAGGACATGGCAATGCTTCGCGATAAGGACGGAAACACCAGCTTTATGGCATAAATTCATAAATAAAAAAACTCCGTATGAGAAATCATACGGAGTTTTTTGCTGTTGATGTATACAGTATTGCTATTTGATAACAAAGGATTTTTTCTTTGATAATTGCGCTTTGAACTTATTATAATTACGGTAATTTTCAACCACCGTAACCCTTTTTCCGTCAGTAAATATAAGATCAAGGGAATAGTGCCGATACGAAGTTAAGTTACGCAAAACGACCTTGTCCAACTGCGAATAAGTGTAGCGTCTGCAATAAAACACAGACCTGACTGTTATAGAGTTTTTGTCGATACACACAGACCATGCAACATAGTCGACAATCATTATTAGAGCTACTAAAAAGGGAATAAGAAGAAGTGCTACATCACCAAGATCGGATTTCGCATCGTGTGCGTTGAGTCCTATTACCAAAAGGTATATGACAAGAATCAAGATGAGCGCCATGAAAATGCAGCCAAAAATAAAAATTGCGACTGGTTTTTTAACACATACGATAGAGTTAGTTTGGTTTTTCATATGCATTTTTACTTATGTGATTTATATTTCCGCGGCAGCGCCGAAGGCCTGATTAACGGCAGTGGCAATGCTCTGGGGGGAGCGGGCGTCACCAACTATGTAGATATCGGGTTCGGGGATGCAGTGGCGCAGAGCTTCAACGGTGTCCTTGCAGGGGCGGAGACCTGCTGCAAGGAGCAGATTATCGCAGGGGAGAGTAAGAGCTTCTCCTGCGGCGGTATCGAAGCAGCGAACAGTGCCAGGCACAACCTCATCGAGGCGGATATTGAAGCGCACTTTGACGCCTGCTTTTTCTGCCATGTCCATAAGGGTAAATCTGGCAGCGCCTGCGCTGACAAGTCCTACGGCGGAGGACTGCATCTCGATAATAGTCACATCGTGACCCTTTTCGGCCAGAGCGATGGCACTTTCGTAGCCTACAACACCTGCACCGAGAACAACAACATTTTTGCCGACTTCACGAAGACCCATATCTGCCTCGGGAGCCCACATAACATGGGGGGCGTCAATGCCCTTCACAGGGGGAATAAAGGCTGTGGCGCCTGCGGCAATTATGAGAGCATCGGGCTTTTCTTCCGCAATAAGAGCGGGAGTCGCGGCGGTGTTAAGAACTATTTTGGCACCGGAAGCCTCGGTGGAGCGTATTGCCCAGTTCATATAGTCGCGGACATCGTGCTTAAAATCAAGAGCGCTGGCGGGGACGAGATTGCCGCCAAGTCTGCTTTCTTTTTCAAAAAGGACAACATCGTGGCCTCGCTCTCTCGCGGTGCGGGCTGCCTGCATACCTGCGGGACCACCGCCAACGACAACAACCTTTTTCTTTTCGGGGGCCTTTTCAACGCCTCTTGGGAACTGCATTTCTCTTCCGCAGAGGGGATTAACGGCGCAGGCAATGCCCTTACCTCTTGTAACGCGTCCGTGGTAGTTGCAGCGAATGCAGGGGCAAATATCCTCGCTCTTTCCGCGGGCGCCCTTGCGGATGAACTCGGGGTCGGCAAGGAACTGACGGGCTATAGCAACCATGTCTGCCCAACCGTTGGAGAGAATCATCTCGGCGTTTTCAATGTTCATAATAGATCCAACAGCGGTTATGGGGAGGTCAAGCTCCTTGCGGAAGCGCTCTGCAAAATGAACATTGAACATATGGGGGAGATACATGGGCTGCATCATAAAGGGAATCTTGTTGGCAACGGCGCGCATTCCGGCGCTGACATGGAGGATATCGATTTTATCCTGAATCATCTTTGCGAACTCGATAGTTTCGTCGGCGTTCATGCCGTTTTCAACAAACTCGGTTGCGGAGATTCGGTATTCAAGGATGAAGTCGGGACCAACCTTTTTGCGAATTGCTTCAAGCACTTCAAGAGGGAAGCGTGCGCGGTTTTCCAGACTGCCGCCGTATTTATCGCTGCGATGGTTGCTGAAGGGGCTGAGGAACTGGGGAATAAGGTTTCCGTGACCGCCGTGGAGCAGCACCATATTAAAGCCTGCTTTTTTGCAGCGCAAAACAGCATCGGCAAATTTTTCAACAGTTTCGTCAATCTTCTCCTGGTCCATCTCTATGACGGCAACCGGCTCGCGGCCAGCCTCCTTTGCGCGGCGGAGCTCGTCTGCGGTGTAGCAGGCGCTGGGGCCGTAGGGGGGCTTATGGGTAAAGTCATAAACAGCATCCATTCCGGAGTGGTTAACCTCGATGGAAGCCTGTGCGCCGTAGTTATCGCACATATCCACAAAGCGGCTGAGACCGAGAATGCCGTCATCGTTGCCAAGATCGGCATGGCGGGTCTCATCCTGAGACTCAGAAAGGTCAATGGCGGAGTTGCCGATGGTGACAACTGCGGGGCCGCCACGGGCGATGGGGCGGAAAAACTCAAGAAATTCGGTGGTTACGCAGCCATCTGTGGTGGTGAGCTTGGGGGAGATGGGGGCGCTTTCTATGCGGTTTTTGAACTCCACACCCTTAACCCGGAAGGGGGAGAATACATGCCTGAAATCAGAAGCCATAATAGTAACTCCTTCAAAATATATTGCCGAAATTATACCACATCAGCCTTGTTGTAGCAAGCGCGCAGCAATGTCCACTTGAAGTTTTTTGTAAATTTGATATAATACCCTTCGTGATGATTTATTAATTACTTTTTTGAGGCAGATATGGAACTTTTGGAATGGCTTAACAACAGCATAAGCGGTGAGTTTGTTTTCACTATGCTTGTCAGCATGCTCCCCGTTGTGGAGCTTCGCGGAGGCATACCCTTTGGCACCGCAATGGGACTGAATGTAACTATGGCTGCAATAGCATCGGTTATTGGCAATATGCTGCCGATTCCCGTTTTGATAATGTTTACCACCAGAGTTTTCCAGTGGCTTAAGCGGAAAATTCCCTGGCTGAACAGAATAATAGAGGGTCTTGAAAGAAGGGCGGAATCCAAAAAGAGTATGGTTGAAAAATACCGCTTCTGGGGTCTCCTTATTCTTGTTGCAATCCCTCTTCCCGGTACCGGCGCATGGACAGGCGCTTTGGTAGCAGCCGTTATGGGGATGAATCTAAAACAATCGCTTCCCGCAATATTCGGAGGAGTTGTGGTTGCCGCCATCATAGTAAGTCTTCTTACTCTTGGTGTAATCCATATATAAAAACAAAACGCTGTAATCCAAGGAGGATTACAGCGTTTTTTCAGTATTCAACACTTACAAGGCAAAGCCCTTGTGCGGGAGCGGTTTTGCCGGAGCGCTGTCTGTCCAGAGACTCCATAATGGCGGGAATATCCTCAGCCTTCTTCTCTCCGAGACCCACCTCGAGAAGGGTACCCGTGAGTATGCGCACCATGTTATAGAGGAAACCGTCGCCGTGATAGCTTATATTCAGCTCTGCACCCTCAAGGGAAATAGTTATGCTATGGATTGTTCTCACGGTAGATTTTTTATAGCGCTTGTTGGAGCAGAAAGCGCGGAAGTCGTGGCAGCCCTCAAGAAGCGCAGCTGCTTTTTTCATAGAGTCTATATCCAGCTCGGCATCAATGCGATATTGATACTTGCGCTTGAAAACATCGGGTGTGCCGCCAATACGGATGCTGTAGCGGTAAAGCTTGCCCTTTGCGTTTAATCGTGCATGAAAACGCTCCGGCGCCACCTCTGCACTTAAAACGGCAATATCCTCGGGCAGATAGAAGTTAAGCTGCTGAAGGATAAATTCTGAGGGCAGGGGAGAGGAAAGGCGGAAGGAGGCGCTCTGAGCCAAGGCGTGGACTCCGGCATCGGTGCGTCCCGCTCCGTGAAGCTCAACCTCTTCTCCGCTGATACTTCTGAGAATGGCTTCAAGCTTGCCCTGAATGGTGTTGTCGGTGTTGCCCTGCTTTTGCCAGCCGTCGTATCGGCTGCCGTCATAAGAAATAATAAGCTTGTAGTTCATAAAATCTCTCCTTTAGAAAAATTATACATCCTTTTTGCCGGTCCTGCAACTTTCCTGTAAAAATTCCGTCTATAATGTTGTGTCAGGCAAAAAGATTAATGAAATCTTAAAGCCGATTATATTGAATATTCCGCCTCAGCGCGGTATGATATAATTGATATAAAATTCTCATGGAGGGACCACGAAATGCTCAAGAAAATTGTCTCTTTAATCTGTGCCGCTGCAATGGCCTTTGCTCTTTGCGCCTGCGCACAGGAGGATGGCGGAATTGCCGTTCAGCGTGCAGACTCTCTTATAAGCGCATCCCTTGCGGGTGAGCGATATGCCGCCATGGTGGTCAGCGAGAATGTAACGGAGATTAAAAGGGACTCCACCAAAACCGTGGAGGAGCTTTTTGTTGCCGTTGGCGACAGCGTTAAGGTGGGAGACAAGCTTTTTAACTATGATCTCGAAGCTCTTGAGCTTGATTTGGAGAAGCAGCGCCTTGAGCTGGAGAAAATGAAAAACGAGCTGGCCGGCTATAAAGAGCAGCTTGATAAGCTTGAAAAACAGCTTCAGCGCACCTATAACGAGGTGGATAAGTCCCGCCTCACTCTGGAAATAAACACTCTGAAAACCAGCATTCTTGAGATTGAGTACCAGATGATTGCAAAGGAAAATTCCATTGCCGACATCGAGGAGACCTTGCAGAATGTGGATGTGGTAAGCCCTGTGGACGGCACTATCCGCGCCATAAACGAGGAAGAAACTTCCCAGAGCTATATTACCATTCAGCAGGAGGGGGCCTATAAAATAAAGGGCAGCCTCAATGAGATGAATATAAATGCGGGGCTTATGCCCGGCGTGAGAGTCCGCGCATATTCAAGGGTTGAAGCGGGCGTTTACTGGGAAGGCACCGTTACAAGCATCGATACCGATGAGCCTTCCGAAAATCAGGATGGCTATTGGTATGGTCCAGTTGACCCTATGACAGACAGTACCAACTATGTATTTTTCGTTGAGCCCGATACCACCGAGGGTCTGCTTCTTGGACAGCATCTCTATGTGGAAATAGCTCCCGCAATGGATAAAGCAGGTCTTTGGATTCCCGAAAGCTTTTTCGCCTCCTTCAACTATGACGAAGCCGGCAACATGACGGCAGAGCTTTATGTGGCAGATGCAAACGGCAAGCTGACTATTCGCAGTGTTGTGCTGGGTATGTATGACGGCATGGACTTCACTTATGAGGTGCTGGAGGGTATTTCCGCTGAGGACTATGTGGCAGACCCCACCGACAGCGGCTGCACAGAGGGAGCACAGGTAAGCTATCGTAATGTTTCCGATTTTGCCGGCAGTGCGGAGGAACAGTAATGATTTTGCAGTTAGAGCACATTTATAAAAACTACAGCCGAGGGAAAAATTCCGTTCCCGTGCTGAAGGATATATGCCTTCAGGTTGAAAAGGGCGAATACCTTGCCATTATGGGGCCTTCGGGCAGCGGCAAGACCACCCTTATGAACCTTATAGGCTGCCTCGATGTGGCAAGCGAGGGCGTTTATCTTCTGGATGGACAGGATATAGGCGCTATGGACGATAATGCCCTTGCGGATATCCGCAATAAATATATCGGATTCGTCTTTCAGAACTTCTATCTTCTGCCCAAAATGACGGCCCTGGATAATGTTGCCCTGCCCCTGCTTTATGCGGGCGTGCCTCAAAAGCAGCGCCGCGAAAGAGCCGCGGAGGCACTTAAAAGCGTAGGCCTTGAAGACAGAATGAGCTTTATGCCCAATCAGCTTTCCGGCGGACAGTGCCAGCGCGTTGCAATAGCAAGAGCCATCGTGACAAATCCCAGCCTGCTGCTTGCGGACGAGCCTACGGGCGCATTGGACACCGCCTCGGGCAATCAGATTATGGATATATTCCGTAGCCTCAGTGAAAACGGCATGACCATTATAATGATCACCCATGAGCAGGCTGTTGCCGAAAGAGCAAATAAGATTTATAGAATTCTCGACGGCTGTCTTATAACGGATTCGGAGGAGGGCAGCGGCGATGAAAAATGCTAAAAAGAAGAAAAAAGTCTGGATATGGCTTGTGGTGGCTGCTGCAATTTTAATTGCTGCGGCTGCAGGCGCCTATGTATATCTACCCAAGCTCAATGCAGAGAGCGTTTATGTCTATAGTCTTGCCGAAGGACTTTCGGGAATGGCGGATTATTATGAAGGCTCGGGAGAGAGCAGCGGACAGATAACAACCGACAAGGTGCAGCCCGTTTATCTAAGCTCCACCCAGACTGTTACGGAAATATTGGTGGAAGATGGACAGAGCGTCAAAAAAGGCGATGTGCTGCTGACCTATGACACAACTCTCAGCGATATAGAGCTTCAGCGCAAGTGGCTCAGCGTTGAGCAGGATAAGGTTGATCTCCAGACCGCAAAGCGCGAGCTTGCTGTTATAAACAGCTATGTACCTATCTACTATATGCCCGAGCCCACTCCTGATCCCGAGGCGGAGCCTGAAGAGCCCGAAACGGAAATATCCGACCTTGAGCTTGAGGGCAAGGACTATGTTGTCTATAAGGGCAAGGGCGACACCTCTCTCACACCTCTTTACTGCTGGCTTCGCAGCAAGGCAATGGTTGATGAGCTTATGATTGAGGCTTTGTTTTACGGCAGAGGAGTGGATAGCCTTTACGTTGTTTTCCAGCACACGGAGGAGGACAGCAATGAAGGCGCGGTGACCCAGGAGTTTGGCCTGAAATTTGTTAAGGTCACCAGCGCTGCAGTAGAGGATGAAAACGGAGAGATTATAAGCCCCGGTGGCACTGTTTACCGCTTCACCTATTTCACCCCCGTCCACGGCGGCGGAGGCGGCGGAAGCAATGTTATATGGAACTCCGGATTTACTGCAACGGAAATCCACAGCATGCGTGTTGCCAAGCAGGCCGAGATAAAGGAACTTGAATTTTCCATCAAGATGGGCGAGGCTGAGTACAAAATCATGGAAAAGGAAGCCGATGACGGAAAAATCGAAGCTGAATTTGACGGTACCGTGCAGGGACTCATGGATGAGGAGATCGCGAGAATGGAAGGTCTGCCTCTCATGAAGGTTTCAGGCGGCGGAGGCTACTATGTGATGGGTAGTGTCAGCGAGCTTGACCTTGAAAGCATCAGCGTAGGACAGAAAGTTGATGTTATGAGTTGGGACACCGGCATGAACTATGAAGGCACCATCGTGGAAATCCAGCCCTTCCCTCAGGAGGAGGGGAACTATTATTACGGCGGCTCCCAGAACATCTCCTACTATCCCTACAAGGTGTTTATTGATGAATCCGCCATGCTTCAGGACGGATACTATGTCTCCACAACTCTCCGCCAGGGTGAGGGAGAAGGACAGCACGGCAGCCTCTATGTGAATAACGCCTTTGTTATCAGCGAGGGCGCATCCACTTATGTCTATGTTCGCGGCGAGGATGGACTTCTGGTAAAACGCAGAGTGCGTCTTGGCGGTATGCTTTGGGGCGAATACTCCAAAGTTGTTGAGGGTATAAGCGCGGAGGATTACCTTGCTTTCCCATATGGAAAGGAAGTTAAAGAAGGCGCTCCCACTCAGGAGGGTACTTGGGAAACCCTCTATGGATATTAAGGAGGAGCGGCTATGGAAAATATAAGACTTGCCTTCCAGGGAATCTGGGGGCATAAAATGCGCTCTGTCCTTACGATGCTGGGCATAATCATAGGCATCGCCTCAATTATAACTATTGTTTCCACCATAAAAGGTACCAATGAGCAGATAAAGCAAAACCTCATAGGCTCCGGCAGCAATGTTGTAACCGTGCAGCTTTATGAGGATAGCTATGTCTACGATATGAGTTATAATAGCCCTCCCGCAGAGGTCTCCGTTATAGAGGAATATGTGAGAGGGGAACTTGAAGCCCTTGACGGTGTTGAAAAGGTCTCATTTTATACCTCCCGCCAGTGGAGCGATGGCGTCAGCGCAGGAAAACTGAGCTTCAGCGGCGGCGTCTTCGGTGTGGACAGCGCCTATATGGATGTCAATGACTACCATATAAGCTACGGACGGAATTTTTCCGCCGAGGATTTCGACTCCTTCCGCAAGGTGCTTCTCATCGACAAAAAGGCTGCGGCAAGCCTTTTCCCGGGCGAGTACCCCATCGGCAAAACCGTTGAGATGCAGGGAGAGCCCTTCACCGTTATCGGAATGGTGGAAAAGGGCACAGCCTTTGTGCCTCATATCACCAGCTTTGAAGACTACTATATGTATACAGATACCTCGGGCGGCTCAATGTTTATGCCTTATACAAGCTGGCCCATAGTCTACCGCTTCGATGAGCCTCAGAGCGTTGCCGTCCGTGCGGAAAGCACCGATGCCATGACCAAAGCAGGCAAAGGCGTTGCGGATTATCTCAGTAAGAGCCAGATAGCAGGTGATACTTTCCTGAGCAGTGAAATTCCCGAAGACGGAGCAGAGAACGGAAGCGAGGAAGTGAGCGGAAGCCGCTTTTCCTATCGCAGCGAGGATCTTCTTGAGCAGGCTCAGCAGCTTCAGGAGATGAGTTCCTCCACCAATCAGCAGCTTATCTGGATAGCAAGTATCTCTCTGCTTGTAGGCGGCATCGGCGTTATGAATATAATGCTTGTCTCTGTTACAGAACGCACCAACGAGATAGGTCTTAAGAAGGCTTTGGGAGCAAAGAAGCGCCGCATCCGCTTTCAGTTCCTTACGGAAGCCTCGGTGCTTACAAGCCTTGGAGGAATAATCGGCGTTATAATCGGAATTGCCCTTGCGGAGCTTATCTCCAAAACCAACGGCATCCCCGTTGCAATATCCGTTCCCGCAATAGTAATTTCCGTGGTCTTTTCTATGATTATCGGCCTTGTCTTCGGTCTTGTACCTGCCGTTAAGGCTGCAAATCTCAATCCCATCGATGCACTGAGAAGAGATTAAAAAAGGTGGATTTTATGGCTGAAAAGATAACAAAAGAAAATTTTCTGGACGCAAGATATGATGTTTTCAGAAAATTCAGTGAGCAGTGGGCAATCGTGTCCGCAGGCAGCATTGATGATTATAACTGCATGACCCTCAGCTGGGGCATGTTGGGCAATGTCTGGGAACATCCCGGAGCCGCGGTGACAATTTATGTGCGCCCAGACCGATATACCTTTGAGTTTATGGAGAAAAACGACTATTTCGTCATAAGCTTCCTCCCTGAGGCAAACCGAAAGGATGCTGAAATTCTCGGCACCCTCTCCGGCAGAGACGGCGACAAGATGGCAAAAACCACCCTCACTCCAGTTAAGCTTGAAAAGGGCGTGGGATTTGCTCAGTCGGAGCTGACTTTCGTCTGCAGAAAGGTTTTCTCTCAGCAATTTGATGTTGACTGCGTGCCCGAAAAATGGCGAGAGGGAGTTTACGCCTCCCATCCTGCCCACTATATGTATATAGGCTATATTGAAGATGCCTTCGGAGAGGTGTAATATGAGAAAATCCTTCGGCGCAAAGCCCTTCCTGTTTCCCATGCCCGTGCTTATAATCGCCTCCTATGACGAGGAGGGGACTCCCAACGCAATGAATGCGGCTTGGGGCAGTGCTGCGGATATAAACCGCATAGCCATTTATGTGAGTCAGGGTCATAAGACCATGAAGAATATTCTCTCAAGAGGAGCTTTTACCGTCAGCATGGCGGATGAGAAAAATGCTGTGGAGGCAGACTATGTGGGCATAGTTTCGGGCAATACGGTTGCCGATAAATTTTCCCGCTGCGGCTGGCATGCCACCAAAAGCGAAAGTGTGGATGCTCCCATAATCGATGAACTTCCTATGACCTTGGAATGCCGCCTCGTAAGCTATGACACGAAGAGCGAGCTGCTCATAGGTGAAATCGTCAATATCCTTGCCGATGAAAGCGTGCTTACAGAGGGGAAAATAGACCCCCAAAAGCTCAAGCCCATATGCTTTGACCCCGTCAACCATACTTATCTCTCACTGGGTGATGTCGTGGCAAATGCGTTTGAAGACGGCAAAAAGATAAAATAAGAAAAAGCTCTGTGCTGTGAGGCACAGAGCTTTTATCTTTATATGGAATTGGAATAAGGGTTTTGGATATCAAAGATATCTTCAATGGCGATTTTTAAGCCGTCCTCGAAAAGAAGGCTGCCTTCGAAAGGGTCTATGCGGCATAGCTTAGCTCGGTGGTCAATATACTCGCCTCCGAATTTCCTTAAATCGGGGACGAAATATCTTATGCCTATTTCGGGCTTCTCGCTTATATGCTCAAGCAGCTGTCGCAAAATTTCATCAAGGGCGGATTTTTGCTGCTCGTCCAGCTCGGCGCGCACCTCCGTAAGCCGCGCGGTTTCGTCAACAAGGGCATCGTAGCCCGTGAGAGCGGCGAAGGGGGAAAACTGCGCCGCGCGGTTTTCGCGACTCATACGCTGATGTTTTTTTGATGTGGGGTGGGGGAGATGAATAATATCGTCATAGCGATAGGGATTATCGGACGCTGGCATGGTTTTCCTCCTTTCGTAAATCGTTTATGCCTTATGGCCGCCTATCTGGCTGTTTCTGTCTCTGGCTGTGGCGCCTTCTTCAAAGTTCATACCTTTCAAAATGGCGTTTTTACCGTAGCGCTTTTTGATATCCACAAGAGCCTGCTGGCGCCTCTTTTCACGGAGAAGGGCATTTTTTTCCTCCCGGCGCTTTCGCTCAAGATCCTCAATGTCGGTGAAAAGGTCAAATTGCTCAGGGACTGATGTGTCGGGAACGCTGTCTTCATAAAGCACGTGATTTGCGGAAATATTTATCCTGCGCACAAGAAGATTTTCGTCGCATATTCTCTCAAAAAGCTCCATAACCGCATCGGTAATGAGCCTCGTGGAGGCGGTGTGCCTGCCGAGATTTGCTGTGCCGTGGGCGTGTTTGGGAACCTTGCGTCCGTAAAAATCCGTGGTGACTGTTCCCGTGTAGGCTTTTCTTCGGACGGGATCTGTGAGATTTTCAATATCGTAGCCGATTGTCAACACGATTTGGTCGGTTACAAGTCCCTTGTCCACAAGCTCCAAAGTAAGCAAATCCAGCATCTCGCGTATGACAAGGGCAGTTTTTTCGAAGGTATAGGGGCTTGTGAGAACCTGCCCAGAGCAAATGCTGTTTGTGGAAGGACGGTAGGCTTTGATGTCGGCAATTGTGCAGTTTTCAAAGCCCCATGCGTGGTCTATGAGAAGCTCTGCGTTGACTCCGAAAAGCTTATAGAGAAGCTCCTCGTTATGGAAGTCTCCCGCTTCGCCAAGAGAGCAGCGGGCAACATCACCCATAGTGAAAAGTCCGTGGGCTTCAAGCTTCTTTGCAATGCCCCGTCCCACCCGCCAGAAATCCGTAAGGGGACGATGGCACCAAAGCTCACGTCTGTAGCTTTGCTCATCAAGCTGCGCAATGCGGACTCCGTCTGCATCTGCAGCAACACGCTTTGCCATGATGTCCATAGCTATTTTGGCCAGATACAAATTGGAACCAATGCCTGCGGCGGCGGTGACTCCCGTGGCCTCTAAAACTTCCTTTATAAGCATTTTGGCAAACTGTCGGGCTGTAAGACCGGAGGACGGAAGATAGGGCGTAAGGTCAATAAAAACCTCGTCTATGGAGTAAACATGAATATCCTCGGGGGCGATATGACGGAGATAAACCTGATATATGCGGCTGCTGTAATCCATATAGAGGGCCATTCTTGGGGGAGCAGCAATAAAATCAAGCTCCAGCTCAGGGTGCTGCTTCAGCTTATCGGCATCAGAGGAGCGTCCTGAAAATTCACCGCCGGGACAAAAACGCGTGCGGCGGGAGTTTATATGTTTAACTTGCTCAATGACCTCGAAAAGGCGGGCTCTTCCCGAAATTCCGTAGGCTTTAAGGGAAGGAGTAACGGCAAGACAAATGGTCTTCTCCGTCTTGGAGACATCGGCCACAACGAGATTTGTCCGCATGGGGTCAAGACCTCTTTCTATGCACTCAACGCTGGCATAAAAAGATTTCAAGTCTATGCATAGATATGTACGCTCCATCTGTCCGCCTCCTTTCCGTGGATTTCTTTTTTGATAATGTTATCACCCTTTGATTCAAAGGTCAAACCTTTGACCTATATGCGACAGCGGCAAAAAACGGCAGGATAGCTCCTGCCGTTTTGAATTTATTCTTTTCCAAGCTGCCAGAATGCAACTGCGCTTGCGGCGGCAACATTGAGGGAGTCAACTCCATGGCTCATGGGAATGCAGACGGTGTAATCACTGTCGCAGATGGTGCTGTCGGCAAGTCCGTCGCCCTCTGTACCGAGGATAACTGCAAGCCGTTTTTCTGCGGCAAGGCGGGGGTCATCAATGTTGAGGCTATCTTCCTTAAGCGCCATGGAAACGGTCTTAAAGCCCATATTTTTGAGCTGTACGTGCCAATCCTCGCCAAGATATGTCCATGGTATCTGGAAAACAGTGCCCATGCTGACACGGCTTGAACGGCGGTAGAGAGGGTCGCAGCAGGCGGGGGTCAGCAATACGGCATCCATGTTAAGGGCGGCTGCGGAGCGGAAGATAGCGCCTATATTTGTGGGGTTAACAACATTTTCCAAAACAGCAAGGCGCCTTGTGCCTGTGCAGACCTCTTCCAGCGTGGGGAGGCTTTTCCGTCTCATGGCGCAGAGAAGTCCGCGGGTAAGCTTGAAGCCCGTCAGTTTTGTGAGCACTTCAAGTTCCGCTGTGAAAATGGGAACATCGCCGCAGCGGAGAAGTATGTGGGCGGATTGTCCCTCGATATGTCTGCGCTCTGTGAGGATGCTTACGGCTTCAAAGCCCGCATCCAAGGCTCTTTCAACCACCTTGGGGCTCTCCGCGATGAATATGCCATCCTCGGGATGCTCTCTGTTGAGGAGCTGATTTTCCGTGAGCCTTGCATATATATCCAGTCGGGGATCATTGAAATCTGTAATTTCGATTATATTTGCCATAGTCTGAAAATCCTTTGTCATTAATGAAATCATTATAGCTTATAATCAAGATTTTTTCCACAAAAAAAGTGCACGGAATTTAATCCGTGCACTTTTATAAAATTTTGAATCACTTCCAGGGGAAGGTTACAAGACCGTAGATATAGATGAAGATGATTACTACGGGAACGAGGTAACGGAAGATCCACTTCATCCAACCGCGCACCTTAAGACCCTTACCTGCATTGGCTTCAGCCAGGAAGGCATCCCAGCCCCAGCCGAACTTATAGCAGCAGAAGAGGGCAATGGCCAGAGAGCCCAGAGGCAGCAGGTTGTAGCTGACGATGAAGTCCCAAAGATCAAGCCATGCAGAGCCGTCTGCGAAGGGCTGGAACTTGAAAATGCTGTAACCGAGAGCGGTGGTGATGGAAATGATGAAAATGCCGATGCCGCAGACAATGCAGCCCTTGGGGCGGTTCCAGCCGGTGAGCTCACGGATGCAGGCGAGAATATTTTCAAAAACTGCAAGCTCAGTGGAAAGAGCGGCGAAGACCATGAAGAGGAAGAACAGAGTGCCCCAGATGCGGCCGCCGTCCATCTGGCAGAATACGGTTGCCATGGTGTCGAAAAGGAGTCCGGGACCTGCCCCGGCTTCCATGTTGTAGGTGAAGCAAGCGGGGAAAATGATGAGACCTGCGGTGATTGCAACGAAAGTATCAAGGATAACGATGTTAACACTTTCACCGAGGAGGGAGCGCTCCTTGCCCAGGTAGCTTCCGAAAATGGCCATAGAGCCAATGCCCAGAGACAGGGTGAAGAAGGCCTGGTTCATTGCGGCAACAACGGTGGTGCCCTTTATTTCGCTGAGGTCGGGCAGCAGATAGAACTTAAGACCCTCGGCAGCGCCGGAAAGGGTGAAGGAACGGACTGCAAGAACGATCATAAGGATGAGAAGAGCGCCCATAATATACTTGGTAACTCTTTCAAGACCGCCCTGAAGGTTGAAGCTGAGGATTATAAAGCCAACAACAACGGCGATGGCAAGGAAGCCGACATTGACGCCGGGGTTGGTGATCATGCCTACAAAGCCGAGACCCACGTGCTGACCAACGAGGAACTTATAGAAGTAATAGATCATCCAGCCGGTGACAACGGTGTAGAATGCCATAAGGCAGATGTTGCCCAGCAGGGACAGATAACCCATAAAGCCCCACTTCTTGCCGGGTTTCTGGAGCTTCTGATACATACGCACGGGGCTGGCCTGAGCGGCGCGTCCCATAGCAAATTCCATAACCATAACGGGCAGACCAAGGAAAATGAGGCAGAGGACATAGATAAGAACAAATCCGCCGCCGCCGTTCTGACCGGTGAGCCAGGGGAACTTCCAAACGTTGCCGCAGCCGATGGCGCAGCCGGCGCTCAGAAGGATAAAGCCAAGACGGCTTCCCAATCTTTCTCTTTTCATTTTAATCTCTCCTGAAAACTATTTTGCTCATTAAATCGTTAATGACTTTCACATTATATGCCTAATTCTATAAAATGTCCATATTAAATGTGTGTTTTTACTTCGTTATTATGACCAAACTTTAGCGATTTAAATTCGACAAAAAGTATCAGCGGTATTCTTGCGCAATTTTTGGCGCTGTGATAGAATTTGAAAAACGAAGTAAAGAGGGAAGGGGGAAGGAAAAATATGAGCAAGATTTTTTCTTCCGCAAAGATTCTTTTGCCAAAGGCTCAGGATATGCACCGCTGGAGTGTTGTTGCCTGCGACCAGTTTTCCTCCCAGACGGAATATTGGGAGAGCCTTGAAAAGCTGACAGAGGGTGTGCCAAGCACGCTCCATCTTATGCTGCCTGAAGCCTATTTGGATAAATGTGACCAGTTTGCCGAGGCGGAAAAGATAAATAAGCGTATGGATGAGTATCTCGCCGCAGACATTTTTGAAGAGACGGAAGAATGCTATATATATGTGGAGCGCAGCCTTGCCTCTGGTGCTGTTCGCCGCGGACTTATGGGTGTGCTTGATCTTGAAAAGTATGACTATTCCGCCGCATCCGAGTCCCCCATCCGCGCTACCGAGGGCACGGTTGAAGATCGTCTGCCTCCCAGAGTGCGTGTGCGTGAGGGCGCAAGCCTTGAAATGCCCCATATAATGGTGTTTATCGACGATGCCGATGATACTGTTCTCGGCAGTCTTGAGAATATGAAAGAGCGCCTGAGCAGAATTTATGATTTCACCCTCAATGCAGACGGTGGCGCAATCTGCGGTTACAAGGTTTCCGGGGAAAATGCAGCAGCATTGGAAAAAGTCATCGATGCACTGGCGGATGAAGAAGCTCTCCGTCAGCGCTATGGTGAGAAGGCTCCCGCAATTTTCGCTATGGGAGACGGCAACCATAGTCTTGCCACTGCAAAAAAATGCTGGGAGAAAATAAAAGAAAATCTCAGCGAGACGGAAAGGGAAACTCATCCCGCCAGATACAGCCTTGTTGAGATAGTCAATATCCACGATGAAGCTATCACCTTTGAGCCTATACATAAGGTGCTATTTGAAACTAATTCCGAGAACTTCATTTCCGAAGCAGAAAAGTGGTGGGAGGAGCAAAGCAGAGTCTCCGAAAAAAGCCACACCATAAGCTTGATTGCGGGTGCGCAGGAAAAGCACCTTGCAGTCAGCGGTCTCACCATAGGTGAGCTTATAGGAAAGGCGGAGGAATTCTGTCAGGCATATCTGAGCCGCTATGGCGGAAAGATAGATTATATCCATAATGATGATACAGCTATTGCCATGGGAAGACGCAGCGGCTGCGCCTGCATACTGCTGCCCAAGATGGAAAAGGGTGAGCTTTTCCCCTCTATTATAGAGAGCGGAGCTTTCCCCAAAAAGAGCTTTTCCATCGGCCATGCGGAGGATAAAAGATATTATCTGGAGTGCAGAAAAATTAAGGTTTGAACCGTTGACAAAGGCGGATAAAAACTATATAATCCCTTTGTTAATGCGATGATGCGCAGAAGTAGGCTTTTCAACCTGCCCAGAGAGACCCCGTGCTGCTGGAAGGGGGAGAGGGAGGAAGGCTGAATACAGCGCGGAGCGGCGCACCGAAAGCTTTGAGCGAGTAGGCTGCGACGGGTGCGCCCGTTAAAGCGCTGGAGTTTATGAAAAACTCCGTGAGGGAAAAATGGCGACATTTTTCCGAACCAGAGGTGGTAACACGTTTATTGGCGTCCTCTGTCCCGCATGGGGCAGAGGACTTTTTTATTTTCCGAAAGGGGATCGTTATGAACTGCGTAAAAATCAATTATGTGGGACACGCCTGTTTTGCTCTTGAATATAAGGGCAGCAAAATTGTACTTGACCCTTATAAAGACGGCATGGTACCCGGACTTTTCGATATGCGCGAAAAGGCCGATTTTGTCTACTGCAGCCACGGACACGATGACCACGCTTATCTTCCTGCCGTGGAAACAGAAGGGCTCTGCGAGCAAAATTTTGCGCTTGAGGAAATGGTTCTTCCTCATGACGATGCCGACGGAAGTAAAAGAGGAATGAACACTGTCCGCATTTTTGACTTCGGCGGATTGAAAGTAGCGCATATGGGCGATATTGGCCGCGTGCTTACTGATGCTGAGGCTGATAAGTTGAGAAATCTAGACTGCCTCATGCTTCCTGTTGGCGGCTTTTATACTGTGGGCAGCCAGGAGGCGGCCGCAATAGTCAAGCAGCTTTCTCCCAAGGTTACCATACCGATGCACTATTCCGGTGTGGGCTTCGGATTTGAAAATATTTCTTCCGTGGTTGATTTCGCAAAAGTAATCGGCGAGGAAAATGTTCGCTACTGCGGAAGCGAATATGTGCTCAGCGCAGAGAGCGAGAATCAAATCAGGGTTATGCGCCCTGCAATGCTGAATATAAGCGCCGGCGATGCAGGCAAAGAGTTCCACGCTCAGGGCTATAACTGCTGCCAGTGCGTGCTCCGTGCCTGCGCTCATGCCAGCGGTCTGGGTCTTGAAAATGCCAACCTTGGCTACGGCTTTGGCGGCGGAATGTATATTCAGTCCGTTTGCGGAGCATTGACAGGTGCTCTTATGAGTATAGGCGCAGCCTGCATGGATGGGGAAAAGCCCAACCCCTCCCGCCCCGATGCCAAGGAATTGAGCCTTGAGATGGAAGAGCGCTTCAAGGAGCGCTTCGGCACATTGATGTGCGGTGACATCGTTGAAAAGTATGAAAAGACCCTCTGCGGCACCTGCATCGCGGAAGCTGCCGAGATGGCTCTTGAAATAATAGAAAAATATAAAAACAAATAAGGAGATAGATGAAAATGGGAATTTATGAAGAACTCGTCGCCCGCGGACTTATAGCTCAGGTTACAGACGAGGCAGAAATAAAAGAGATGGTAAATAACGGCAAGGCCACCTTCTATATCGGCTTTGACCCCACTGCCGACTCTCTTCATGTTGGACACTTTATGGCTCTTTGCCTTATGAAGCGCCTGCAGCAGGCTGGCAACCGTCCCATCGCCCTCATCGGCGGCGGCACCGCAATGATAGGCGACCCCTCCGGTCGTACCGATATGCGCTCTATGATGACCCGCGAGACCATTCAGCACAACTGCGACTGCTTCAAAAAGCAGATGGAGCGCTTCATTGAGTTCGGCGAAGGCAAGGCTCAGATGGTGAATAATGCAGACTGGCTGATGGATCTCAACTATGTTGATGTTCTCCGCGAGGTTGGCGCATGCTTCTCTGTCAACAATATGCTCCGCGCTGAGTGCTATAAGCAGCGTATGGAAAAGGGTCTCAGCTTCCTGGAGTTCAACTATATGATCATGCAGAGCTATGACTTCTACCACCTCTACCAGAACTACGGCTGCAACATGCAGTTCGGCGGCAACGACCAGTGGAGCAATATGCTTGGCGGCACCGAGCTTATCCGCCGCAAGGTGGGCAAGGATGCACATGCTATGACCAGCACTCTGCTCCTCAACTCGGAGGGCAAGAAGATGGGCAAGACCGCTTCCGGCGCAGTTTGGCTGGATCCCAACAAGACCACTCCGTTTGACTTCTACCAGTATTGGCGGAATGTGGAGGATGGAGACGTTCTCAAATGGATTCGTATGCTCACGTTGCTGCCCTTGGAGCAGATCGATGAAA
>JAZUAQ010000161.1:0-3980 GCA_045638085.1 Oscillospiraceae bacterium
CACTTATATCCGCGTCGGGCATCTCCGGCATAGGTGGAGGGCCGCCCATGGGAGGCACTCCAAAAGGGGGCATGCTCATTTCATTTTTCATATCAAACCGCCTCTGCTTTTGCTTCTTGCTCCTCGGGCTTATCGTTGTGAATACGAACGGTGGGTCTGGGTCTGTTCTTAATGGCATCGAAGGAGATAGCTCCAAGGAGAATTATACCCTTAACAGCATACTGGAGATAAATTCCCCAGCCTGCGATCTGCATGCCGTTGGAAATTATCTGCATTACGAATATACCGGCAACAAGTCCCACAACATTGCCCTTGCCGCCCATGAAGCTGATACCGCCGATGATGGCAGCGGTGAGGCAGGTGAATTCGGTGCCGGGGCCGGAGTTGGCGGAAGTCATGTTCTGATGGGCCATCATGTCAAGGGCTGCCAGAGCAAACACCGCGCCGGTGATGGCAAAGGTCATGGCTTCCACAAAGTCGGCTTTAATGCCGCTGAGACGGGCACATTCCCTATTGCCGCCCACAGCAAGAACATCACGGCCAAAGTGGGTCTTATTCAGGACGAACCAAGCAAGGATAACGCAAAGAAGGGCCAGATATACATCGACAGGCATTCCAAGCCATTTGACGGTATAAAGGGAGCGGAAAACATCGGGAAGTCCGGAATAGGTCTTTGCGTTGGTTATGGTAAGGCAAAGACCCTTAAAAACCTCACTGCTGGCAATGGTGACGATAAGGGGGAAGAGCTTGAGCTTTGTAACAATAAGGCCGTTGATAAGACCCATCACAAAACCAAGAAGTATGCCCCATACCAGAACGATGAGCATGTGGAGCACGGTGAAGCTGCCGCCGCTGGCCTCAAGTATCTTCTGGGTAAGAAGGAAGGAGGTGGTGGAAACCATCGCCATCTGATAGCCGACGGAAAGGTCAATGCCTCCGCCTATCATAACAAAAGCAATGCCCATGCCGGCGATAATGTAATAACTGGATTCGCTTATGAGGTTATAGATGTTGCGTTTGCTGAAAAAGGCGGGATTTATAATGGTGAACATTATAATCAGCACAGCAAGAATTATATATACTGTTCCCTCGCGCCATGCGTAGGACAGAGCACCCTTTATCCGGGCGCCGGTAGACTGATTTCTTTCGATCATGCAATTACCTCCATACCGGACGCAAGCGTCAGGACGTTTTCTTGTGTGAAGCGGTCTTTGGTGAGCTCACCGGGCACGCGGCCTTCAGAGAGAACCAGGATACGGTCGCTCATGCCCAGAAGCTCCTCCATGTCGGAGGATATCATGACAATGGCCTTGCCTTCCGCAGCCATCTTGTTCATGAGCTGATATATCTCCTGCTTTGCTCCAACGTCAATGCCCTTGGTGGGCTCATCGAAGAAGATGATGTCAAGGTCGGCGGCCATGGTCTTGGCAACTACAACCTTCTGCTGGTTGCCGCCGGAGAGGTTCACCACCATCTGACTCAGAGAGGGAACCTTGATTCTGAGATTATCCTTATACTCCTGAGCAACCGCCCTGCGTTTGCGCTGGGAAAGAACACCGGCAGTCATATACTTTTTGTTGCAGATAAGTGTGGTATTGAAAAGAACGCTGTTGAAAAGGATGCAGCCCTGCTCCTTGCGGTCCTCGGGGATAAGGCCTATGCCTGCGGCAATGGCGTCCGAGGGGGCTTTTATCTTAACTTTTCTGCCGTTTACAAGAACTTCGCCCTTTTCAATATGGGCCGCGCCGCAGATAAGCTGAGCTGTCTCTGTGCGTCCGCAGCCAACAAGTCCGGCCATGCCGAGAATCTCGCCCTTTCGGAGGGTGAAGGAGATGTTATCAACGCTGTTTCCGGTGAGATTACGGCATTCAAGCGCAACTTCGCCCAGAGCGTGACTGCGAGTTGGATGACTCTGGTCAAGCTCACGGCCAACCATCAGCTTAACAAGCTCCTGACGGTCGGTGTCGGCGGTGTTGATGGTTGCAACATACCTGCCGTCACGCAAAACGGTGATGCGGTCTGTTATCTCGAAAACCTCATCGAGGCGGTGGGATATGTAAATGACGGTTACGCCCTTGCTCCTGAGCTTGCGGATAACGTTGAAAAGAAGCTCAACCTCCGTGGTAGCCAGAGCGGATGTGGGCTCATCCATTATCATAATTTTCGCGTTATTGCTTATGCCCTTGCATATCTCCACAAGCTGCTGCTGGGCGGGAGAGAGGGACACAACAGGAACATTGGGCTTGAGGTTGAAGCCGTATTCGTCGAAAATCTCCTGAGCGAGCTTATTGACCTGCTTCTGAGAATAGAGCTTCGCCTGAGGTCTGCCAAGAAAGATGTTTTCTGCAACGGTGAGGGGCAGGCATAGATTCAGCTCCTGATAAATAACAGCAACGCCCTGCTCCTGAGAGGACTGGGGGGTGAGTTTCTTAAACTCCTTTTCGTCAAAGGCCATTATGCCGCTGTCCGGCTCAATGGCACCGGCTATGGCTTTTATAAGAGTGGACTTTCCCGCGCCGTTTTCTCCGAGAAGAGCGTGAACCTCGCCGTCAGCCACGGAGAATGACACATTATCCAAAGCCACAACACCGGGATATGTCTTTGTAATATTTTTAAGTGTAAGCATAATTTTCTCCCTTGTATGGGTCTTATACTAATCCTTAATCTTTTTATCAAGAATCAGTATTAAAAAGCGGGGGCGCGACGAACGCGCCCCCGCTTGATCTGCTTATATTATATTGTAGATTCGCGGATTATTCAACGGGAGTAACGGTGCCGTCGCCGTTGTTGATCCAGGTGATGCCGTTATCCTTCCAGAAGCCGGCGATCTGGGGACCGTCGCCAACGCAGTCAGCGGTGGTGAAAGTGCCGTCAGCATTGTTCACAACAGTGGCGGTCCAGGTGGGATTGCCCATGCCCTCGTTTTCAGGCTGAGCAACAATAGCGGTGCCGTCTTCGTTTACGGTGACAGTCCAGAGGATCTCGCCGAAGGGAGTGGGCTCCATGTAGCTGTACTCGCCGGGCTCGATGCCAGCGGGAGCAGCAGCCTCAAGCAGGCCGTACTCAGCAACATGAGCAGCGTAATCGTCGCTCTTCACGGGAACGACCTTGCCATCATTGAGAACTGCCCACAGGATGGAGTTATCCTCCCAGAAGCCAGCGATCTGGGGGCCTTCGCCAACGCACTCAGCAGTGGTGAAGGTGCCGTCGCCGTTATCGGTCCAGACAGCGTCCCACATGGGATTGCCCATGCCTTCGTTTTCGGGCTGGCCAAAGACTGCGGTGCCGTCCTCATTCAGGGTAACGGTCCAGAGCATCTCGCCGAAGGGAGTGGTCTCAACATAGCTGTACTCGCCTGCGGGAACTGCGGCAGCGGAAGCTGCGGCGCCGCCTTCGAGAAGGCCATACTCTGCAACATGAGCAGCATAGTCGTCGCTCTTTACGGGAACTGCCTTACCGTCGTTGAGGGCTGCCCAAAGGATGGAGTTATTCTCCCAGAAACCTGCGATCTGGGGACCCTCGCCTACGCACTCAGCGGTGGTGAAGGTGCCGTCGCCGTTATCGGTCCAAACTGCAGTCCAGGTGGGATTGCCCATATCAGCGTTCTCGGGCTGACCAAAGACAGCGGTGCCGTCCTCGTTGAGGGTAACGGTCCAAAGCATCTGGCCGAAGGGAGTGGTCTCCATGTAGCTGTACTCACCAGCGGGAACAGGAGCGCCTGCAACAGGAGCATCAACAACGGGAGCGTCAACGACAGGCTCTTCGGGCTCTTCTTCAACGATGAAGCCGTCGCGGCTGTTCCAGTAATAAACGGTGTTTTCGTCCTTCAGGGACTCAATGGGATCGAAGGGCTGAACGGTTGCGCCGGAGAGAATGTTGAAGTGGGCAACGCTGGCAACTCCGTCGGGAGCCCATTCCTCTTCAACAGCCCACCATGCAGCAATGCCGTCGGGATTCTTCTTGAAGTAGTCAACGCCTTC